>CALSSS010000006.1:0-72358 GCA_943789075.1 uncultured Candidatus Pelagibacter sp. | reverse complement strand
GGATAAAAATTTCTCAAAAAAAAGATAAAAAAAATCCAAAAGACTGGAGAATTTCTTTGTTTCTAAAACACTATCTTGAGTTCCGAAATCAATAAATGTTTTGAAAAAATTTTCATTAAATTGTTCTGTTAATCTAAAAATGAATAATTGCGTCATTCATTGCTCCACCAAGATTATCTTCATTAAAAATAAAAACCCCGACTAATAACGATAAATAAAAAATTGAAAAAACTATTAGGTGATAATTGTTTTCTTTAGGATTATTTTTCATTATCATTCACCTGAGATTTTGCTGTTCTAACAATAATTCAACTGATATTTGTGGTTTTTACTTTACTATAAATTTGATAAGAAAAAATTCTTTTTGAAAAAAAAATTAAAAATTTGTTTAATTTCATTAAGATATTACCAACAATGTTATTTCCTGTAATCATAGTAATCGGTGCAGGAACTCCAGAAAATATCAATTAAATTAAAACCACACTGAGTTAATAAGTTTTTATATGATGAGAAATGTAAATAATCTAGTGTGAGTTTTATCTAAAATACCTCTTATTACCATAGTTGAAAGGCTTCCGAATAACAGCATTAATCTAATTATCAAAAATCCGACATTAGGTGTAGAGACTATAATTGCTTGAACTTAGGAGTTTTTATCAGATTTTTGTTTTAAGTTTAATCATAAAATTCCTCTGGATTTTTAAGATGCTCGATAACGTCCAATAATAAAATATAATCAAATTTGACTATAGTCTAAGTCAGGTGCAGACCCGTTATCTAAATCAAAAGAAAAGTACTTCGTCAATATCTTCAATGAACTGATTTTCTAATATTTTCACTATTTATCTACATTGCAGTAATACGGTACAGTTTTTACCATTAATCAATAGTAGTTTGGCTCAACATCGAGCATAGTTGCAACCTAATATCTAAAACATGTAGAGCCCTCTTGAATGAACTATCTTTAATGGTTCGTAACTATGAGGGCTATCAAATTTATCTTTTAAAACATAATTGTCGTAATTTTCAGCGTTTTCAAAATCAAATTTTCTATCATAAAAAATTCCAAACTTCTGAAGTTTTGCTTTCATAGTTTCGCGATGAAGACCTGATAGAGCATACCTTGAGACCATTCACATAGGAAATTTCATCTCCATAATAAGTTGGGATGGGCAACTTCTTGGATGTCTAAATTCGCCAATAAGGAACTGGATTATTATTTGATTGTCAAAAGAAGTGGTCGTTATTGTTAAGTTCATAAGGAATTTTTTTTCAATGAATTGAACTCTATAAAACTCTATACCCCAGAGTGAAACTCTGTAAAATCTGTTATCAAATAAGTTTATTTTGAAAAAAAGTAAGTATTTTATTACCAAGAAATTTATAAAAAGGCATACCCCCTTTTAAATGCCACCATTTTTATTGATCATTCTTGAACCAAAAACAGCATCGGTACTTTTCATCATTAAGCAATGGCACAACTAAAAGTCTCTCAAGCTATTCAGGAGCATACTGACCATCACCATGAACAAGTGCGACATAAGTCGAAATTATTTTTCATTGCATACAAAAAACCAATTTTTTGATTACCACCATACCCTTGGTTAACTGGGTTAGACAGAACTGTATATTTGAACTTTTTTTGCTGTATATTATCTCTAATATAATCTTTAGTAACTATTAAGGGTATTCGTCTGAGGATGAGTCATCATTAATCAGTACTTCAACATGATCACTAGGTTAGTTAAATAGATTATCATTAATTCTGTCTAGCACACTTATGCAATAAATTTCTCATGGTTAAAGGCGACAATAAGAACTAGTAATTTCTTTCTCATAGTTTGGTTGCGGGGGACGGATTTGAACCGCCGACCTTCAGGTTATGAGCCTGACGAGCTACCAGACTGCTCCACCCCGCGGTATATTTAAATTCTATTTTTAAGCTTATTAAGCTTTTTAACTCTTTTAATATTTTCTTGTAGAATTCTTTTTTTCTTTTCAGAGGGTTTTTCGTAAACACTCTTTAATTTTACTACTTTAAAAAAACCATCACGTTGTAATTTTCTTTTTAAAACTCTTAGAGCTTGTTCAATATTGTTATCTTTAACTTCTATTTTCATAAATTTTAAGTGTGTTTAACTAACATTATATAATTTTACTGTCTATTAAAATTATTCAATGTTTGAGACTTCCCTTGCTAATTTTGCCTTTTCTTTTTCTTTTTTTTCTCTTTTAATTCGTCTTTCTGCTTTTTCAATAGCCTCTACTAAATCTTTTTGAGAAAATAACCCTAAAGCGACAGGATCTTTTGGATTTAAATTATTATAATTCCAATAACTTTTATTTTTATTGCTGTAACAGAAGCTTTAGTAACTCCAACTAATTTTGCAATTTGAGAGTCTTTTAACAATGAATGATGTTTAATTAACCACAAAGCTGAGTCTGGCTTGTCTTGTCTTTTTGATAAAGGAATATACTTCTTAATTTTTTTATCCTCAGTTGAAATTTCAATATCAGTATTTTTAATTTGTAATTCTTTATTTTCATCTTTTGAAGCTAATTCAATTTCTTCTCTAGTAAGTTGACCAGATATAATTGGATTATAAGCCATAATTCCTTTTGCAACTTCACCATCAGCAATACCTTGAACTTCAACTTCATGTAAATTACAAAATTTAGCAATTTGTTTGAATGTAAGTGTAGTATTTTCTACAAGCCAAACAGCTGTTGCCATTGGCATTAAAGGTACGTTTGACATTTAATCTTTTTTTTCTGATCTGAAGTTTTGGAATTTTTTATTAAACTTACTAACACGACCCTTATCCATTAATTTTTGTTTTCCACCTGTCCAAGCAGCATGTGATTTTGGATCTATTTCTAAGTCTTAAAACTTCTCCTTGTTTTCCCCAAGTTGATCTTGTTTCAAATTGAGTTCCATCAGTCATTTCTACTTTAATTGTGTGGTAGTCTGGATGTATGTCTTTTTTCATATCGAGACTTATAGCAAAAGAATTCTATAAAACAATTAAAAGTTCTTTAATTTTTCAAGCATTTTGTCGTTAATTGCCATACTCGAAGCTCTTATTTGTATATTTTTATTTTGTGAAAGGTCGATTTCATTAATCATTCCACCTGCTTCTTTCACCAATATTATACCTGCAGCTATATCCCATAAATTAAGATCATTTTGAAAATAACCATCATATCTACCTGCATGCAACATAGGCAATATCTAGAGCTGCACTTCCAGACTTTCTTAAAGGTAAGTCGACTTCATTTTTAGCTACACCACCTGTTGCAAACAAACAGCTATTAAGCTCCTTTTTTTTGGATACTCTTATCCTTTGATTATTAAAGAAAGCACCACTGTCTTTTTCAGCATAAAACATTTCATCTTTAATTGGGTCATAAATTAAACCTGAAATAATTTCATTACCATATTTTAAGGCTATAGATATTGCAAAGTGAGGTACACCATGTAAAAAATTTGTAGTACCATCAATAGGATCTATGATCCAAGTATGTCTTTATCTTTGTTGTTTTCAGAGCCATCTTCTTCACTGATAATAGAATAGTAAGGTCTTGCTTTTTTTAATTCTTCTATAATTATTTTTTCAGCTTTTAGGTCAGCGTTTGATACAAAGTCAGTAGGGCCTTTAATTGAAACTTGTAATTTTTCTATTTCTCCAAAATCTCTGATTAATGCTCTAGATGCTTTTTCAGCAGCTTTAATCATAACGTTTAGATTAGCTGATATAGATTGCATAAAAATTATATCTTTTTTATGTATTCCATAGTTCGAGTATCAACTATGATTTTGTCACCACTTTCAATAAAAGGGGGAACTTGAATGTTTACTCCATTATCTAAGTATGCAGGTTTATAAGAAGAGGAAACTGTTTGTCCTTTTAGAGCAACATCAGTTGTCTCAATAGTGCATGTCACTTGATTAGGCAATTCTACGTTAAAGGTTTTTCATTATAGAAACTTATATTAACCTCCAAGTTTTCTGTTAGCATTTTACCTTTTTCACCTACTGTTTCTTTTTTAATATTAATTTGTTCATAAGATTTAGGATCCATAAAATAATAATCTGTTTCATCTTCATAAAGATAATTAAATTTTGTCTCATCTAATGAAGCCTTTTCAACAGATTCACTTGATCTAAATCTTTCATTTAATTTTGTATTTTTATTTACACTTTTCATTTCAACTTGTGCAAAAGCACCACCTTTACCAGGTTTTACATGCTGAGTTTTTAAAACTTGCCAAAGATCATCTTTATATTCTATTAGCATCCCAACTCTAATTTCACTTGCGTATATTTTCATTTTAATTTTTTAATAGCTTCTAAAGGTTTATATTTTTTATTGTGCCAAATGTAGCCTGAAATAGCTAAAAAGTTAGCTTTATTCAATAAGAGTTTTTTGTAATTATTCAACTTTATACCACCAATAGCAACAACCGGTAAGGTAGTTATCTTTTTTATAGATTTCAGTATTCTCAAATTAGCTCTATATTTAACTTTTTTAGTTTGAGTTGAGTAAAACGCACCAAACGCTAAATAATCAGCCCCATCCGAAATTCCTTTTTTTGCTAATTTTATTGAATTATGACAGGTAACACCAATAATCTTATTCTTTAATAGTTTTCTCGCCTTAACAATACTCATGTCGCTTTGGCCCAAATGACAACCATCTGCATTCAGTTTTTTTGCAATCATGGGATCATCATTAACTAAAAATTTTACTTTGTACTTCTTGCATATTGTTCGAATTTTTTTTCCAATAATAAGTTTATTTTTGATTGTTTCTTTTTTTAGTCTCAATTGAAAATAGCTAACTTTTCCTGATTTTAATACTAATGATAAATTAGTATAAAATTCATCGTCTTCTATTTTATTTGGTGAAATTAAATATATAAACTTTGTATTTTTTTTATTGAGACTCAAGTTCAGCTGACCATTTCCCTTGAGCTGCTAATGTACACATGTTTGCTCTATGATTAAATACGTTTTGTGTGCCTTCAATATTTTTAATATCTTTTGACCAGAATTTAAGAGCACTTTGTTGTAAGGCTCTTCCATATGAATAGGTCATGATAAAATTTGTATCATTGTACTTATTTATTAAATTTAAATTTTCTGTTGCCTCAACCTCTGTCTGACCCCCTGATAGGAATGCAATACCAGGCACTTCAGTTGGTACATTTTCTTTAAGACATATTAGAGTAAGTTTAGCAGTTTCCTCATTAGATATCTTCTTATCAGAACTAGCTCCTGCTAAAATCATATTAGGTTTTAAAATTATTCCACTGAAGTCAATATTATGGAGCATTAACTCCTCAAAACATTTTTTAAGAACTTTTGAAGTTTTGTTAAAACAGTCTTCAGCTGAATGATCACCATCCATTAAAACTTCTGGTTCTACTATTGGCACCATTCCACATTCTTGAACCAAGGCTGAGTACCTTGCAAGAGCATGTGCGTTTGAATGAATAGATAATTCGCTTGGGTGCTTTTTTGTAATATTATAAACACCTCTCCATTTTGTAAATCTTGCCCCTAATTTATAATATTCTTTCAATCTTTCTCTTAAACCATCAAGACCTTCTGTAATTTTTTCTTCAGTAGAATTTGCCATAACTTTAGCTCCAGTATCAACTTTAATTCCAGGAACAGCACCTGTTGCAGAGATTAATTCTGGTATAGCTTTGTTAGAATTAGAAATTTGTTTAATTGTTTCATCATATAAAATAACCCCACCAATAAATTTTTTCATTGCTTCTGAGGTAAAAAGTGTCTCTCTAAATAATAATCTATTTTCTGGAGTTGAAGGAACTGCAACAGAATCTAATCTTTTTGTCATAGTGCCATTACTTTCGTCTGCAGCAAGGATGCCCTTGCCATTTGACAGTATTTTAAGTGCTATTTTGTTTAGTTCTGACATATTAGTTAAGAGCTTTTATACCAGGAAGTTCTTTTCCTTCAAGATATTCTAAAAAAGCTCCACCTGCGGTTGAGACAAAATTAAAAGAATTAACTGCATCGATAGTATTTAATAGTGAAACAGTATCACCTCCACCTGCTACAGAATAAATTGTATTATTATTATTTTTTTCGACAATTTTTTTTGCAATCTGAATACTTCCTTTAGCAAAATTAGGGTTTTCAAAATAACCTGCAGGTCCATTCCAAAGGATAGTATTGCTTTTATCTATTAAGTTATTGATAGTTTTTATTGATTTAGGACCAATATCTAAAATTAAGTCATCTTTAGAAATATCCTTTAATTCTTTTATTGTTGGATCGCCATTTAAATTTTTTCCAACCACAACATCTTCTGGAAAAAGTATTTGCAATCTTCTTTTTTTGATAAAGAAAATATTCCTTCAATGATTTGATGACAATTATCCTCTTGAAGAGATTTTCCAATTTCATAACCTTGATATTTAAGTATATTATTGGCCATTCCTCCAACTATTATAATATTATCAAACTTTGGAATTAAATTTTTTATAATATTAATTTTAGAAGAAATTTTAGAGCCACCAATTATACAAGTAATAGGCTTCTTAATTTCAGAAGTAATCTTAGTTAATGCTTCAATTTCTAAGTCAAATTGAAGACCTGAATATGAGGTAATAAATTTTGTTATTTCAAAAATAGAGGCATGCGCTCTGTGAGAACATGAAAATGCATCATTAACATAAATATCAGCTAAACTTGCCAAATGTTTAGCAAAAGCGTTGTCATTTTTTTCTTCTTCTTCATAAAACCTAAGATTTTCAAGTATCACAATTTTTTCATTTTGATTTTTAAAAAGATCAGTTGAATTTATTTCTCGAATATTTTTAGTGATAAGTTTAATATCAGTTTTTAATTTGATTTTTAGATCTTCACATATAGGTTCAAGGGATAGTTCTTTGACAACTTTACCTTTGGGTCTACCAACATGTGAAAGTATTATTATTTTTGCATTTTTTTCTAATAAATATTTAATTGTTGGTAATATTTTATCAATTCTGGTGGTATCAGTAATTGCTCCATTTTCTAATGGAACATTTAAATCCAACCTAAGTAATATATTTTTTTGATTAAGATCAGCCTGGTCCTTTATACTTTTCATTAAGAGTTTTTATGAAGATATTCTGCTATATCACACATTCTGTTTGAAAAGCCCCATTCATTATCATACCACGCAGAAATCTTACCCATATTTTTACCCACAACATTAGTCAAGGAAAGATCAACGATTGCAGAAGCTGAATTGTGATTAAAATCAATGGATACTAATTTTTCTGATGTTGCTTCTAAAACTTTTTTTGTTTGTTTCTTCACTGCATTTGTAAATGCCATATTTATGATTTCTTTACTTATTTCTTTTTTAGTACAAAAAACTAATTCTATTAAGGAAACATTTGGTGTAGGCACTCGCATAGCTACACCCTCAAGTTTTCCTTTTAAAGCAGGTATAATTTCACCAATTGCTTTTGAGGCACCTGTAGAAGTTGGAACTATTGATTGACTGGCAGATCTTGCTCTTCTTGGATCTTTATGAGAATTATCTAAAATTCTTTGATCACTAGTAAAAGCATGGATAGTAGTCATAAATCCTTTTTCAATTTCAAAATCATTATTTAAAACATTTGCAACAGGAGCCAGACAATTAGTAGTACACGAAGCGGCCGAAATAATTTGGTCATCATTTGTTAAAATATTTTCGTTAACACCAAATACAATTGTTTTATCTGCATCTTTACATGGGGCTGAAACTATAACTTTTTTAGCACCATTTTTAAGGTGAGCTAATAATTTATCTTTTGAATTAAATTTTCCAGTACATTCAAAAACATAATCAACTCCATATGATTTCCAATTTATATCTTCAATATTTGAGTGTTGAGAAAAAGTAATCTTATTTTTATTAATAATTAAATGCTTTTCATCAAATTCTAACTCTGCGTTAAATTTTCCATGAACAGAGTCATATTTTATTAGTGTACAGCTTGCTTCAGCATTGGATCGGTTGTTTATATGTTTAATTTCTATATTTTTGTTTTGGCTTTCAATGATTGCTCTAATTACCATTCTACCAATTCTGCCCATTCCATTTATTCCAACTTTTAATGTCATTTCTTATTCTTTATAAGGTTTTTTGTCTTTTTTGAAATATTTTCAACTGTTAATCCAAAATATTTATAAATCTCTTTATAAGGTGCACTTTTTCCAAAAGTTTCTATTCCAAATGTCAAACCATCAGTCCCAATATATTTCTTCCAACAATCTGTTGATGCAGCTTCAATAGATATTTTAAATTTTGTTTCACCAAGTATTTTCTGCTTATAAGAAGATGACTGTTTGTCAAAAATATCATGGCATGGAACAGATATTACTTTAGAGTATATTTTGTCTTTGGCTAATTTGTGGCTAGTTTCAATTGCAAGATTAACTTCGGATCCACTAGCAAGTATAGTGAGGTTGATCTTTTTATTTGTTCTAAAAACCTCGTATGCTCCAAATGAGCATTTATTTAAGTTTGAATATTTTTTTCTTATAGGATCAAGATTTTGTCTAGTCAATGATAAGACGCTGGGTGTATTTGAATTTTTTAGAGACAATTCCCAACATTCTATAGTTTCCATTCTATCTGCAGGTCTAAAAACATTTAGGTTTGGAATAGATCTTAAGCCGGACAACTGTTCTATTGGCTGATGGGTTGGACCATCCTCACCCAAACCAATAGAGTCGTGTGTCATTACATATATAACTCTTTGACCCATTAGCGCTGATAGACGTATCGATGGTTTACAATAATCTGAGAATATTAAAAATGTTCCTCCATAAGGGATGAACTTACTATGAAGTGCAATACCATTCATTATTCCACACATTGCATGCTCTCTAACACCATAATGAATATAATCCCCATTAAAATTGTTAGAATTTATAATTTTTTGGTACTTAGTTTTAGTATTATTAGATCCAGCTAAATCAGCAGATCCTCCAATTAAAGTATTGTTCTCTTTAGTTAATGCATTCAAAACTAATTCAGAAGATTTTCTTGTAGCTAGGCTTTTATTTTCTTTTAATGAAATTTGTTTTTCGATTTTTAATGATTTAGAAAAATTATTATTTAATATTTTATCTATTATAAATTTTTTTCTTTTATAAAATTTATTCCAATTTTTTTCTAATTTAATTCCTTTATCACCAGTTTTTTTCCATTCGTTTAAAATATTTTTGGGTATTTCAAAAGGCTTATATTGCCAGTTTAATGTTTTTCTAACAAGTTTGATCTCATCTATCCCAATTGGACTACCATGTGAAGATGATTTACCAGATTTATTTGGTGACCCATAACCAATTTTTGTTTTACATGAAATAACAGTAGGTCTTTTTGCATTCTGAACTTTTTTTAATGCATTAAATATTTCTTTTTCATTGTGACCATTAATTAAGATATAATCCCAACCATAGCTTTCAAATCTTTTTTTATAATTATCAGATACAGCCAAGCTTGTTGGTCCATCAATTGAAATTGAATTATTATCAAAAAGCATAATAAGATTTTTTAATTTTAAGTGACCAGCCAAACTCATAGCTTCGTGACTTATGCCTTCCATTAAACAACCATCACCTGCTAAAACATAAGTTTTATGATTAATTATTTCTTTACCTAATTTTTTTTTAAGAATTTCTTCTGCTACAGCAAATCCAACAGAGTTAGCAATACCCTGCCCAAGTGGACCAGTGGTTGTTTCAATTCCTGTTCCAGGATGATATTCTGGGTGTCCTGCACAAATTGAATTTAATTGTCTAAAATTTTTAATATCCTTTATCGAAACACTTTTGTATCCAGTTAGATAAAGTAAAGAATACAATAACATTGATCCATGACCCGCAGACAAAACAAATCTATCTCTATTTAGCCAGTTAGGATTATTGGGATTAAATCTTAAAAAACTTCTAAATAAAACTGTAGCAACATCAGCCATACCCATAGGCATTCCAGGGTGACCTGAGTTGGCTTTTTGTACCGCGTCTATAGACAAAAACCTTATTGCGTTTGATAAATCTTTATGTAGTTTGTTCAAAAATTATCCTATCTAGACTTCGTAGACTCAATTTAATATTATAAATATATATATATGAAAACAGAGACTGAAAAAGAAAAAAAATTGAGTTTTGCAATTAATAAACTTAAGAATTTGAAATTACAAAACCCTTCACTAAAAACTAATCTAGAAAATTTGAATGCTCAAAAAAATCAATTAGAAATTGAAAAAAAAGAAATTGAAGAAAAATATCAAAACCTAATGAGCGAACATAAAGCTCTTAATCAGAAATTAGAGGAGATTAAACAACAAAAATTGGATGAACAAAAAAAAGAAACTGAATTTTCAGAAAAAATTGATGAATTAAATCAAGAAACAGATACTTTATTGGAAGAAATAGATAAATGGCAAATGTAAATATCAAATTTAATGGTAAAGATTTTTTATTGTCTTGTGACGATGGACAAGAGGAGCATCTAGAAGAATTGCTTATTCATATTAATGAAAAATTTAATAAACTTAAAAATGATTTAGGAAATATTGGTGAAAATAAACTTTTATTAATTACTTCTGTTCAAGTAATGGATGAATATTTTGAGACCAAGAAAAAAGTAGAATTAAAAAAAGAGCAGTTAAAAGATCTTTCTAATAAATTTAGAGAGTTAAAATCTTTAGTTTATGAATATAAAGATAAAAAAGAAGAAGAAATAGCTCAACTTACTCAAAATCATGAAGAATTTAAAAATGAAATTGAAAAAAATAAGCAAGACTATGAAAAGATAATAGAAGATGCTGCTGATGAAATTGAAAATTTTGTTGCAAAAGCTAATTTAGAAAATCCAGTCCAATAAACTTGTGCTAAAAAAAAGATTAAGAAATAAAATTCTTAAAATTAGAGAAACATATAATAAAGATAATATTAAGTTAGATTACAAGAGAATTATTAATTTTTTTAAAAAAGAAAATATAATTGCTAAAAAAATTGGTGGATACTTTCCTATCAATTTTGAATTTGATGATTTAGATTTACTCAAAAAATTTGAAAAAGATAATTATCAAATATCATTACCAGTAATTAAAAAAAGTTTTCAAATGGACTTTTACAATTGGACTTTTATTGATCCATTAAAAATTAATAATCTTGGTATACCAGAGCCAGAAGCAAAAAAATTAGTTCACCCTGATATTTTATTTATTCCTATGGTCGCATTTGATAAAAATTTAAATAGATTGGGGTATGGTGGTGGATATTATGATCGTTTTATTGAAAAATTATCAAAAAAAAAAAATATTATCAAAATTGGCTTAGCTCTATCATGTCAAAAAATAAAAAAAATTCCTATTAACAAACATGATCAAAAACTTGATTTTATTATAACAAATGAGGATATTATAAAATGAGAATCCTTTTTTTAGGGGATGTAGTGGGTATCTCAGGCCGCTCAATGGTCTTAAACAATTTACTATCAAAAATAAAAGATCATAAAATTGATTTTGTTATAGTTAATGGTGAAAATGCTGCTGATGCAGGCGTTGGACTTACAGAGGAAATTTGTAAAGATTTTTTTAACTGTGGCGTGGATGTCATTACGACAGGCAATCATGTTTGGGACCAGAAAGAAACTATGTCTCATATTGAAAAAGAAAATAGATTGTTGAGGCCAAAAAATTTATTTGAACCTTCTCCAGGAAAGGGATTTGAAATATTTAATTCAAAAAATGGGATGAGGGTTGGAGTACTAAATTTAATGGGAAATGTATTTATGAAAAAATGTGATGATGTATTTCAAGTGGCAGAAAAATTTATTAAAAAATATAATTTGAAAGAAGATTATGATTTTCTTGTTGTTGATTTCCATGGTGAAATTACTAGTGAAAAAAATGCAATCGGTCATTTTTTTGATGGAAAGGCCACATTAGTTGTTGGTACTCATACCCATATACCAACAAATGACGCTAGAATTCTTAAAGGAGGAACCGCCTATCAAACAGATGCAGGAATGTGTGGAGATTATGACTCTGTAATTGGAATGAATAAAGAAAATTCAATTAACCGTTTTCTAAAAAAAAAATCTACTAAACACTTTCCATCAACTGGTGATGCTACTTTATGTGGTGTGATTGTTGATTGTGATATAGAAACAGGTTTAGCAAATAAAATTGAAAACTTTATATATGGAGGAGAATTAAAAAATTCTCATTAATTATTATGTCGGGTCACTCAAAATGGGCAAGTATCAAACATTCTAAAGGAAAAGCAGACAAACAAAGATCAAAAGTATTTTCAAAACTCTCAAAAGAAATAAGTGTTGCTGCAAAATTAGGCGACAAAGATCCAGCAATGAATCCGAGACTTAGATCTGCTATCCAGGCTGCAAGATCAGCGAATATGCCAAAAGATAATATTGAAAGAGCAATAGACAAATCCTCAGCTAGCAATGACAATAATTTTGAGAATTTAAGATATGAGGGTTTTGGACCAGATAAAATTGCAGTAATTGTTGAAGCTCTAACAGATAATAAAAATAGAACAGCCTCCAATATCAGAACAATATTTCAAAAAAGTGGTGGTAATTTAGGAACACAGGGGTCTGCCTCTCATAATTTTAATCAACTTGGTATTATAAAAATAGATAAAAAAGAAATTTCAGACGAACAAATTTTTGAACTAGCAATTGAGTCGGGTGCAGATGAATGTATTTCCTATGAAAATTTTCATGAAATACAATGTCCCATGAATGAAATTTATAATGTAAAAAAAAATCTTGAAAAAACGATAGCAAATTTTATTTCTACAGAAATCGAATGGGTACCTTTAAAAAGTGTTGATGTTGAAAAAGATAAAATTGACTCTGCAATTGAATTTCTAGAAACTCTTGAAGATGATGATGACGTACAAAATGTTTACTCAAATATTAATTTAAAAAATAATTAATGCTTATAATTGGAATTGACCCAGGCATAACAGGTTCTATTTGTTTTTTTCAAGATGGAAAAATAATTGATGTTGTTGAGATGCCCAATATGCCCGAAGGGAAAAAAAATAAAAAACAAGTAAATGGTGCTCAAATTTATCATGAAATTTCTTTAAGAATAAAAGATTTAAAAAAAGAAGATATTAAAGTGGTGATTGAGCAGGTTTCGGCTATGCCCGGTCAAGGAGTTACAAGTATGTTTAATTTTGGTCAATCATTTGGAATTTTAAAAGGGATATGTTCTGCAATGCAATTACCAATGTATTTTGTTAGACCTGCTAAATGGAAAAAGTACTTTAATCTTATTAATTCAGAAAAAGATGCCAGCAGAACTAAGGCAATCGAAGTATTTCCTTATTATTCATCAGAATTATCTAAGAAAAAAGATTCTAACAAAGCGGATGCAATTTTAATAGCTAGTTTTTATTACGAAACTTATAAATTAGAGGATTAATTTAACTCTAATAAAGTCAAATTCATGACACATTTTAGTGTGAAAGCTTAATAATGGAAGCTGATATTACATCACAAGCAGTAGGACTTGCATCAAATACTGATTTCTCGTTATGGAGTTTGTTTTTAAGAGCAGATTTTATTGTAAAATCAGTAATACTTACGCTTATTGCCTGCTCTATATATTCATGGGCTATTATTATCGAAAAATTTAAATTATTTAAAAAAATAAATATAGAGTCAGAGGAATTTGAAGAAAAATTTTGGAGATCAAAATCTGCAGAGACTTTTTATAATAGTTTACCAGCTAATTTAGAAAACCCTATGGCTTTATTATTTAAGGAAGCTATGCAAACTTTATTAAAAGCTAAAAATAAAGCTAATTTAAGTGACAGAATGAGTGGAATGCTGGAGGTTAGTATTGAAAAACAAATATCAAAAATTGATAAAGGTTTTACTTTTTTAGCAACAGTTGGTTCAACGGCACCGTTTATTGGTTTATTTGGAACTGTTTGGGGAATAATGAATTCATTTCAATCAATTGCCATTTCAAGAAATACTAGTTTAGCAATTGTAGCACCAGGAATAGCCGAAGCTTTATTTGCAACCGCATTAGGTTTGTTAGCAGCGATTCCAGCAGTTGTTGCTTACAATAAATTTAATTTAGACTCAAAAAAATATTCACAAAAATTAGAAAATTTTTCTAAAAGATTTTTATCAATAATTTAAAATGGCTTTTAAACTCAATCGTTCATCAAAAGAGCCTATGAGTGAAATAAATGTTACTCCTTTTGTGGATGTAATGTTAGTTTTGTTAATTATATTTATGGTTACAGCTCCATTGTTAACAGTCGGAGTACAGGTCGACTTACCTGAAAGTTCTGCAGACACATTACCAGAAGAGCTTGAACCATTAACACTATCTATTAATGCTAAAGGTGAGATATTTATTCAAGAATCAAAAGTTGATTATGATAAAATAACAGCGAAGATTTTAGCTGTATCGAAGAATAGAACAGATACAAGAATCTATGTCAGAGGAGATAAATCAATAAATTATGGTAGGGTTTTGGAGATAATGGGAATGTTGTCTGGGTCTGGTTTTACTAAAGTAGCATTGATTTCTGAACCATATAAAGAGAGGTAGTAAAAGTGAATAGAAATATATTTATTTCTTTTGGGTTTCATATACTTCTTGTATTAATTACTGCCATGAGTTTACCTTTCTTAGCTAAAAAACCAATTGATTTACCACCGATTGTTTCAGTTGAACTAATTCAGATTACAGATAAAACAAATATTCCATTTGCACCTAAAGCAAAAAAAATAATTGAAAAAGTTAAAGAAAAAGAAAAAAAACTTGTCTCTGAACAAGCCCCTCCAAAAGCAGTTAAAAAAGACAAACAAGATGCAATACCTTTGCCTGATGAAAAATTAGAAAAGGTTAAAGAAATTAAAGAAGACAAACAAAACCCTGAAAAAGTTGAAACAGAAATTAAACAAGTTTCAGAATTTGAAAAAAAAGATTTATTTGATCCAAATAATATTGCAGCCTTAATTGATAAATCTAAAGTAGAAAGTGCTGAAACAAACAAAAAAAGCAATGAAATAAGCCAGGATCAAGATAAGAATATAGAATTTGGTGGTTTATCACTAAGTGAAGAAGATGCTCTAAAAGCACAAATATTTGGATGTTGGAGTATTCCTTTAGGATTACCTTACAACGAAAATTTACTAGTTAGAATTAAGTTACAATTAAAGCCAGATGGATCTATTATAGATTCTGAAATTCTTGATCATGCTAGAATGAATAAACCAGGACAAGGATTTTATAAAGTTTTAGCAGAAAGTGCATTAAGAGCAGTAAAACTATGTCAGCCTCTTAGAGTACCTAGCACTGGATATGAGAGATGGAAAGAGTTACAATTAAATTTTGATGCAAGAGAAATGTTAGAAGGATAAAATGCTATATAGATATTTATTAATATTACTGATCATATTTCCAATTAAAGCAATGGCTTTGATAGAAGTTGATATTACGAGAGGAAACTTAAGCCCTCTTCCTGTTGCTGTTTCTCCACTTTCAATCGATGATAATTCTAAAGAAAATTTTAAAAAAATTTTAAAAAAAGAAAATTTAGGAGCTGAAATATCTTTAATAGTTGAAAATAATTTAAAACAAACAGGCCTTTTTAATCCTTTAGATAAAAATGCATTTCTTCAAAAACCTGATATTGCAAATTTAAAACCTAGATTTGAAGATTGGAATTTAATTAAAGCTCAAGCATTAATAACTGGCAAAGTAACTTTTGTAGAAGATAAATTAAGAGTTGAATTTAGACTGTGGGATATTTTAGCTGGAAAAGAAATGATGGCATTAGCATTTACTACTGTTCCAAGTAATTGGAGAAGAGTTGGTCATATAATTACAGATAAAGTTTATGAGCGTCTAACAGGTGAAAAAGGATATTTTGATACAAGAATAATTTATGTAGCAGAAGAGGGACCAAAAACTAATAGAATAAAGAAATTAGCTATTATGGATCAAGATGGTTTTAATAATAAATTTTTAACTCTAGGGAATGAGTTAGTTTTAACACCAAGATTTAGTCCAACTAATCAAATGGTTACATATCTTTCTTATTTTAGAAATTTACCAAGAGTTTATTTACTAGATATTGAAACAGGAATGCAAGAAGTAGTTGGAGATTTTCCAGGAATGACATTTGCACCAAGATTTTCTCCAGATGGAAAAAAAATTATAATGAGTTTTGCTCAAGATGGAAATTCAGATATTTATACAATGGATTTAGAGAATAGAATTGTTGAAAGAATTACAAATCATCCTTCAATTGATACCTCCCCTTCTTATTCTCCAGATGGAAAATACATTACTTTTAATTCTGATAGAAGCGGTTACCAACAAATTTATATAATGGAAAGCAATGGAAAAAATGTTAAAAGAATATCTTTTGGCAATGGACTTTACGGTACGCCAGTATGGTCTCCAAGAGGAGATTTAATTGCATTTACAAAGCTGCATAAAGGAAAATTTTATATTGGAGTAATGAGAACAGATGGAAGTGGTGAAAGATTATTAACAGAAAATTTTTATCAAGAGGCACCATCATGGTCCCCAAATGGAAGAGTATTAATATTTTATAGAGAAACAAAAACAAACGCAAAAGGAGAGGGATTTTCTGCTAAATTGTGGTCTATAGATTTGACAGGTTATAACGAAAGATTGATTGAAACAGAAACAGATGCTTCAGACCCATCTTGGTCATCTTTATTAACGAATTAGCTGTAATTAAGCTTGATTTTTAACTTGAAAGGTCTAATTAAATATGAAAAAAATAACGAATTACAATAAATGGACTAAGGAGCAATAATGAACTTAAGCAAGATTTTAAAAAATACATTTTTGATTTTAATAGCAAGTTTAGTGCTATCAGCATGTGCAACTAAAAAAACAACAGGTCAACTTCAAGGTGATGTTTATACGGGAACAGATTCAGTAGAATATTTAGCCTCAGGTGTTCCTGACAGAGTTTTCTTTGCAACAAATGAAACAGTACTTACAACAGCTTCAAGAGATACTTTAAGAAAACAAGCTGCATGGTTAAGAAAAAACTCAGATATTAATGTTGTATTAGAAGGTCACGCAGATGAAAGAGGTACAAGAGAGTATAACTTAGCATTAGGTGAAAGAAGAGCTAATTCAGCAAAAGATTATTTAATGACTTATGGAATTTCTTCTGACAGAATTTCAGTATTAAGTTATGGTAAAGAAAGACCTGTAGACTCAGGATCTAATCCATTAGCTTGGTCAAAAAACAGAAGATCGGTTACTGTTAAAGCTAATTAAGTTAGTTAAATAAATTAATTTATAAAAGACCCTATCACTATTTAATTAGTGAATAGGGTCTTTTTTTTGCCATCATTATAATTACAAATTAGACTTTATGTTAAGTTATAAAAAAATATTTCACATCAAGGCCCTAGCTTTATTTATTTTATTTTCAAATATTACATTGGCTGATAATCATAATTTAAATGAAGTATTAGAACTAATTCAAAAAGATTTAAAAACACTTGAGAAGGCAGTTTATTCAGGATCAATCAATACAAGCAGCTTAAGTAATCAAGAAAATTTTGATCAAAGTTCGGAAGATGTTCTAACAAGACATTTACTAAAACTATCAGATATTGAAAATCAGTTTCAAGAATTAACTAACAAATTTGAAGAAATTAATTTTAAGCTTGATAAATTATCAAATAGACTTTCTAAAGTTCAAGCTGATAATCAAGTAAGATTTCAAGAAGTTGAAAATGCATTATCATCAGGAGAAGTAAATCAAAAATTAACATCTAGACCAAAAGAAACAGTGGAAAAAGTTTTACCAGGCTCTTCACAGCCACAAGATTTGGGCTCAATTTCTTATAAAGATAATGAAGACAAAAACACTACACAACAAATTCAATCTATTGAAACAACCTCTTCAATAGTAACAGAAACTTTTCAGGCAGAACAAACAATACTGCCAGATGATATACCTGAAAAACAATATGAGTTTGCAACAAGTTTTTTAAAAGTGGGAGATTATAATACCGCTGAGCGAGCTTTTAGAGAGTTTGTATTAGCTAATCCAGAAAATGCTTTAGCAGGTAATGCACAATATTGGTACGCTGAAACGTTTAGAATTAGGCAGCTTTATACAGATGCTGCCTCAGCTTATTTGGAAGGTTATCAAAAATATCCAAAAGGTGAGAAGGCTCCTATAAATTTATTAAAACTTGGTGTATCAATGGTACAGATAGGTGAAAAAGAACAAGGATGTAAGATGATTGAAGGTGTTGCAAAGCAATATCCTAAAGCCAATCAATCAGTATTACAAAAAGCTAAGTATGAATCTAAAAAATTTGAGTGTGAAAAACAAAACACGTAGTCAGATTCTTGAATACTTAAATAAAAAAAAAATTTCTAGAATATATAAAAAGTTTGCAGCATCTTTGAAGGTTGAAGAAAACCTAGCCGTGGCTGTATCAGGAGGCCCAGATAGTCTAGCTTTAGCATATTTAGCAAAATGTTATGCTATTAAAAAAAATATTAAAATATATTACTTTATTGTTGATCATAGACTTCGAAGTGAGTCATCTTTAGAGGCCAAAAATATAAAAAATTTTTTAAAGAACATTGATATAAATTGTGAGATTTTAAAATGGAATGGAAAAAAACCAACTAAAAATATTCAAGCTATAGCAAGGAATAAAAGATATTCATTATTAATTAATCAGTGTAAAAAAAAAGATATAAAACACTTATTGTTAGGACATCACTTAAATGATGTTTTAGAAAATTTTTTAATCAGAATAGTTAGAGGAAGTGGATTAAATGGATTAATTTCATTCAATAAAATTAGTAAATACAGAGATCAAAATATTAATATTTTAAGACCACTTCTTGATATAGAAAAAAAAGATTTAATTTATATCACAAAAATTATTTTTAATTTTTATGTTAATGACCCATCTAATAAAGATGAAAAATATAAAAGAACAAGAATTCGAAACTTATTACACTCTTTAGAAAAAGAAGGTTTGGATATTAAAAAGCTTGAACTAACCATTAATAATCTTAAAGACTCAGATAGATCAATTAAATTTTATGTGGATAGAAATTTAAATAAGAATTCAAAGTTATTGAATAAAGATAAAACTTACATTTTAAATAAATTTTTTTTTGATCAGTCACATGAGGTAATTTTTAGATCTTTAACAAAAATTATTCAAATTATTGGAAGAAAATATTATCCTGTTAGGGGAAAAAGCATTGATGAAGTAATTAATGCCATTAAACAAAAATCTTTTACCAAGTTAACATTGGGTGGCTGTTTTATTGAAAGGATTAACGAAACTATATTAATATCCAGAGAAAGCGCTGCATAAAGTCTGAATTATGTAACAATTTGACACTTGTTTAATTAGCAATAATTATTATCTTAAGGTTATGAACATGAAAAATTTAGCAATGTGGGCTGTAATTGTTTTTCTAACAATTGGACTTTACAATATGTTTAAAAACCCACAGGCTAGCATGGGTGCAAATAATGCAATTATATTTTCAGAATTTTTAACTGAGGTAGAAAATGGTGGAGTTGTAAAAGTTGAAATACAGGGCAACAATATAAAAGGTGTTTTTTCTAATGGAGACTCTTTTTCAACATATTCACCTAATGATCCTAATTTAATTGAAAAACTGTCTAGTAAAGGAGTAAGTATTTCTGCAGCTCCAATAGAAGATAAAATGCCATCTCTTTTTGGTATTTTATTATCCTGGTTTCCAATGTTGTTATTAATAGCTGTTTGGATTTTTTTTATGAGACAAATGCAAGGTGGAAAAGGTGGCGCAATGGGCTTTGGTAAGTCTAAAGCTAAAATGATGAATGAGTTAAAAGGAAAAGTAACTTTTAACGATGTTGCTGGAGTTGAAGAAGCAAAAGAAGAAGTTGTAGAAGTTGTAGAATTTTTAAAAGATCCAAAAAAATTTAGTAAGTTAGGAGGTAAAATCCCTAGGGGGTGTTTGTTGGTTGGTCCTCCAGGTACAGGAAAAACATTACTTGCAAGAGCTATAGCAGGAGAAGCTGGGGTTCCTTTCTTTACTATTTCAGGTTCAGATTTTGTAGAGATGTTTGTTGGTGTTGGTGCCTCACGAGTTAGGGACATGTTTGAACAAGGTAAGAAGCATTCCCCATGTATAATCTTTATTGATGAAATAGATGCTGTAGGAAGAAGTAGAGGAGCTGGTCTAGGTGGTGGAAATGACGAGAGAGAGCAAACATTAAACCAATTATTAGTTGAAATGGATGGATTTGACACAAACGAGGGTGTCATAATTATTGCGGCTACTAACAGACCAGATGTTTTAGATCCAGCCTTATTAAGACCAGGAAGATTTGATAGACAGGTAGTTGTTTCAAATCCTGATATTATTGGTAGAGAAAAAATTTTAAAAGTGCATGTTAAAAAAATAAAGATGGCTCCAGATGTTAACTTAAGAACTATTGCAAGAGGAACACCAGGATTTTCAGGGGCTGATCTTGCAAATTTAGTTAATGAGTCAGCTTTATTAGCAGCTAGAAAAAATAAAAGAATAGTAACTCTTGATGAGTTTGAAGAAGCCAAAGATAAAGTAATGATGGGTGCCGAAAGAAGATCAATGGTTATGACAGAGGATGAAAAAAAATTAACAGCCTATCATGAAGGTGGGCATGCACTTGTGTCTTTTAATATGGAAGGCTATGATCCAATACATAAAGCAACAATCATACCAAGAGGGAGAGCCTTAGGAATGGTAATGAATTTACCTGAACGAGACAAGCATGGGTATTCAATTAAGTTTTTAAAAGCTAGAATGGCTGTTTGTTTTGGTGGAAGAGTGGCTGAAGAAGTAATTTTTGGAAAAGATAATATTTCAACAGGAGCTGGCGGTGGAGCTGGATCAGACATAAACCAAGCCACACAATTAGCTAGAGCGATGGTAACAAAATATGGAATGACAGAAGAATTAGGACCTGTAGAATATGGTGAAAATGAAGAAGAGGTCTTTTTAGGTAGATCAGTAGCTAGAACACAAAGTGTGTCAGAAGCTGTTGCTCAAAAAATAGATAAAGAAATAAGAAAACTAGTTGATGAAGGGTACAATAAAGCAAAAGAAATATTAACAACTAAGGTTGATGATCTTCATAAAATTGCAAAAGCACTTTTAGTTTATGAAACATTAACTGGTGAAGAGATAGACAACCTAATAAATAAAAATATATACCCAAGCAACAAAGAAGATTTAAAAGTGGAAGATGATGATAAAGACTCTGCTTTAAGCTCAATGGGTCTTAAGCCAAAAATAGTTCATTAAAAATTAATGAAAAAATATTACACAAGAGCGTGTAATTTTACTCATGGAAAAAAATCAATTAATCTTGTAAAGAAAAAAATTAATTTACCATTAAGAGGAAATAATAAAATTTCATTTAATGAAATTGAGATAATTTCTAGAAATTCAAAAAAAACAATTCAGATAAAAGATGTTAAGAATTTACCAAAATTTTTAAGAAATAAAGTTACAAAAGATCTTTCCATAATTACTAAAAAGAATAAAAATTTTGCCAATCTTAATTTAAATGATATTCCAAATTTAATGGGTGTGTTAAATTTAACACCAGATAGTTTTTCTGATGGAGGAAGATTTAATAAAAAAAATAGAGGTGTGGCTCATGCTATGAATTTATTTAAATTTGGATCAAATATTATTGATGTGGGCGGTGAGTCAACAAGACCAGGGTCACAAACTGTAAGCAATGCAAGAGAATGGAAAAGAATTGAAAATACTATTAAGAAGATAAGTAAAAAATTGCCAATATCATTAGATACCAGAAAATCAGAAATAATGAAGAAAGGAATTAAACTTGGAGTTAAAATTATAAATGATATTTCAGGGCTAGAATATGATCAAAAAACAATTGAGATCTTAAGAGATTATAAAACACCATTTGTTATTCATCATTGTCAAGGGACACCAGAAACAATGCAAATTAAACCAGTCTATAAAAATGCACTATTAGATATCTATGATTTTTTTGAAAAAAAAATAAAACTGTTAAGAACGAAGGGTATAAAACATAATAATATTATAATTGATCCAGGTATAGGTTTTGGAAAAAATTTGAAACATAATATGAATTTAATAAGGGATATTTCTATTTTTCATACACTTGGTTTTCCTATATTAGTGGGTGTGTCAAAAAAAAGATTTATCAAAGAAATTGCTGGCATAAATGATACAGAAAATAGAACTGGGGGAACAGTTGCTTCGTCTCTTTATTTAGCCTCACAAGGGGTGCAAATTTTGAGAATACATGACGTAAAGGAATTAATGCAAAGTATAAAAGTATTTAAAAACATAATCCAAAACTAATGACAAAAAAATATTTTGGCACAGATGGCATCAGAGGATTAGTTAATAGCAAGAATATTAATGGTGATATGTTTTTCAAGTTTGGATTAGCATCAGGAACATATTTTAAAATTCAAAAAAAAACAAAACAATTAGCTATTATTGCAAAAGATACTAGGTTGTCAGGTTATACACTTGAGCCTGCTTTAGTATCGGGGTTAACTTCAGCAGGCATGCATGTTTATACTTTGGGTCCCTTACCAACGAATGGTCTTGCAATGCTAACAAGAAAAATGAAGGCTAATATGGGCATTATGATAACAGCTTCACATAATCCTTATTCCGACAATGGTCTAAAATTATTTGGACCAGATGGTCTAAAATTATCTGACAAAATTGAAAAAAAAATAGAAAAATTAATTGATAAAAAAATTGATAACAATTTAAGTCGACCACAAAAATTAGGGAGAGTTAAAAGACTGGAAACAGCAAATGATGAATATATTAAAATTTTAAAAAAAAATTTTCCAAAGGATTTTAACCTTATAGGTTTAAGAATAGTAATAGATTGTGCAAATGGAGCTGGCTATAAAGCAGGTCCAGAATTATTAAAATCCCTTGGAGCAAAAGTGTTTACAATTGGTGCAAAACCAAATGGATTAAATATTAATAAAAATTGTGGTTCAACACATCCAAATAAAATTAAAAATGCAGTAAAAAAATATAAAGCACATCTTGGTATTTCTTTAGATGGTGATGCTGATAGAATTATTTTGTGTGATGAAAAAAGTAATATCATTGATGGAGATCAAATAATTGCAGCAATAGCTCTAAGGTGGAAACAAAAAAAAATGCTAAAAGGAGGTGTGATTGGCACTCTAATGTCTAATTATGGTTTAGAAAAATTTTTTAAAGGAAAGAATATAAAATTTATAAGAGCAAATGTTGGGGACAGATATGTAAAAGAAAAAATGCAAAAATATAATTTTAATCTTGGAGGTGAACAATCAGGTCATATTATTTTAGGAAAATTTGCAACTACAGGAGATGGTTTGTTGGTTGCTTTAGAAGTATTATTTTCTCTAAGAAAAGGGAAAAGGGCTAGTAATTTTTTTAATACTTTTATTAAAACTCCACAAATCCTAGAAAATATTGAAGTAAAAGATAAAAATATAATAAATAATATCGATGTAAGAAGTTCTATTAAAAAAGCAGAAAAATTAATAAAAAATCAGGGAAGAATCTTAGTTAGAAAGTCAGGAACAGAATCTAAAATAAGGATTATGGGAGAAGGTATAAATAAAAAACTTTTACTGAATTGTTTAGAAATTATTAAGAAAAAAATAAAATAAATTGAAACCTAAAGCAAAAATATTGATAATTGCTGGATCGGACTCTTCTGGTGGAGCTGGCATTCAAGCTGATATTAAAACAGTCACTGCTCTAGGATCCTATGCCATGACAGCAATCACAGCAGTTACAGTTCAAAATACCACAGGTGTAAAATCAATAATCCCAATAAATCCAAAAGAAATATCTAAACAAATAGAATTTACTTCAAAAGATATTAGGCCTGATGCAATCAAGATTGGCATGTTGCACTCTTCTAAAGTTATCAAGTCTGTTATTAAATCTTTAGACATAATAAAAGTTAATAAAATTATTTTAGATCCAGTTATGGTAGCCAAAGGAGGTGCAAAGCTAATTGATAATGAAGCAATAAAATTACTAAAAAATAAATTGATTAAAATGGTTAGTTTAATAACTCCAAATATTCCTGAAGCAGAAATCTTAACTAATACAAAGATTAAAAGTAAAGAAGATATGATTTATGCAGCAAGCAAGCTGTTAAACCTTGGTGCTAAAAATGTATTTATTAAAGGGGGGCATCTAAATTCTAAAATAGTCCAAGATATTTTTGTTAATAAAAAAGAGATTATGATTTTTAAAAACAATCGAATTACAACTAATAATACACATGGAACTGGTTGCACTTTATCTTCAGCTATTACTTCATTTTTTGGATGTGGAAAAACACTAAAGAAATCTTGTGAGCTTGCAACTAAGTATGTAAATAATTCAATTAATTCTAAGATTAACTTTGGTAAAGGCCATGGACCGATTAACCATTTAAGCTCGATAACAATAGAAAAAGAATTTAGATAATGAGAAACGTTGTAGTTGTTGGATCACAGTGGGGAGATGAAGGTAAAGGAAAAATCGTTGATTGGCTGTCAGACCAAGCAGATGTTGTAATTAGATTCCAAGGCGGACATAATGCGGGGCATACTTTAGTTATAGATGGAGTCACGTATAAGTTAAGGTTGTTACCTTCTGGAATTGTAAGAAAAAATAAAATTTCAATTATTGGCAATGGAGTTGTTGTTGATCCCTGGGCATTATTGGAAGAAATTAAAGAAATTAAATCTAAAGGTGTTGAGGTTAATATAGATAATTTTATAATTTCAGAATCTGCTAATTTAATTTTACCATTTCACAGAGAAATGGATGAGATAAGAGAAGATGCTGCTGGAAAAGGAAAAATTGGAACTACAAGAAGAGGAATTGGCCCTGCTTATGAAGATAAAGTTGGAAGAAGATCAATTCGAGTTATGGATTTATTGTCGGAGAGTAATCTTGATCATAGATTAGAAACTGTACTTTTACACCACAATGCAATTAGAAAAGGCTTAGGTAAGAGAATCTTTGAAAAAGATAAACTCAAAGCGGACTTGTTAAAAATTGCACCAGAAATACTTAAGTTTTCTCAGCCTGTATGGCTTAGAATTGATGAATTCAAAAAACAAAAAAAGAAAATATTATTTGAAGGCGCACAAGGAATTTTACTTGATGTTGATCATGGAACATATCCCTTTGTAACATCCTCTAACACTGTAGCTTCTAGTGCTGCGACTGGAACTGGTTGTGGACCAAATTCTATTCATTATGTTCTTGGTATAACTAAAGCTTACACAACAAGAGTAGGTGAAGGTCCTTTTCCCACTGAGTTAACCGATGATATTGGAGAATTACTTGGGTCAAGAGGAAAAGAATTTGGTACTGTTACAAGCAGAAAAAGAAGATGTGGTTGGTTTGATGGGGTCTTAGTAAGACAAACAATTAAAATTTCAGGAATAGATGGTATTGCACTGACTAAATTAGATGTTTTAGATGAATTAGATGAAATTAAAATGTGTGTTGAGTACGAATTGGATGGAAAAAGAATGGATTATTTGCCTGCAGCCGTTGAAGATCAACTAAAAATAAAACCAATTTATAAAACTTTTCCTGGATGGAAAAGCTCTACTCAAGGAATAAAAAATATTGAGGCTTTACCCGAGAATGCAAAAAAATATATTTATGCGCTAGAGGACTTTATTGGAACTAAGGTTTCAAGTATTTCGACAAGCCCTGAACGAGAAGACACTATTCTTTTAGAAAATCCTTTTGAAGTTTAGTTAACAGGTAGCAAATTTTTTGATTTAGCAGATAACAGCATGTGTTTTTGAAGTTTCTCAAAAGCTTTATTCTCAATTTGTCTAATTCTTTCTCTACTAATTTTATACTTTTTACTTAAGTCTTCCAGTGTAGTAGGTTCATCATTTAATCTTCTTGAATATAAAATTTCTCTTTCTCTTTCATTTAATATTTTTATGGAGTCTTTTAACAAACCTTGTCTTTGAACCATCTCTTCTTGATGAGCAAATTTTAAATCATGATCTAATTCTTTATCAACCAACCAATCCTGCCACTCATCTCCATCCTCACCAACTTGAGCATTAAGAGAAAATTCTTTACCTGACAGTCTTCTATTCATTGAAACTACTTCATCTTTACTAACATCAAGTTTATTTGCTATTTCATTTACATGTTCTGGTCTTAAATCACCTTCAGATTGAGGTGCAATTTGATTTTTAATTTTTTTTAGATTAAAAAATAATTTTTTTTGAGCAGTTGTTGTTCCTATTTTTACTAGGCTCCAAGATCTTAATATATATTCTTGTATAGATGCTTTGATCCACCACATTGCATATGTAGCCAATCTAAAACCTTTTTCTGGTTCAAATTTCTTTACAGCTTGCATTAATCCTACATTTCCTTCAGAAATCATTTCATTTACTGGAAGACCATATCCTCGGTATCCCATTGCAATTTTTGCAACAAGTCTAAGATGACTTGTTACTAACTTTTCTGCAGATTTTATATTTCCTGTTGCCTTCCAATTTTTTGCTAACATATATTCTTCTTCAGCCTCGAGCATAGGAAACTTTTTAATCTGCTCAAGATAAGCTGATAGACCACCTTCGTTAGAAAGCGTTGGCAGGTTGTTATTCATAGTAGTGCTCATGATTAGTATTTATTTAGTTGACCGTGATATTATTTCAAGACTTTATTTACTAGTATTTCTAAGCAATGTTAGAATATTTTCAAGTTCTTGTGGCAAAATTGAGGTAAAGACCATCTCCTCATTAGTTTTTGGGTGAATAAAACCTAACGTTTGAGCATGTAGAAATTGTCTGTTTAATTTACAAATTAAATTTTCTAAATTTGTGTCAATATTTTTAAGTTTTTTATATTTTTTTTTATATTTACCATCACCCATAATGCTATTACCCATGTGAGTCATGTGAACTCTTATTTGGTGCGTGCGTCCAGTTTCTAATCTACATTCAACAAAACTTAATGTAGGTGTTTTGTCATTTTCAAAAACTTCAATAGTTTTATAATTTGTAATTGCTCTTTTACCTTTAGAATTACTTACTTCCATCATTTGTCTATTTTTTGAACTTCGAGTGATAAACGTATCAATTTTTCCAGACGAAGGTCTAAGTTTTCCCCAGATTAAAAGTTGGTAAACTCTGGTAATTGAATGTTCGCTAAATTGATGGGATAAATTTTCATGTGTTTCATTGTTTTTTGCAATAACAATTAATCCAGAAGTGTCCTTATCTATTCTATGAACGATACCAGGGCGCAGTTCATCACCAATTGTAGATAAAGAGTCTTTATTATAATGCATTAGAGCATTTACAATTGTCTCATCATAATTACCTGCTCCTGGATGCATAATAATTCCAGCTGGTTTATTTATTACAAGAAGGTCACTATCTTCATAAATGATTTCTAATTTAAAATTATAAGGTTTTAATGACGCTTCTTTTGGTTCAGGAATTTGAAGGGTTATTTTATCACCAATTAGTACTTTTTTGGATGGGCTATTAACAATCTTATTATTTAGCTTTAATTTTTCTTTCAGTATTAAATTTTTAATTCTTGTTCTGCTAATTAAATTTTCACGTTTATTAATAAATACATCAAGCCTGAGGTTGTTTTCATCTTCTTTAACTATTAAATTAATGTTTTTTTCCATAAAATATAATATTAATACTATACGCGCTTGTAGCTCAACTGGATAGAGCGCCTGACTTCGGATCAGGAGGTTCTGGGTTCGACTCCTAGCAGGCGCACCAATTATTGTTGTTATTTTACTACATCTATTTAGACAAAGTAAACCAACAATCTCATTTGCTTAGCTTCAAAATTAATTTTATCAACTATCATCTTATTTTTATATAATTTTAAAAAATTGATTAGTTCAATTGGTTTTTTTTAATCAAAATTTAGAGGCTCGAATTAATCTGTCATTAATTGTTTTTCCAAGAGCCACATTAGGAATTTTTTCTACTGCAATTGATTTATAACCTTTATTTTTTATTTTTCTTAAACAGGAATAAAGGTTTTTAGTAGCTTCATTCAAATCTCCTTTTTTACTCAGATAAAAATAATTAGATAAATGATTTTTTCTTTTTTTTATTAAAATATATGCCTCATCAATTTTAGTTTTTTTAATATTCATTTTTAGTGGAATACCAGGTGAATAGTGAATTTTAGATTGGCCAGGAGAAATTTTTTTTTTAGGATTAATATTTATTTTAATTTTCTTAGACAAAACTTTTTCTATTTTAGAAATTTCTAGACCACCTAATCTAAGTATTTTTGGTTTATCTCTTAAATCAATTATTGTTGATTCTATACCTATTTTACATTGACCTCCATCTAAAATATATTTAACTTTATTTCCAAAATCCTCTACAATATCTGAACTCTGCACAGCACTTACTTTTGTTGAAATATTTGCACTAGGAGCAGCTAATGGGTAATCAAGCTCTTTTAATAATTTTCTAAAGATTTTATGTTTAGGAAATCTTACTGCTAAATTAGATTTTTTGTTAGTAACTATTTTAGAAATTTTGGAATTTTTTTTTAAATCTAAGACATATGTAATCGGCCCAGGAGAGAATTTTTTATATAATTTGATAAAACTATCATTTAACAAACAATCTTTTTTTAAGTCTTTGATACTGTGATAGTGAACAATTAAGGGGTTAGATTTTGGTCTTTTTTTCAATTTATATATCTTTTTAACTGCATTATTAGAGTATGCGTTGGCCGCTAATCCATAGACAGTTTCTGTAGGGACACCTATGCAATAATGATTATCAAGATAATTTTTCGCTTTTTTGATTTTTGATTGATAAGATTTCATATATTAATAATTATTATTATATGAAAGATAAAAATTTACCACTTGATAATACCCCTGGTTCTTTAGAAGAATTAACAATTGAAGCAAATAAAATTATTGAATATCTAGAAAAAAAAAAAGATCTAGAAAATTCTATAGATGATTATCAAAAGTTGTTAAGATTAAATAATATTATTGAAAAAAAATTTCATAAGGACAATAAGAAAATTAATGAAGAAACAAAAAATAGAATTAATAAAATATTAACAAAAAAAAATGAGAAATAAGCTTAAAGAAATAGCAAAAGATACAAATATATTTTTACAAAAATTTATTACCAAACAACAAAAAACTGAATTAATTCCTGCAATGAAATATGGCTTATTTCCTGGTGGAAAAAAGATTAGGTCAAAAATCTTATTAGATATTGGTTCTATATTTAAGATTAAATATCAGACATTAATTGCTATTGGTGCAGCAGTAGAATGTATACATGCATACTCATTAATTCATGATGATTTACCCTGCATGGATAATGACACTTTAAGAAGAGGTAAACCCTCAACACACATTAAATTTGGTGAGGCTACAGCAGTTCTTGCAGGCAATTCACTTTTAACAATGGCTTTTGAAATTTTAAGTAGCTCTTATTTGAAAATAAGTGAAAGTAGTAAATTGTCTTTAATTAAAAGATTATCTGAATGTTCTGGTCATTTAGGAATAGCAGGAGGACAATATTTAGATTTAAATTTTGAAAAAAAAAAAGTTTCAAAAAATAAGATTATAAATATGGAAGTAAAAAAGACTGGAAAATTATTTAGTTTCTGCTGTTCTGTTGCTCCAATAATAAAAAATAGATCAGCAAAAGAAATAAATTTTTTTGATAAAATTGGTTCTAATGTTGGTCTCTTATTTCAGATAGCAGACGATGTAATCGATTATCAAGGATCTTCCAAAGTTGCTGGAAAAAAAACAGGTAAAGATAAAAAAAAAGGTAAGGCAACCTTAATCAGTTTACTTGGATACAAAAATGCTATTAAATATAGTGAAAATATTAAATTTAAGATAATTAGTGATTTAGATAAACATAATTTTAAATCAAATAATTTAAATGAGACACTGAATTATATTTTAAAAAGAAATAAATGATTGAAGATTATAAATATTTAAAAGAAATTAATTTTCCAGCAGATTTAAGGAAACTTTCTGAGAGTCAACTTCAAGATTTATCTAATGAAGTAAGAGCAGAGATGATAAGCGCAGTTTCTCAAACTGGTGGACATTTGGGTGCTGGACTAGGTGTTGTAGAACTAACTGTAGCCTTACATTATGTATTTGATACACCAAATGATAAATTAATATGGGATGTAGGTCACCAAACATACCCTCATAAAATTTTAACTGGTAGAAAGTCAAAGATTAAAACTTTAAGACAAGGAAATGGTTTATCAGGTTTTACTAAAAGATCAGAGAGTGAATACGATCCATTTGGAGCAGCTCACAGCTCAACATCTATTTCATCAGCGCTAGGAATAGCTGAGGCAAACAAGCTATCTAACAAGTCAAATAATGTAATTGCAGTTATTGGTGATGGTGCAATTAGTGCAGGAATGGCTTATGAGGCAATGAATAATGCTGGGGCCTCAAAAACTAAAATGATAGTAGTCTTAAATGATAATGACATGTCGATCGCTAAACCTGTAGGAGCAATGAGAACTTATTTAGCAAAATTATTTTCTGGTAAAATATATTTTAGCTTAAGAGAGACTTTTAAATTAATTACTTCAGCCTTTTCTAAAAGATTTAGTGCAAATGCAGGTAAAGCTGAGGATTTTTTACGTTCAGCTGTTACAGGAGGAACACTATTTAATTCACTGGGATTTTACTATGTTGGTCCAATTGATGGACACGATCTGGATACACTTGTTCCAATTTTAAAAAATGCAAGAGACTCTAAGCATCAAGGACCAATTATGATTCATGTTAAAACGCAAAAAGGAAAAGGATATTCATTTGCTGAAAAAGCAAGTGATCATTATCATGGTGTTTCCAAATTTAATGTAGTTACAGGTGAACAAGTAAAAAGTGGTGTAAATCTTCCAGCTTATACAAAGGTGTTTGCAAATACTCTAGTCAAACATGCTGAAAAGGATAGCAAGATAGTTGGTATTACAGCAGCAATGCCAGGAGGCACAGGCATGGATATTTTTGCAAAACAATTTCCAAAGAGAATGTTTGACGTTGGAATAGCAGAACAACATGCGGTTACTTTTGCTGCTGGTTTATCAACGGAAAATTATAAACCCTATGTTGCAATTTATTCAACTTTTTTACAAAGAGCGTACGATCAAGTTGTTCATGATGTAGCAATACAAAGTTTGCCAGTAAGATTTGCTATAGATAGAGCTGGTTTAGTGGGAGCAGATGGATCTACACATGCAGGTTCTTTTGATATTACTTATTTATCAACCTTACCAAATTTTATAGTAATGGCTCCTAGTGATGAGTCTGAATTTATAAAAATGATCAATACCTCAGTACACATTAATGATAAGCCATCTGCAATTAGATATCCTAGAGGAACTGGAGTTGGTCTTGAGCTTCCATCTATAGATGAAACTTTAGAAATAGGTAAGGGAAGAGTTATTCAAAAGGGAAAACAAGTTTGTATTTTGTCTTTAGGAACTAGGTTGGAGGAGTGTAAAATTGCAGCAGAGGAGCTTAAAATTAAAGGCATTAACCCCACAATCATTGATGCAAGATTTGCAAAACCTTTAGATCAAGAACTTATTTTAAAATGTGCTAGAGAACACGATTTGATGATAACTATAGAAGAAGGTTCAATTGGTGGTTTTGGTTCTCATGTTAAAAATTTATTAGCAGAGAAAGGAATATTTGATAAAGGTTTGAAATTTAGATCAATGACATTACCAGATATTTTTATAGAACAAGATGATCCAAAAAAAATGTATGATGTTGCTGGTTTAAATGCTTCACAAATTTCAAAAAAGATACATGATGTTCTTTTTGTTAAAGAGTCAATTAAAGTAGTTAAAAATTAAAATAAGAACTATCCACACTGAGCTTTATTCATCAGGTAATGATCTAATAAAACACAATTCATCATAGCTTCCCCAACAGGAACCGCTCGAATTCCAACACATGGATCATGTCTACCTCTAACAGAAATAGTTGTATTTTTTCCAAATTTATCAATCGTTTTTCTAGTTGATAAAATAGAAGAAGTTGGTTTTACAGCAAAAGATGCAATAATTTCTTGACCAGTTGAAATTCCACCTAATATGCCTCCTGCATTATTTGAATTAAATTTTAATTTTTTTCCTTTTTGAGAAATTTCATCAGAATTTTGTTCTCCACTTAATTGAGCTGAATTCATACCTGAGCCAATATTAACTCCTTTGACAGCATTAATACTCATCATAGCAGAAGCAATATCCATATCTAATTTAGAATATATGGGAGCACCTAATCCAACAGGAACTCCTCTTGCTCTTATCTCAATAATTGCCCCACAAGAAGAACCTGATTTTCTTATATTCAATAAATATTTTTCCCACAATTTTATTATATTCTTATCAGGACAAAAAAAAGGGTTTCGATTGATAATTTTATCTGACCATTTAGTTGTATCACATCCAAGTATACCTAGCTGCGTAACAGCACCAATAACTTTGAATTTCTTACCCAATTTATTTTCCAAAACTTTTTTCGCAATTGCACCAGCTGCAACTCTAGCTGCTGTTTCTCTAGCTGATGATCTTCCACCTCCACGGTAATCTCTTATTCCATATTTTTTAAAGTATGTAAAATCTGCATGGCCAGGTCTAAATTTATCTTTAATATTTCCGTAATCTTTTGATCTCATATCTTTATTATAAATAATTAAAGATATTGGAGTCCCTGTTGTTTTTCCTTCAAATACACCTGATAAAATTTGAACTTTATCATCTTCTTTTCTTTGAGTGGTAAATTTTGATTGTCCAGGTTTTCTTCTATCCAATTCTTTTTGTATATCTTGTTCTTTTAAACTAATATTTGGTGGACATCCATCAACTACACACCCTAGAGCAGGACCGTGAGATTCTCCCCATGTTGTGAAACGAAATTGCTTTCCAAAAGTATTAAATGACATTATCTATATTATATAGATTATTTTGTTAAAATTATGAATCAAAAAAACTCACTAGGACTTAATAGTTGCTTTTTAGATATTAAAGACCCAATAAAGCTATTTGAAGTTTGGATGAATGAGGCAAAAAGGTCAGAGTCTAACGATCCCAATGCCCTTGCATTGGCCACATCTGATCTCAATAATTTTCCTTCAGTAAGAATGGTTTTATTAAAAGATTTTAATAAGCAAGGATTTGTTTTTTATACTAACTTAGAAAGTCAAAAAGGTAATGAATTAAAAAAAAACCCTAAAGCAGCAATGTGTTTTCATTGGAAAAGTCTTTTGAGACAAGTAAGAGTAAATGGTATAGTTAAAAAAGTTACAGATGAGACAGCTGACCAATATTATAATTCTAGAAGCTATGAAAGTAGGATAGGTGCATGGGCCTCCAAACAAAGTTCTGTATTAGATAGTAGAGATGATTTAATAAAATCGATAGAAGATTATAAAAAAAAATATAAAGATAAAAATAATGTTCCACGACCAAATTATTGGTCAGGCTGGATTTTAGAACCTTCAAGTATTGAATTTTGGTTAGATGGAAATAGCAGAATCCATGAGAGGCTTAAATTTACTAAAGATGATAATGATGAGTGGAATAGAACGCTATTAAGCCCTTAAAAACTTCTTTCAAGACTAAACGAAGTAAGATCTTCTAAAATTTTTTTCTCTTCATTATTTTTAAAAATACTTAATGAATTAGATGCAAGGTTTATAAAATGTTCTGCTTTTTTATAGCATTCTTTAATAATCTTATATTTATTAATTAGATCTAGTGTAAAACTTAAATCTTCTTTAGATCTAATTTCTTGTTTAAAAATATTTTGTAACTTATCTTTTTCTAAAGAATTAACTTTTTGAAATAATAAAATCACTGGAAGGGTAATTTTACCTTCAAAAAAATCCTTACCAATTTTTTTACCAAAATTTTTAAGATTAGAATTATAATCTAAAGTGTCATCTGCAATTTGAAAAGTTAATCCTAAATTTTTTCCATAAAACTCCAAAGCTTCTTTTTCTTTAGTTTCACTATTTGATAAAATTGCACCAACTTTAGTGGCCGCTGAAAAAAGTTCTGCAGTCTTAGCTGTAATTATTTTAAGATAAGTTTCCTCAAGCATGTCTGTTTCTCCTTTATACTGAAGTTGTAAAACTTCTCCCTGAGCTATTTTAGACGATGTTGAAGATAAAAGTTTTAAAACTTCTAAATTACCATCCTCTACCATCATTTCAAAACATCTGCTAAGAAGGTAATCTCCAATTAATACAGAAGAGTGATTTCCCCAAATTGAGTTAAGAGTTTTTTTTCCTCGTCTTATATTTCCAAGATCAATTACATCATCATGCATAAGAGTAGCACCATGTATCATCTCAACACAAGCTGCCAAATTAATATCTCTGCCACCTTTTGTGTAGCCACACAATTTAGCAGATCCAAGAGTCAACAAGGCTCTTAGTCTTTTTCCTCCAGTTAATATATGGTAATCAGTCATTTTTTGAACTAAATCTACATCACTTATGAGTTTTGATTTAATTTTTTCTTCAACAAGAACTAATTTTTCATCAACAGAATCTTTCAGTTGAAAGTAAGAATTATTTATTTGATTTCTTAGTTGAACTACAGTGCCCATAATTATTAAGTTAGTATAATTCAGTTATATTTATTACTTATCAATTGACGCACCTTAATCTTCAACTATAAGTAGGCTTTATATTAAATCAAAAATTCTGTAAGGAATAACAATGTTCTCTTTTTTTAAAAAGAAAAAAATAGTAGCCCATATTAGATTAAATGGAGTTATTGGAAATGCTGGTAAATTTAAGCAGGGTATTGATTTTGCAGGTCAAGAAGAGATAATAAAAAAAGCATTTTCTCTAAAAAAAGCTAAAGCTGTAGCAATTACCATAAATTCCCCTGGAGGATCACCAGTTCAATCTCATTTAATATATAAATTCATAAGAGCTCAAGCAAAAAAGAATAATATTAAAGTAATAGTTTTTGCTGAAGATGTTGCTGCATCAGGAGGCTATCTAATAGCATGTGCGGGGGATGAAATATACGCAAACTCAAGCTCAATCATTGGCTCCATAGGAGTTATATATTCTTCATTTGGTTTCACCGAACTTATAAAAAAAATTGGTGTTGAAAGAAGAGTGCATACTGCTGGGAAAAATAAAAGTTCGCTGGATCCTTTCCAAGATGAAAAAAAAGAGGATATAGATAGACTTAAAAGTATTCAACTAGACTTGCATAAAGATTTCATAGATGTTGTTGAAGAAAGCAGAGGATCTAAATTAAAAAAAGATGGTATTGAACTTTTTTCGGGTGAGTTCTGGGCTGGCAGTAAAGCAAAAGAACTAGGTTTAATTGATGAATTAGGTGATGCTAGTCAAATTTTGAAAGAAAAATTTGGAGAGGATGTTGTTATCAAAAAATTTGAAAAACCAAAAGGATGGTTTAGCAAAAAATTTTCTTCTTCTGTAAATCAAGTTGACCAGTTGGCAACTATTTTGGAGGAAAGATCTATCTGGCAAAGATATGGCTTCTAAAGAAAAAATCAAAAATAAAAAAACAAAATCATTTCAAGATATAATTCTGAATCTTCAAAAGTATTGGAGCAAGCAAGGTTGTTTAATCCTTCAGCCATATGATATAGAAGTTGGAGCTGGTACTTTTCATCCTGCAACGACATTAAGATCATTAGGGCCAAAACCTTGGAAGGCTGCCTATGTGCAACCATCAAGAAGACCTACAGATGGTAGGTATGGAAATAATCCAAATAGATTGCAGCATTATTATCAATTTCAAGTTTTGATTAAACCATCACCAGATAATATTAAAAAACTTTACTTAAATAGCCTGTCAGTAATTGGCATTAATCATAAAGAACATGATATTAGATTTGTGGAAGATGACTGGGAAAGTCCAACGTTAGGAGCGGCAGGATTAGGATGGGAAGTTTGGTGTGATGGTATGGAAATTACACAATTCACTTATTTTCAACAAATGGGTGGCATAGAATGTAAACCTGTATCAGTGGAAATCACATATGGCTTAGAAAGAATATGTATGTTTACTCAGCAAAAAAAAAATGTTTATGATCTTTTGTGGAATGATGAAGGTATTAAATATGGAGAAGTATTTTTGCAAGCTGAAAAAGAATTCTCAGCATATAATTTTGAACATGCCAATACAGATAATCTATTTAAAATGTTTGATATGCATGAATTTGAAGCAAAGGCATTAGTAGAAAAAAAAATTTCATTACCTGCATACGATCAATGCCTAAAAGCTAGTCATGTATTTAACATTTTAGATGCACGAGGAGCCATAAGTGTTGCTCAAAGAGCAGGGTATATTGGACGTATTAGAGATATTACCAAGGCAGTTGCAGAAATGTGGTTGAGTAGCCAAATAGATTAATGTCTGAATTTTTTTTAGAATTATTTAGTGAAGAAATACCCGCAGGATTACAACAAAATGCTCGTAAAACACTATTAGAGAGTTTTCACAAACTTTTTTCAGAAAAGAAAATTGTATTTAAAAAAAGTACATCTTTTTCAACACCAAATCGCCTTGTAATTTTATTTGAGGGACTATCTAAAGAAGTAATACAAAAAGAAGAAGAAATAAGAGGACCAATTATAAGTGCACCAGAAAAAGCATTAGAGGGCTTTATAAGATCAAATAAAATAGAAAAAAAAGACTTATTTAAAAAAAAAATAGAAAAAGGTGAATTTTATTTTTATATAAAATCTTCTAAAAAGACTAACACAATTAATTTATTACAAGAGCAAACACCAATAATACTTGAAAATCTTCAATGGAAGAAATCAATGAAATGGGGGAATTATAGTTTAAATTGGGCGAGACCTTTAAAATCAATATTGGGTATTTTTGATGGTAAAAATTTAAACTTTAAATTCCATCATTTAAGCTCTTCCAATACAACCTTTGCAGATAAAGAATTTGAAGATAAGAAAAAAAATTTTAAAAATTTCAAAAATTATGAAAAGTTTTTTAGCCATTCAGGAATTATTATTAATCAATCTTTAAGAAAAGAATTTATTATAAAGCAATTTGAAAGAATATCTCAAAAAAAAAATTTCACTATTGAGGCTAATAAGAAACTTTTAGATGAGGTTACCGATTTAGTTGAACAACCAAATATTATAGTTTGTAAATTTGATGAAAAATTTTTAGATATACCTAAAGAAATCTTGATAATTACAATGCAACATCATCAAAAATATTTTCCAACCTTCGATAAAAACGGAAAGATCACAAATGAATTTTTAGTTGTTGCAAATAACAAGGATACGTTGGGTTTTATAAAATCGGGTAATGAGAGAGTTGTTGATGCAAGATTAAGTGATGCTCAATTTTTTTGGGAAAAGAATAAATCCCAAAATCTTGTTAAGCAAGTTTCCAAATTGAAAAACATGAATTACTTTAAAGGATTGGGCTCTTATTTTGATAAAATCCAAAGAATGAGAAAACTAGGAGGAATGATTTCAGACCAATTATTAATTAGCAAAGATCAAGTGGAGTTATCAGCATCAATCTGTAAGGTAGATTTAATCTCAGATTTAGTTGGTGAGTTTCCAGAGCTTCAAGGAATAATGGGTGGTTATTTTTCTGAAGTACAAGGCTTTGATAAGGAAATATCTCTCGCTGTTCGTGAACATTATTTGCCATCCGGTCTTGATAGCAAAACACCCAAAAAGCCATTTAGTATAGCTTTAGCTCTTACTGATAAAATTGATACCCTAGTTGGATTTTTTGGTATTAATCAAAAACCTACAAGCTCAAAAGATCCATATGCACTAAGGAGATCTGCTTTGGGTGTCGTAAAACTTTTAATTGATAACAATAAAGATTTTAAAATTAAAGATTTAATCAGTTACTCAACATCCCTGCATAGAGACCAGGGTTTTGAGTTAACTAATGAGTCGCATCAAAAAGAATTAGCAGAATTTTTGATGGATAGGCTTAAATATTATATGAAAGAAAAACAAATTAGAGGAGATATTATTGAAGCGAGTGTTAGTTCTCACAATTTAGATAATATGAATAAAATATATAATAAGGCATCAACATTAAATAGCGTTATTTCTAAAGAAATTGGAGAGGATATTGTCATAAATTATAAAAGAGCATCAAGTATATTAAGTGGTGAGTTAAAAGATAAAGATATTGAATTATCAAATACAACTGATCCTGGTATTTTTAAAAATGATTATGAAAAAAACCTATTTAAAAAGATAAATGAATTAAGGAAATATTTTAGCAGCATTAACAAAGATGAAAATTATAAGGAAACACTAATAGTTTTAGCGAGTGCAAAAAAAGTAATTTCAGATTTTTTTGATAACGTAAAAGTCAATGATGAGGATAAAAATATTAAAAAAAACAGATTGGAACTTTTACAAATGTTATGTAGAACATTTAACAATTATATTAATTTTTCTAACATAGAGACCAAATAGTGAATAAACTGATATTAAATTTTAAATCTAAAGAGTCTAAAAAGATAAAGAGTCCTAAAAATTTTTTAGGTGGTAAGGGAGCTAATCTTTCAGAAATGGGAAGAATGGGGCTACCTGTCCCACCAGGCTTTACAATCTCAACTAAAGTTTGTGAATTATTTTATAAAGATAAAAAAAAATTAAATTCCAAAATAATTAATAGTATTAAAAAAGAATTAAGAATTATTGAAAAAGAAGTAGGAAAAAAATTTGGTGATTTAAAAAATCCATTATTATTGTCTGTTAGATCTGGTGCTAGAGTATCAATGCCAGGTATGATGGATACAATTTTGAATTTAGGCTTAAATGACAAAACTGTAATAGCTCTAGCCAATAAAACTTCAAATACAAGATTTGCAAAAGATAGTTATAGAAGATTTATCCAAATGTATGGAAATGTTGTAATGGGGGTGGAGAGCTATCATTTTGAAGAGTTAATTGAAAATTATAAATTAACAAAAGGTGTGCTTTTAGATACAGATTTAGATGCTAGTGATTGGGAGGGGTTAATTAATGATTTTAAAAAAGTTGTTAAAAATCAAACAAAAAAAGAATTTCCACAAAATGTATTTGAGCAATTGCTTGGAGCAATAAATGCAGTTTTTTTATCTTGGGAGAGTAATAGAGCAAAGGTTTATAGAAAATTAAATCAAATACCAGCAGAGTGGGGTACAGCTGTTAATGTACAATCCATGGTTTTTGGTAATATGGGTAATGATTGTGCAACAGGAGTTGTCTTTACTAGAAACCCATCTGATGGCTCTAATGAAGTTTACGGAGAATACTTAATTAATGCACAGGGTGAAGATGTGGTAGCTGGAACAAGAACACCACAATATATCACAAAAAAAGCTCGTAAGGATGCTAAAGCTAAAGAAGCATCTATGGAAGAGTCTATGCCAAAAGTATTTAAGCAACTAGATAAAATATTAAAGGTTTTAGAAAAACACTACAAAGACATGCAAGATGTAGAGTTTACAGTGGAGAATAATAAACTTTGGATGTTACAGACAAGATCTGGAAAAAGAACTTCAAAATCTGCAGTTAAAATTGCCGTAGATATGGTTAAAGAAGGATTGCTGTCAAAAAAAGAGGCTGTAATGAGAATAGATCCTGCTTCACTTGATACCTTATTACACCCTACACTTGATGAAAAAAGTTTAGTTAATGTAATAGCAAATGGATTGCCTGCATCTCCAGGTGCAGCAAGTGGAAAAGTTGTTTTTTCATCAGAAGAGGCTGAAAGATTAAATGATATGATGCAAGATACAATCTTAGTGAGAGTTGAAACTTCTCCAGAAGATATTCATGGAATGCATGCTGCAAAAGGAATTTTAACTGCTAGAGGAGGAATGACTAGTCATGCGGCAGTTGTGGCAAGAGGCATGGGAAGACCATGCGTTTCTGGTTCAAGTGAAATTGATATCAACTATGAAGCAAAAACTTTTAAAACATCTTCAATTGAAGTTAAAGAAGGACAGATAATTACAATTGATGGTTCAACTGGTAGAATTATTCTTGGAGAAGTTCCAACAGTTAAACCAGAAATTTCTGGGGATTTTTCAAAATTAATGAGTTGGGCAGATAGTTTCAGAAAGTTGAAGGTTAGAACTAATTCAGAAACTCCACTTGATACAAAAACTGCAAGAGACTTTGGTGCCGAAGGTATTGGTCTTTGTAGAACAGAGCATATGTTCTTTGATGAAGAAAGAATTTTATCAGTTAGAGAAATGATCCTGTCAAAAACAGTTGATGATAGAAATAAAGCTTTATCAAAACTATTACCACATCAGAGAAATGATTTTATTGAAATATTTAAAATTATGAGTGATTTGCCAGTAACAGTTAGATTGCTAGATCCCCCTTTACATGAGTTTCTTCCTAGAACAGAAAAAGAAATAAATGATGTAGCAAATGTAGTAGGCTTACCATTGAAGGAAATAGAGTCCAGAATTAATGAGTTACATGAACAGAATCCAATGTTAGGACATAGAGGCTGTAGATTGGGAATTTCCTTTCCAGAAATTTATGAAATGCAATGTAGGGCAATTTTTGAAGCTTTATCTGATTTAAAAATTAAGAAGATTAAATCAGCATTTCCTGAAATAATGATTCCTCTTGTATCGACTGAAGCTGAAATTAAAATAATGAAAGATCTAGTAATAAGAGTTGCACAAGAAGTTCAAAAAGATAAAAAAGTTAAAATTGATTATTTAGTAGGAACCATGATTGAGCTCCCTAGAGCAGCTATAAAAGCTAATGACATAGCAAAACATGCAGAGTTTTTTAGCTTTGGCACTAATGATTTAACTCAGACAACATTTGGTTTGAGTAGAGACGATAGTGGAAAATTTTTAAATGATTACCTTGATAATAAGATTTTTTCTATAGACCCTTTTGTTTCCATAGATGATGGCGTAGGTGATCTTGTCGAAATTGCAGTAAAAAAAGGCAGAGAAACAAATAAAAAAATTAAACTTGGAATTTGTGGAGAACATGGGGGAGATCCAAAAAGTATTCATTTTTGCTCAAAAGTAGGTTTGGATTATGTTTCATGCTCACCTTATAGGGTACCAGTTGCAAGATTGGCCGCTGCTCAAGCAGAAATATCAAAAAAAATTAAATCTCTAATTTAAAGTCAACAGCTGGAACGCTATGAGTGATACTACCAATAGAAACTCTATCTACACCTGTTGCTGCAATTTTTTTTATGGATTTTAAATTGACGTTTCCTGATGCTTCAGTTTCGTAGTATTTTTTTGCGATTTTAACTCCAGTCTTTAGTGTTTTTATATTCATATTATCAAATAAGACTGTATCAAACTTTAGACCTATTATTTTTTTAAGTTGATTAAGATTATCAACTTCAACCGTAATTTTTCTTCCTTTTTTATTCTTTATAGCCAGCAAAACTAAAGTTTTAATATCAGAACTTGCTATATGATTATCTTTAATTAAAAACTCATCACTTAAATTGAATCTGTGGTTTGTTCCACCACCTAACTTTACAGCGTATTTTTGTATTATTCTTAAAGTTGGAATTGTTTTTCTGGTACAACAAATTTTACAGTTCTTATTAACTAGTTTAACAAATTGATTGGTTTTAGTTGCTATACCAGAGATATGACTCAAAAAATTTAATGCAACTCTCTCACCAATTAAAATATTTTCAGCCTTACCTTGTATTATTGCAATAACGTCATTTTTTTTTACAATTGAACCTTCTTTTTTCTTAATAGTAAATTTTATTTTATTATCTATTAGCTTAAATGTGTGTTTTGCAAATTCTAATCCCGCAATTATTGCTGGTTGATTGGAAATTAGTTTAACTTTAATAGTTTTATCATTTTTGATTAAATTTGATGTAATGTCTCCATCTGGATAAAGGTCTTCATTTAAGGCAAGCTTGACTTTATTTTTTATATAATAGGTACTTAGTTTAAATTTAGACACTTTTGTTATCTGCCAACAGCAGTCATTCTTTCAACAGGTATGCGAGCTTTATTGATAGTTTCTTTATCCATAATTATTTCACCTGTTTCATTTTCCAAACAAGCTAAAATCTTTGGAAGTGTAATTCTTTTCATATGAGGACATAAATTGCATGGTTTAATAAACTCAACGTTAGGATTCTCTACTTGAATATTATCACTCATAGAACACTCCGTAACCATCATTACTTTTTTAGGCTGATTATCCTCAACATATTTAATCATTCCAGAAGTTGATCCTGCAAAATCACTAGCTTTAATAACATCTGGAGGACATTCTGGATGGGCAATTATTTTTATTCCAGGATTATTATTTCTTATCTCGTTTATCTCTTTTTCATTAAACTGATCATGCACAACGCAAATACCTTTCCAAGCAATTATTTCAACATCAGTCTGAGACGCTACATATTTAGCTAGGTAGTCATCTGGCAAAAATATAACTTTTTTGACACCTAAAGAATTTACAATCTTAACCGCATTAGCTGACGTACAGCATATATCAGTTTCAGCTTTAACATCTGCCGATGTATTAACATAAGATACAACAGGAACACCCGGATACTTTTCTTTTAGTAATCTTACATCTTTACCTGTAATAGAGGATGACAAAGAGCATCCAGCTAGCATGTCTGGTAATAAAACTTTTTTTTCAGGACTCATTAATTTTGCTGTCTCTGCCATAAAGTGTACTCCAGCCATTACAATTATATCAGCTGAAGTTTTTGAGGCTTCAACTGCTAGCGCTAAAGAGTCAGCTGCAAAGTCTGCAACACCGTGATAGATTTCAGGTGTCTGATAGTTATGAGCTAGAATTACTGCATTTTTTTCTTTTTTTAATTGATTAATTCTATGAACATATGGAGCATGAACTGACCATTCAATTTCAGGTAAAACCTTTGAGATTTTTTGATAAATTGGATCGGTTGCTTTTTTTACTTCTTCAGTGAACTCCATACTAAAACCTATCAATTTGATACAATCTTGTCATGCATTTATTCTGACGCACTAATTAATCCAACTAGGAATGTTAATTTTTAACTTGGCGTTTTTGCTTTTAAACTCATTTTCTTGATTAAAATTATCATCCAAATATTTAATTAAAGCAAAAGGATATTCATTACTTATTAAAACTTTTCCTATCTCAAAATCACCATTATAGATTAAATCATCTTGATTTATTTCTCCTTCAATTAAATAAATAGGTAATAATCTTTTTGAAAGTTTATTTTTTAATTTAATTCTTGCAGTATTCTCTTGCCCAACATAACAGCCTTTTTTAAAGTCTATTCCATTCAATTCTTCAAAGTTACATTCAATTCCAAATAGCTTATTCTGTAATTCATTCATGTTTTTTTGAGGAATTCCTAATTGATGACTCAATTCATAATATTCAGAAATTGGAGAATCTTTTAGCTCTAATTTTTTTAAAGATAGATAAAGCTTTTCTAAATTAATGATAAGCCTGGCACCTAAATCTTTATTTCTTGGGTCTAACAAGATGGAATCTTCTCTATATTTAATTGTGTTCCCAGCAATATCTTTTGATCCTTCAAATTCTAAAAATTTTTCTTTATTAAACGCAGCTACAACAAATTCGTTACTAAGATTCATAATTTCAACTTTTGATCTAAGTTTATAGACACTAAGTTGTTTGAAAAGTGCTTCTGTTTGGGATTTTTCACAGTCAATGAAGTAGCCAGACTTGTGTTTTATAATAATAAAAGCAAAAAGAAATTTTCCTTGAGGAGTTAATAGTGATGCAAAACAACTACTGTCTTCACGTACTTTATCAATATCATTACTAATCATATTCTGTAAAAATTCTTTAGCATCTGTACCGTTTATATACAGAATTCCTCTATCTTCTAAAATGTACACATTTTGATTATTCATAATTGATTGATGTCTTAATATAATATAATTACTTTTTTCATAAATGTTAGATCTAATAATTAAAAACGGTTCTTGCTACATAGATAAAGATCTTAAAGATCAAGATATAGCAATCAAAGATGGTAAAATCATAGAAATTGGTAAAATTGATAGTGAAGCAAAAGAAGTTTTTGATGCCAAGGGATTAACTGTTTTACCAGGATGTATTGATACTCAAACTCATTTTAGGGAACCCGGATCAACTGACACTGAAGATCTTCATTCTGGAAGTAGGGCAGCAATTGTTGGGGGAATAACGAGTGTTTTTGAAATGCCAAATACTAATCCACCAACTTCTAATAAAGTTGAATTTCAAAAGAAATTAGATCTTGCAAAAAATAGAATGTATTGCAACTATGCTTTTTATTTTGGCGCAACACCAGATAACGCTGATGAGTTAGCAGACTTAAAAAACTTAGAAGGATGTTGTGGAATTAAGCTTTTTGCCGGTTCTTCGACAGGAAATCTATTGGTTCAATTTGAAGAAGATATTGAAAAAGTATTTAAAAGTAGTTCTAAAGTTGTTTCAGTTCACTCTGAAGATGAAGAAATTTTAAATAGGAATAAAAAATTAATTAAAGATGGAGATGTTCACTCACATCCAATTTGGAGAAGTGAAGAATGTGCAATTTCATCGACTAGAAGAATTGTAAGAATAGCTGAGCGATATAAAAAAAAAGCACACATCCTTCATGTAACAACAAAACAAGAAATTGATTTTTTATCGCAGCACAAAGGTAACATCACATTTGAGATAACGCCTCAACATCTAACAATCTACGCCCCAGATTGTTATGATAAACTTGGAACATATGCTCAAATGAATCCACCAATAAGAGATAAGTCTCACTATGACAGGTTGTGGTATGGAGTAAAAAATAATCTTAATGATACAATTGGTTCTGATCATGCTCCACACTTAAAAGAAAACAAAGAAAAAAAATATCCAAATTCACCATCTGGAATGCCAGGTGTTCAGACACTTTTACCAGTTATGTTAAACCATGTTAATGATGGAAAATTAAGTTTAGAACAATTAATGAATTTTATATGTGAAAATCCAGTAAAAATTTTTGGCATTCAAGATAAAGGTTTTATTAAAGAAGGATTTGATGCAGACTTCACAATCGTTGATATGAATAAAAAAATTATAATTAAAAATGAAAATATTGAAAGTAAATGCGCCTGGTCACCTTTTGATGGGTATGAATTTAAAGGAACTCCTGTGTCAACAATTATTGCTGGCCAAATCAAAATGAGAGATGGTAAGATATTGGGTGAACCTGACGGTAAGCCTTTAAAATTTTAGATAGTTTTTATAGTAAAGCTATTTACCAGAACAACACCAGTAACAATAAAGAACAACCCTAAAACAGCCTGCCATGATAGTGATTGTTTGAAGAAAATATATCCTAATATTGCAATTGTAAATATACCAAGGCCACTCCATGTTGCATAAACAATGGCGATAGGAAGTTTATCAACCACAAATGTTAAAAGGTAAAATGAAGATAGATACAAAATTGCAAGTGTTGTGGTTGGAATTATTTTGGTAAAATTTTGTGAAACGGGTAATAACATTGTTCCACCTACCTCACAAAAAATTGCAATAGTTAAAAATAAATATGTCTTTATCATTATTTAAGAATATTATTTTTCATTAAGTCTTCTTTTATCTCAGTTAAAATTGAAGGATCATCAATAGTTGCTGGCATTTTATAATCTTCCCCATCAGCAATTTTTCTTATTGTTCCTCTCAATATTTTTCCAGATCTTGTTTTTGGCAATCTTTTAATAACAATTACAATCTTAAATGCAGCAACAGGACCAATTTTATCTCTAACCATCTGAATGCACTCTTTTGAAACTGTTGCGTGATCTTTTTCAACACCAGATTTAAGAACGACCAAACCAATTGGCAATTGTCCTTTTAATTTATCCGCAACGCCTAATACTGCACACTCAGCAACTGATTGGTGTTCTGATAAAACTTCTTCAATAGCTCCAGTTGATAATCTGTGGCCTGCAACATTAATAATATCATCTGTTCTAGACATAATCCAAATGTAACCATCTTCATCTATATGACCTGCATCATAAGTTTCATAGTAACCGTCATAGTTCGTCATGTAATTATCTTTGTATCTTTTATCTGCATTCCATAGTGTTGGAAAAGTTCCAGGAGGCAAAGGTAATTTTATAACTATATCTCCCATCTCATTAGGTTTTGCTAAAGTTTGATCTGGCTTCATAATTTGAACGTCATAACCAGGGACTGCCTTACAAGCTGAGCCATACTTTGTTTTCATCATTTCAATTCCTGTACAATTAGAACTAATTGCCCAACTAGTTTCTGTTTGCCACCAATGATCAATTACAGGAACTTTTAATAAATTTTCTGCCCACTTAATGGTATCAGGGTCAGCCCTTTCACCAGCTAAAAACAATGACTCAAATTTACTTAAATCATACTTAGAAAAAAACTTCCCCTCAGGGTCTTCTTTTTTAATAGCCCTAAAAGCAGTTGGTGCAGTAAAAAGTGATTTTACTTTATAATCAGAAATTATTTTCCAAAAAGCACCAGCATCAGGAGTGCCAACAGGTTTTCCTTCAAATAGTACTGTGGTGCAACCTTTAAACAAAGGAGCATAGACTATATAAGAATGACCAACTATCCAGCCAATATCACTTGCTGACCACCAGACATCATCAGTATCAATATTATAAATATTTTTCATAGTCCATTTTAGAGCAACTATATGACCACCAATATCTCTAACTATTCCTTTTGGAACACCCGTAGTTCCTGAGGTATATAAAATATAAGCTAAATCATTTGAATTCATTTCAACACAATCTACTTCTTTTGCATTTGAAAGCGCTTCATCCCAACTGATTTCTTTTGGAGCATTTATATTTGCTTCATTTCCAGATCTTTGAAATAGGATTAATTTTTCTATCTTATGAGATGCCATTTTTATGGCCTCATCCACTAGAGGTTTGTACTCAACAGTTCTTCCTGGTTCAAAACCACACGAAGCCGTTACTAATATTTTTGCTTTACTATCATCGATTCTGCTTGCTAATTCACTGGATGCAAAACCACCAAATACCACTGAGTGAATTGCTCCAATTCTTCCACAAGCCAACATTGCAATAACTGCCTCTGGGATCATGGGCATATAGATTATAACTCTATCTCCCTTATTAACCCCTTGGTTTTTTAAAGCTCCTGCAAATTTTGAAACTTTTTCTTTTAATTCTTTATAGGTAAACTGCTTTTTGTTACCAGTTATGGGACTGTCATAGATTAAAGCTAATTTTTCACCTCTACCTTCATCGATATGAATGTCTAAAGCATTATAACAGGTGTTGGTAACTCCATCTTCAAACCATTTATAAAAAGGAGGATTAGATTTGTTTAGAATTTTTGTTGGTTTTTTAAACCAAAATATATCCTTCGAGACTTCTTGCCAAAACTCTTCAGGTTTTTTAATAGAATTTTCGTATATTTGGTGAAATTTATTATTCATTGGTTTTGATTCTATTTTTTATTATTTTTGGGTTTTTAAATTAAAAATTGTATTTAAATTTAAAAAGTCAATAAAATCAACACAAATTAGACGAATTTAAAACTTCTAAAAACTTACTTATTTTGATAGTTAATCCACATTATAGATACAAACTAATATTTGTGTCTAGTTTATATAAACTAAAAGTTAAAAACTAACAAAAGAGGGAGTTTTTTATGAAAAAACTAAAATTGTTTGCTCTTACAGCTGTAGCCCTAATGGGTGTTACAGGTGTAGCAAACGCAGAAACTGCACTGTTAGCTTCTGATGACTTTGTCGGAATTTCATTCTGGCTTGTGTCAATGGCGTTATTAGCGTCAACGGCATTCTTTTTTATTGAAAGAGCATCAGTTCCAGCTGGCTGGAGAGTTTCAATAACTGTTGCAGGACTAGTAACTGGTATTGCATTCATACACTACATGTACATGAGAGATGTGTGGATCATGACTGGTGAGTCACCAACAGTATACAGATATATTGACTGGTTAATTACAGTTCCATTATTGATGTTAGAATTCTATTTTGTTCTTGCAGCAGTAAATAAAGCAAACTCTGGAATATTCTGGAGATTGATGATTGGTACTTTAGTAATGTTAATCGGTGGATACTTAGGAGAAGCAGGATACATTAATGCTACACTTGGTTTTGTAATCGGTATGGCTGGATGGTTCTACATTCTTTATGAAGTATTTTCAGGTGAAGCAGGTAAAAATGCAGCGAAGAGCGGAAACAAAGCTCTTGTTACTGCATTTGGTGCTATGAGAATGATCGTTACAGTTGGTTGGGCTATTTACCCATTAGGTTATGTATTTGGTTACCTAACAGGTGGTGTAGATGCTAACTCGCTAAACGTGATTTACAATGCAGCTGACTTTTTGAACAAGATCGCTTTTGGTCTAATCATTTGGGCAGCAGCAATGCAACAACCTGGTAGAGCTAAGAAGTAGTTTTACTCGTTAAATAATTAAAAAAAAGGGCAGGTATGTTTTTGCATACTTGCCCTTTTTTCTTTTGTAATTATATTTAGAATATATGCCTAAAATTACTTATTTAGAAAACAATGGTAACAGCAAAACTATAGAAGTGTCCAATGGGCTAACTGTTATGGAAGGCGCTGTCCAGAATGATATTCAAGGTATTGATGCAGATTGTGGAGGTGGTATGGCTTGTGCTACTTGTCACGTTTATGTAAATGAAGAGTGGTTTGACAAACTCCCTAAAAAAGAAGATGGTGAAGAAGATATGTTGGATATGGCATTTGAGCCAAAAAAAAATAGTAGATTAAGCTGCCAACTAATAGTTTCAGATGAATTAGATGGCTTAATAGTAAGCATTCCATCAAAGCAAGGTTAAATGATTAAAACAGATACATTGATAATTGGTGCTGGACCAGTTGGTTTGTTTTGTGTTCATCAACTGGGAATAATTGGATTAACTTGTGAAGTAGTAGATAATTTAGATAAAATTGGTGGACAATGTATTGAGCTCTATCCAGATAAACCTATATATGACATTCCAGCTGTTCCAGAATGTACTGGGGAAGAATTAACTAATAATTTACTTGAAGCAAATAAAAACATTTAAAACAAATTTTCATTTAAATGAAAGAGTAGAAGAAATTAAGCAAGATGAAAAAAAATGGTTAATAAAAACAAATAAAGGAACTCAATTTGAAGCTTCAAGCATAATTATTGCAGCTGGAGTAGGTTCATTTGAACCAAGAAAATTTTCAACAAAAGAAATAGAAAAATACGAAGGTAAACAAATATTATATTCAGTAAAAGATAAAAAAATTTTTAAAGATAAAACTGTTACTATTTTTGGTGGAGGAGATTCAGCATTAGATTGGGCAATTGAATTATCAAATACCTCAAAGGTAATATTAGTTCACCGAAGAGATGATTTTAGAGGAATGCAAGCAAGTATTGATAAAGTTAATCAATTGAAAGAAGAAGGTAAAATAGAGATTTATACTAAGTACCAATTAGATTCAGTTGAAGGTGATGATAAGATTGAAAGTATTAACATTAAACATGATGATGAAAGTATAAAAGAAATTAAAACAGATTATGTTTTGGGTTTTTTTGGATTGATTATGAAATTGGGACCTATTGCTGAGTGGGGATTAAATTTAGATAAAAAAACTATTCCTGTTAACACAGAAAATTTTGAAACTAATAAAAAAGGCATTTTTGCAATTGGAGACATCTGTTCCTATCCTGGAAAACTAAAACTAATTCTTTCAGGTTTTCATGAAGGGGCATTAGCTGCTAGAGGCTGTTTTAAGTATGCAAAACCAGATGAAAAATACAGATTTGAATTTACGACTTCTTCCAAAACAGTAAAAAGTAGACTGGGTATTAAAGAGTGATAGAGCTTTTTACTGCCGACACTCCAAACGGAAAAAAAATCACAATAATGTTAGAAGAGTTAGGCTGTGATTTTAAAGTTACTAAAATTGATTTATCTAAAGGTGAGCAATTAAAAAAAGATTTCATAAAAATAAGTCCTTTTGGAAAAATTCCAGTAATCATTGATCATGAAAATGGACAATCTTTATTTGAGTCTGGGGCAATTCTTATTTATTTGGGTGAAAAATATAACAAGTTTTATGATCTAAAAGATCGCTATATTATTAATCAATGGTTGATGGCGCAGATGGGAATTATTGGACCAATGATTGGTCAACATCATCAGTTTCATCATTATAATCCTGGAAAAAGTGAATTTGGAGAAGAAAGATATTTTAAAATCGCTAAAAGAATTTATGGTGAGTTAGATGAAAGATTATCTTCATCAAAATACTTAGCTGGAAATGAATATACCATTGCTGATATTGCAACTTGGCCCTGGATAGCAAGACATGAATGGCATGATATTGGACTTAATAATTATAAAAGCCTGACAAGATGGTATTTAGATATTTCAAAAAGAGAGGCTGTTATAAAAGGATATGATTTATTAAAAAATGGCTCAATAATACCAAAGCCTTAATCGTCAGCGTATACTTTTTCTTCTTTTTCGTGTTTTTCTTGAGCAGCTATACATAAGTCAGCAACAGGTCTAGCCACTAATCTTTTTAATCCTATTGGCTCAGCTGTTTCTTCACAAAATCCATATGTTCCATTTTTAATTCTCAATAGAGCTTGATCAATTTTAGAAATTAATTTTATTTGACGGTTGATCGCTTTCATTTCAACAGCTTTATCTGTGTATGAGCTTGCTTGGTCCACAATGTCTGCTGAAATACTATTGTCATCCATTGATCCATGATACAGAGCCTCATTATTTGCTTTAACTAACTCTTTTTTCCACTCAGTTAATTTTATTTTAAAAAAAATTAAGTGCTTTTCACACATATATTTTTCAGTTTCTTTTGGAAGATAGTTTTTTGAAATTTTAACTGGTGCTTTAGTTTTTTTTTCTTCAACAATAACTTTTTTAACTTCTTTAGCAGGTTTTGTTTTTATAGAAGTAGATTTTTTAGATTTAGCAACTTTTTTTTTAGCAGTTTTTTTTGAAGTTTTGGGCATATGTATAAATTTAGTGGCCGGAGTATATTCAGCAATTAATAGGTGTCAAGCAAGCTTAATTCATATAAAATCTATATAAAATGTTACTTAATAAAAATAATATTAATAAGTTCTTTTATGTCTTTCTCACAGCACATTTATTTTTATGGACATTAATTCCTTCGTTAACAAATAACAATCTACCTCTTGATACAATTGAAGCCTTAGCATGGGGCAGTAATTTAGAATGGGGTTTTAACAAACATCCTCCAATGAGTGCTTTTTTTCCAGAAGTTTTTTTTCAAATTTTTGGATCTCAAGATTGGATATATTATTTGCTTAGTCAAATATTTGTAGTTATTTCTTTTTATTATGTATTTAAATTTTCTAAAGAATTTTTTAATAGTGATTTATTAGGTATAATTTCAGTTTTACTTATTGAAGCAATTTATTTTTATAATTTTACCACTCCTGAATTTAACGTAAATGTTTGCCAGCTCCCATTTTGGTCTTTAACAGTTTATTTTTCATGGAAAATTTATACTAGTAAAGAAATAAAATTTACTGATTGTTTTTTAGTTGGATTATTTGCAGCATTTGGTTTTTTATCTAAATATTTATTTGTTTATCTTTTAGTTTCAATTGATCTTTTATTTATATATTTAATATTTATTAAGAAGGATAGAAAATTTGATTTTAAGTATCTTATAACTCTAGAGGTATTTTTGATTGTTTTAGTTCCTCATCTAATTTGGCTAAACAATAATGATTTTATTACTATAACTTATGGACTTGGAAGAAGATATGTTGGATATGGCATTTGAGCCAAAAAAAAATAGTAGATTAAGCTGCCAACTAATAGTTTCAGATGAATTAGATGGCTTAATAGTAAGCATTCCATCAAAGCAAGGTTAAATGATTAAAACAGATACATTGATAATTGGTGCTGGACCAGTTGGTTTGTTTTGTGTTCATCAACTGGGAATAATTGGATTAACTTGTGAAGTAGTAGATAATTTAGATAAAATTGGTGGACAATGTATTGAGCTCTATCCAGATAAACCTATATATGACATTCCAGCTGTTCCAGAATGTACTGGGGAAGAATTAACTAATAATTTACTTGAAGCAAATAAAAACATTTAAAACAAATTTTCATTTAAATGAAAGAGTAGAAGAAATTAAGCAAGATGAAAAAAAATGGTTAATAAAAACAAATAAAGGAACTCAATTTGAAGCTTCAAGCATAATTATTGCAGCTGGAGTAGGTTCATTTGAACCAAGAAAATTTTCAACAAAAGAAATAGAAAAATACGAAGGTAAACAAATATTATATTCAGTAAAAGATAAAAAAATTTTTAAAAATAAAACTGTTACTATTTTTGGTGGAGGAGATTCAGCATTAGATTGGGCAATTGAATTATCAAATACCTCAAAGGTAATATTAGTTCACCGAAGAGATGATTTTAGAGGAATGCAAGCAAGTATTGATAAAGTTAATCAATTGAAAGAAGAAGGTAAAATAGAGATTTATACTAAGTACCAATTAGATTCAGTTGAAGGTGATGATAAGATTGAAAGTATTAACATTAAACATGATGATGAAAGTATAAAAGAAATTAAAACAGATTATGTTTTGGGTTTTTTTGGATTGATTATGAAATTGGGACCTATTGCTGAGTGGGGATTAAATTTAGATAAAAAAACTATTCCTGTTAACACAGAAAATTTTGAAACTAATAAAAAAGGCATTTTTGCAATTGGAGACATCTGTTCCTATCCTGGAAAACTAAAACTAATTCTTTCAGGTTTTCATGAAGGGGCATTAGCTGCTAGAGGCTGTTTTAAGTATGCAAAACCAGATGAAAAATACAGATTTGAATTTACGACTTCTTCCAAAACAGTAAAAAGTAGACTGGGTATTAAAGAGTGATAGAGCTTTTTACTGCCGACACTCCAAACGGAAAAAAAATCACAATAATGTTAGAAGAGTTAGGCTGTGATTTTAAAGTTACTAAAATTGATTTATCTAAAGGTGAGCAATTAAAAAAAGATTTCATAAAAATAAGTCCTTTTGGAAAAATTCCAGTAATCATTGATCATGAAAATGGACAATCTTTATTTGAGTCTGGGGCAATTCTTATTTATTTGGGTGAAAAATATAACAAGTTTTATGATCTAAAAGATCGCTATATTATTAATCAATGGTTGATGGCGCAGATGGGAATTATTGGACCAATGATTGGTCAACATCATCAGTTTCATCATTATAATCCTGGAAAAAGTGAATTTGGAGAAGAAAGATATTTTAAAATCGCTAAAAGAATTTATGGTGAGTTAGATGAAAGATTATCTTCATCAAAATACTTAGCTGGAAATGAATATACCATTGCTGATATTGCAACTTGGCCCTGGATAGCAAGACATGAATGGCATGATATTGGACTTAATAATTATAAAAGCCTGACAAGATGGTATTTAGATATTTCAAAAAGAGAGGCTGTTATAAAAGGATATGATTTATTAAAAAATGGCTCAATAATACCAAAGCCTTAATCGTCAGCGTATACTTTTTCTTCTTTTTCGTGTTTTTCTTGAGCAGCTATACATAAGTCAGCAACAGGTCTTGCCATTAATCTTTTTAATCCTATTGGCTCAGCTGTTTCTTCACAAAATCCATATGTTCCATTTTTAATTCTCAATAGAGCTTGATCAATTTTAGAAATTAATTTTATTTGACGGTTGATCGCTTTCATTTCAACAGCTTTATCTGTGTATGAGCTTGCTTGGTCCACAATGTCTGCTGAAATACTATTGTCATCCATTGATCCATGATAAAGAGCCTCATTATTTGCTTTAACTAACTCTTTTTTCCACTCAGTTAATTTTATTTTAAAAAAAACTTAAGTGCTTTTCACACATATATTTTTCAGTTTCTTTTGGAAGATAGTTTTTTGAAATTTTAACTGGTGCTTTAGTTTTTTTTTCTTCAACAATAACTTTTTTAACTTCTTTAGCAGGTTTTGTTTTTATAGAAGTAGATTTTTTAGATTTAGCAACTTTTTTTTTAGCAGTTTTTTTTGAAGTTTTGGGCATATGTATAAATTTAGTGGCCGGAGTATATTCAGCAATTAATAGGTGTCAAGCAAGCTTAATTCATATAAAATCTATATAAAATGTTACTTAATAAAAATAATATTAATAAGTTCTTTTATGTCTTTCTCACAGCACATTTATTTTTATGGACATTAATTCCTTCGTTAACAAATAACAATCTACCTCTTGATACAATTGAAGCCTTAGCATGGGGCAGTAATTTAGAATGGGGTTTTAACAAACATCCTCCAATGAGTGCTTTTTTTCCAGAAGTTTTTTTTCAAATTTTTGGATCTCAAGATTGGATATATTATTTGCTTAGTCAAATATTTGTAGTTATTTCTTTTTATTATGTATTTAAATTTTCTAAAGAATTTTTTAATAGTGATTTATTAGGTATAATTTCAGTTTTACTTATTGAAGCAATTTATTTTTATAATTTTACCACTCCTGAATTTAACGTAAATGTTTGCCAGCTCCCATTTTGGTCTTTAACAGTTTATTTTTCATGGAAAATTTACACTAGTAAAGAAATAAAATTTACCGATTGTTTTTTAGTTGGATTATTTGCAGCATTTGGTTTTTTATCTAAATATTTATTTGTTTATCTTTTAGTCTCAATTGATCTTTTATTTATATATTTAATATTTATTAAGAAGGATAGAAAATTTGATTTTAAGTATCTTATAACTCTAGAGGTATTTTTGATTGTTTTAGTTCCTCATCTAATTTGGCTAAACAATAATGATTTTATTACTATAACTTATGGACTTGCAAGAACTGGATTGGAACAATCTAGTTTGATTAATCATATAAATTATCCATTAATTTTTTTAATAAAGCAAATTGGATTACTAATCCCATTTTTAATTTTAGTTTGGTTGTTAGTAAAAAAAATAAAATTTAGAATAGATTTTAAAGATAAAAAATTACTTTTTTTGTTAGCGATTAACATTTTACCCATCATGTTAATGTTTTTAACTTCAGCTGTTACAGGCTCTAAGATTAGAACAATGTGGATGACACCGTTTTATTTATTTTTTGGAACTTTATTTGTCTATTTATTTCAAGCTCAAATCAATATTAAAAAGTTAAAACCATTTATGATTGGCTTTATCTTTTTATTTTTTTTGTCACCAGTGCTTTACGCTTATGTCTCAATATCAAAAGAAGACAAAAGAACTGATTACCCAGGGAAGGAAATTGCTATTAAAACTCAATATGCTTGGGATCAACAGTTCAATTCTAAGATAAATGTAGTTTATGGAAATGAGTGGAATGCAGGTAATTTATCATATCATCTAAAATCAAGACCGGTATGGGAGGGTTTTGTTGAAAAAGAAAAGCTTGATCAATTGAAAGATTATATGTGTTTGATAATGTTTGTGTTGGATCAAAATAGCTATGAAAAAATATGTAATTTTAATTCCAATTTATAACGATCGAGAGAGCTTAACCAAGCTAATTGAAAATATAAATTCTGAAATAGAAGGTATCAATTCTGAGATTTCAATTGTTGTTATTAACGATGCATCTTCTCAACAAATAATTGATGATTATCAAAATACTGAAAATATTAATTCAATTGAAATTATAAACATGAAAGAAAACAGAGGTCATGCAAGATGTATTGCCTCAGGATTAAAGTATATTTATGAAAAAAAAGAATTTGACTATGTAATACCTATGGATGGAGATGGTGAAGATCGACCAGAAGAGATTAAAAATTTTATAGAGCTTGCTGAACAAACAGATGGTAAATCAATAGTAGGTGAAAGAGTTAAAAGATCTGAAAGTTCATTTTTCAAATCTTGTTATCAGTTTCATAAATTCTTAACATTATCATTTACAGGTCAATCTATTAAATTTGGAAATTTTACATGTCTCTCTAAGACTACAATTGAAAAAATGCTTAAAGAAAAAGCAACCTGGAATAGTTTTTCTGGTTCATTAAAAAAAATAGAAAAAGATTTATTAACTATTCCTTCTATTAGAGGGACTAGATATTTTGGACCATCTAAAATGAGTTTTTTTAATTTATTAAAACACTCACTTTCAATTATTAGTGTATTTAGAAAAACAGTTTTAATTCGTTCAGCTTTATTTATCGTTTTTTATATTCTTTTAATTAAAAGTAATGCATCAATTATTACTTCATTACCTTTAGTTCTATTATTAATAATGATTTATTCAATTTCCAATTTAGCTCTAAGAGAAAATATGGAAGAATTTAATAATTCTTTAAAAAATATTCATAATATTGATAAGATAAAGTGAATAAAAAAAATTAAGCTCTAATCGTTGGTAGAGAATAAAAATCAGCTGTATCTATTTTAGAAGAATATTCTCTTTTCATATTCCACTTTTTTTGAACCCCAGCACTTGCAACACTTAAGGTAGATCTTCCGTATCGATGATTAGTGCTGTCAATAGATTTCATTAAACTGTTTATTTTTTCATCTTTTTCAGATGAAAATAGATTTGTTTTTTCATTAGCGTTAGATAATCCTGTAAGCATCACACCTGCTTTTTGGTACTGGTAACCATTTTTGAAAATTATTTCTAGAATTGTTACTGCAGCTTTAACTATTTCAATACTATTGTTTGTTGCAATTGGAAAATCAACTGTCTTTGCATTTGAGTAATATCCATAGTTTCTTTGAAAGGGACTAGTTCTAACAAATACTGTGATTGCTTTTGCAACTAACGACTCTGATCTAATTTTTTCAGATGCATTTAAACAATAGTTTGCAACTGCTTCTTTTAATTCTTGAAATCTTTCTACTCTTTTCCCAAATGATCTTGAGACAACACAACTCTTTCTTTTTGTAGTAGTTGTTTCTAAATTAATACAAGGAATACCTTTAAGTTCCATTGCAGTTCTTGAACTTAAAACATTAGAAGATTTTTTAATCCAGCTGTTAGATTTATTTTTAAGCTGCTTAGCATTATAAATTCCATTTTTATTATAAAATTTTGTAAGTTGTCTACCAACACCCCATACATCATTAATATCTATTTTTTCTAAAATAGGGTCAATATTTTCAATATTAATTAAACTAGTAACTCCTGATTGTTTTTTCTTTGCAATATGATTTGCAATTTTACTTAGAGTTTTTGTTTTAGCAATTCCAATACTAGTTGGGATCCCTGTCCATTGTAAAACTGTGTCTCGAATTTCTTTGCCAACTTTTTCTATATCTTGATCTGGAAAATTTGATAAATCTAAAAAAGCCTCATCAATAGAATAAACCTCTATTTTTGTATTAAATCTTTTAAGAGTTCGCATTACTCTTCTAGATAAATCACCATATAAAGAATAATTAGAAGAGAAAACTTCAACCTTATTTTTTATGATAATATCTTTTTCTTTAAAATAAGGCTCACCCATTTTGATTCCTAAAGCTTTTGCTTCATTAGATCTTGAGATGATACAACCATCATTATTAGATAAAACTACAACAGGTTTTCTTCTTATTTTAGGATTGAATAATCTTTCACAAGAAACGTAAAAAGAATTACAATCAACTAATGCTATTTTTTTAGTACGTAGAATGGATGACATAAGTTACAACCCCCCAAATAAAGATGTCTTCTTCTTCATTAATTAAAATTTTATCAGTAAAATCTTTAGACCCTGATGTTAAAAACTTTTTATCTCTTTCTTGAACCAAGCTTTTAACCACAAGCTCATCATGAACGTTTGCAATAACTGTTGAAAAGTTTTTTGGTTTTAAACTTTTATCAACCACCAATAAATCTCCATCATTAATTCCAACATCGACCATTGATTTACCCTGAACACGAATGATGAAAGTTGCTGGAACATTTTTTATTAAATGTATGTTCAGATCAATATCTTCTTCGATATAATCTGTTGCAGGAGAGGGAAACCCAGCACCTGCTTTATGTAAGTAATAAGGGATAGTTAGTTTCATGTTCTTATTTTGTTCTTATTTATAGACTAGTTATACAATGCACGCAATAGGTTGTATTTTGAGTCTGGAAGTGAATCAAAAGTGAATCAAAAGGTGAACATCCAAAACCACATTTTGTATGCTTGTGGATAACTTCAACCAGAGATAGTTTAAAAAATTCGAAAATGAAAAAAATTTTATTAGTTTTAACCTTTATATTAACTTTAAGTTCTCAATTGATGGCATACGAAGAAACAAACTACGAGGTAGTAAAAGAGAATAAAATTTATGAAATAAGAAAATACCCTAATCGTTTGGTCATTGAAACAAATTCTGTTCAAGGTAATGGTTTTAGAAAATTGTTTAATTATATTTCAGGAAATAATAAAGAAAATGAAGAAATAAAAATGACAGTTCCAGTTACTCAAGAAATTAAAAATGAAAATATGACGATGCAATTTTATTTGCCATCAAAATTTAATAAAGATAATGCACCAAAACCAGTCGATTCAGAAGTAAAAATTTTAACTATTGAGGGTGGATATTATGCTGTGATTGAATATTCAGGGAGATCTTCAGATAAAAACTTTTTAAAAAATAAAGATATTTTAGAAAAAGCGCTTAAGCAAGACAACTTATTGGTTCTAAGTCCACCAATAAGAGCGTCATATAACTCACCATTTACTTTACCAATACTTAAAAGAAATGAAGTAATGTATAAAGTAGATTTATAGAAATGGAGAAAAAATAATGAAAAAACTAACTTGTCATTGTGGCACTGTAGAAGCAGAAATTAATTTAGAAGGAGATTTAGCTAAAGTAATAAAATGCAATTGTTCTATTTGTAAAAGAAAAGGAGCAATTATGTCGATGGTAAAAAATGAAGATTTTAAAGTTACCAAAGGTGAAGATAAATTAACTCTTTATCAATTCCATTCAAAAATAGCTAAACATTACTTTTGTTCAGTTTGTGGAATTTATACCCATCATAATCCAAGAGCAAATCCTGCAATGACAGGATTTAATGTAGGATGTATAGATGAAATAAATACTTTTGATATGAAAGATGTTCCTGTCAATGATGGTCAAAATCATCCTTTAGATAAAAAATAATTTTTTATGTGGTCTGTTGGCGAATGTTATAGCAAGGTTAAAAAAGATTGTTTTAAATTTATTTCTTCACAAGAAACAAAAAAAGATAAATTTAAAAATAAAGACAAGATGATAAAATCTTTTCTAATCCCAATCAGTTATTGGATTTCAAAAAAAACAAAAAAAAATCCATTGATAATTGGTTTAGCAGGAGGTCAAGGATCAGGAAAAACAACCATCTCATCACTTTTAACATTAATTTTACAAAAATATTTTAAACTAAATGTTTTTAAAATTTCAATTGATGATTTTTATAAAACAAGAAAAGATAGAAAATTATTATCTAAAACAAAACATTCTTTATTAATGACAAGAGGTGTGCCAGGAACACATGATGTTGATTTAATGCTAAATTTTTTTAAAAAAATTAAAGCTAAAAATTTTAAAAGATTACAAGTGCCAGCATTCAATAAAGCGATAGATGATCGTTATCCAAAAACTTTATGGCATAGAATAAAAAAAAAGCCTGATGTTGTAATCTTTGAAGGCTGGTGTGTAGGGGCTAGAGCGCAATCAAATAACCAGCTTAAAAAACCAATAAACTCAGTTGAAAAAGTCTATGATCAGCAAACTAAATGGAGAAAGTATGTTAATGATCAGTTAAAAAATAAATACAAAGCATTATTTAGGCAATTAGATGGATTACTATATTTAAAAGCTAAAGACTTTAGTTTATTAAGAGAGTGGAGGCTAAAGCAAGAGAGAAAGCTTTGGTTGCAAACAAAAAATAAGAAAAACTTAAAGATTATGAGCAGTGGTGATGTTATAAATTTTATGCAAACTTATCAAAGAATTACTCAACAAATGTTTAAAGATGCTGTAAAAAACTCTTCAGTTATTATGTATTTAAATAATAAACATCAAATACAAAAAATAAAATTTAAAAAATAATGAAAAAAAACTTTTTAATATTTGTATTATTTATTTTCTTTAGTGGAAATGTTTTTTCTGCGCCATTATCAGAAGCATTGTTACAAGCCTACAATGAAAATCCAGTACTGAATGCAGAGCGTGAAAACATTCAAGTTTCTTTAGAAGAAGTAAAAATATCAAAAAGTCAATTTTTGCCAAGCGTTACTTTGTCAGGCTCAAAAAGCCAAGAAAATACTGAAAAGCAAACTGATAGTTCAGGAGCAAACTCTGCGTTTACAGACGTTGATCCTAAAACACAATCTATAGATATTGAACAAAAACTATTTCAAGGATTTGCAGGTACAGCAAGTTTAGAAAAAAGTAAAATTGGATTAACTTTGGCTCAAGCAAAACTATTAAAAACAGAGCAAGAAATTTTATATCAAGCCATAGAAGCTTATACAGGACTTATATTTGCTGAAGAAAAATTAAAGATTAATCAAGATAATGTTAATTTATTAGAGAGACAAGTTGAAACCGACCAGGCTAGATTAGAAAGAGGACAAATTACTTTATCTGATCTTTCTCAATCTGAGTCATCACTTGCAGGAGCGCAAGCTAAATTTTTACAGGCTCAAAATGAAACAGTAACTGCCAAATTAAACTATGAAAAAATAATAGGACCAATTGCTGATATAAATTCTTTAGATAAAGAATCTGATTTAAATTTTGCATTACCAGTAAGCTTAAATGAAGCAATTGAAATTTCTAAAAAAGATAACCCGAATTTAATTATTTCAAGATTAGAATATGAACAATCAGAAAAAGATATGATTATAGCCAGATCAGATCTATCACCCTCTGCATCCTTATCTTTTAATAGTTCAAAATCAGACGATGTAAGTTCAACGATAGGTGAACGTGATAAAGAAATTTTAAAAGCAACTATTTCATGGCCAATTTTTAATGGAGGAAAAAATTATGCTTCATTAAATAAAAGTAAAAATCTTAAAAATAGAAAAAAATTATTATTAGATAATGCTCTAAAATCTAATGATACAAATGTTGCAAGTGCATGGTCAAATTTTCAAGTTTCTAAAAGCTTATTAAATTCTGTTACATCTCAAGTTAAAGCAGCTGAGATTGCAAACGAAGGAATAACAGTTGAATATGAGTCAGGACTTGGAAGATCAACTTTGGATGTGATCCAATCCAATTCAATTTTATTAAATGCCAAAATAAGCTTGGCAGATTCAGAAAGAAATTATCTACTGTCTCAATTTAAATTGTTACAGTCAGTAGGCTACTTAAATAGCAAGTATCTAAAACTCCAGTAATTAGCTGTTTTTTCACTAAAAAAATAACTATTGAAAATAAGAACAAAATGTGTACATTTAAAACACGATTCGAATACTAATTATTTAATAAAAAAAGGCATAAAATGACTAAAAATAACCTAAAAGTAGTTAAATCTACAAAACAACAAGCAACAGACGCAAACGATAAAAATAAAGCTTTAGACGCAGCAATGAGCCAGATTATTGATAACTTTGGAAAAGGTTCAGTAATGAAGCTAGGTCAAAGAAGAGCAATGGACATAGAATCTGTATCAACTGGATCGTTGAGTTTAGATGTGGCTCTTGGTATTGGTGGCTTGCCTAAAGGAAGAATTGTAGAAATTTATGGACCAGAGTCTTCTGGTAAAACAACATTAGCATTACAGGTGGTTGCTGAAGCTCAAAAAGCAGGTGGTATATGTGCTTTTGTTGATGCTGAACATGCATTAGACCCAGTATATGCAAAAAACCTTGGTGTAAATACTGATGAATTATTAATTTCTCAACCAGATGCTGGTGAGCAAGCTTTAGAAATAGCTGATACTTTAGTTAAATCTGGATCAATTTCTGTTATCGTAATTGACTCAGTGGCTGCATTAACACCTAGGGCTGAAATTGAAGGCGAGATGGGAGATCATCACGTAGGTCTTCAATCACGATTAATGAGTCAGGCTTTAAGAAAATTGACTAGCTCAATTTCAAATACAAACACAATGATGATTTTTATAAATCAAATAAGAATGAAAATTGGAGTTATGTTTGGTAGTCCAGAGACAACATCTGGTGGTAATGCACTTAAATTTTATTCATCAGTAAGAATGGATATTAGAAGAATAGGTGCAATTAAAAATGGAGATGAAATAATTGGAAATTCAACAAGAGTTAAAGTGGTGAAAAATAAAGTAGCACCACCATTTAAAGTTGTTGAATTTGATCTAATGTATGGAAAAGGAATTAGCAAAGTTGGTGAGTTGATTGACCTTGGAGCAAAAGCTGAGATTGTTGAAAAATCAGGTGCTTGGTATGCTTATAAAGGTGAAAAAATTGGCCAAGGAAGAGAAAATGCTAAAATTTACTTAGAGCAAAATCCTCAAGTTGCAGCAGAAATTGAAATGGCAATTAGAGAAAAAGCTGGTGTAATAGCAAAAAAAATTGAAGGTAATCCATTAGATCCTGAAAAAGCTGCGAAGGATCAAATAGAAGACCCAGTTACTGAGACAAAAGAAGAAGTAACTCCACCATCTAAAAAGAATTAGTTAAAGTCATCTTTAATTATTAAAAGGCGCTTAATTTAAGCGCCTTTTTTCCCTACTCATATCTAGACATCAAATAAAAAAGCTGTATTTTATAAATATGGCCGACAAAACACTAAATCAAATTAGAACAACTTTCTTAGATTATTTTCAAAAAAATGATCATGAGATAGTAGATTCTAGCAATTTAGTTCCAAATAACGATCCAACCTTAATGTTTGCAAACTCAGGTATGGTTCAATTTAAGAATGTATTTACTGGACTGGAAAAAAGAGATTATGTAAGAGCAACCACTTCACAAAAATGTGTAAGAGCTGGTGGAAAACATAATGATCTTGAAAATGTAGGTTACACACCAAGACACCATACTTTCTTTGAGATGCTGGGCAATTTCTCATTTGGAGATTACTTTAAAGAAGAAGCCATTAGTTATGCCTGGAATTTAATCACTAAAGAATTTGGAATTGATAAAGATCGTCTCTATGTAACTGTATATCATAGTGATGATGAAGCATTCAATTTTTGGAAGAAAATAGCAGGCTTTAGTGATGATAGAATAATTAGAATTTCTACTACAGATAATTTTTGGTCAATGGGTGATTTAGGTCCCTGTGGCCCATGCTCTGAAATATTTTATGATCATGGAGACCATCTCGAGGGTGGATTACCAGGAAGCAAAAATGAAGATGGTAATCGTTTTATAGAAATATGGAATTTAGTATTTATGCAATATGAGCAAATTTCAAAAGATAAAAGAATTGAATTACCAAAGCCATCTGTAGATACTGGAATGGGCCTTGAGAGAATAGCTGCACTTTTACAGGGAACTCATGATAATTATGAAACAGATCATTTTAAAAAATTAATACAATCAGCATCTGATACTTTAAAAGTTAAGGTAACTGATGACAATCAATCAAGCTTTAGAGTAATAGCTGATCATTTACGTGCAAGTTCATTTTTATTAGCAGAGGGAGTTTTGCCTTCTAATGAAGGAAGAGGTTATGTCTTAAGAAGAATAATGAGACGTGGCATGAGGCACTCACATTTGTTGGGATCTAAGAAACCAATCTTTTATGATATTTTTAAAACACTATTAGAAGAGATGTCTAATAATTATCCAGAACTTGAAAGAGCACAATCATTAATTAAAGAAACTCTAAAAACAGAAGAAGAAAAATTTTTAGTTTTATTGGATAAAGGAATTAAAATTCTAAATGAAGAAATATCTAAGATTGATAATATTTTGCCAGGAGATGTAGCATTTAAGCTGTATGAGACTTATGGATTTCCAATTGATTTAACAGAAGATATTTTAAAATATAAATCTTTAAAATTTGATAAAAAAAGATTTGATGAATTAATGCGAGAGAGCATAGAACTTGCAAGAAAAAATTGGAAGGGCTCAGGCGATAGTACTGTTGAAAAAATTTGGTATGGTATTAAAGAAAAAATTGGGACAACAGAATTTCTTGGTTACGAATATGACCAAGCTCAAGGCATAATCAAATGTTTACTAAAAAATCATAAAGAAGTATCGGTGCTAAATAAAGGTGATGAAGGCATTATAGTTGTAAATCAAACACCATTCTATGCTGAGTCAGGAGGTCAAGTAGCTGATACGGGAGTGATTATTAAGGATGATTTCAAATTTGAAGTAACAGATGTTCAAAAAAAAATAGGAGATCTATTTGTTCACTATGGAAAAGTTTTGAGTGGATCAATTAAACTTGACCAAGATGTTGAAATGAAAATAGACACTAATAGAAGGAATGATACTAGAGCTTATCATTCAGCAACTCATTTACTGCATGAGTCATTGAGAAGAGTATTAGGTGATCATGTCACACAAAAAGGATCACTAGTTCAATCTGATCGATTAAGGTTTGATTTTAGCCACATGAAACCTATCTCAAAAGAAGAAATAGAAAAAATTGAGCACAATGTTAATGCTGTTATAGAAAAAAAGTCTGATGTTAAAACAAGAATAATGACCCCAAAAGAGGCGGTTGCTAATGGTGCCCTCGCTTTGTTTGGAGAAAAATATGGTGATGAGGTCAGAGTTTTATCAATGGGAGATGAGGGGAAAAGTATTTTTCAACTGAGTTATGTGGAGGCACCCATGTTAAAAATACCTCCGATATTGGAAGGTTTAAAATTATTAGTCAATCCGCAGTGGCATCAGGCATAAGAAGAATTGAGGCATTAAGGGACAAGCAGCTTGATGAATACCTTAAAAATAAAGAAAAATTATCAACAGAAACTAATCAAAAAAACAATGAGATTATAAAAGATTTATCAAAAAAAATTATCGAGCTAGGTGGTAAACCAAATATTGAAAACGAGGATACGTTATCTCTAATTAAAGACTTAAATAGACAATTAGAGCAACTTAAAGTCGGATCTATATTACAAGATAAGTCAAAAAATAAGATAACCAATTTAGTTGTAAATAAAATTAATGTTAGATTTCAAAATATTCAAGATCTACCCTTCAAAGATTTGCGTAAATTAATTGATCAAGGAAAAAAAGAAATTGGTGAAGGGCTGATTGTAATTTATGCTGTAAATGATAACAAAGTTGGATTAGCAGTTGGTGTTACAAAAACTTTAGAGAACAAATTTAATGCAGTAGAAATTGTGCGTGCTGGTTCAGAGATTATTGGTGGAAAAGGTGGTGGTGGCAGAGCAGATTTTGCTCAAGCAGGTGGAACATTACCGAATAAAATTGAAGAGTCTTTTGAAAATATTAAAAATTTAATTAATTAAGCTTCTTTTTAAGCTGTCCATCTAATTCATCTAAAAACTGGTTAGTAGTTAAATAATTACTAGTTGGACTAATTAAGATCGCCAAGTCTTTAGTCATCGATCCATTTTCAACACAGTCTATACAAACTTTTTCCAAGGTAGTTGAAAATTTAATTAATTCTTCATTGCCATCTAATTTTCCTCTATGTGCTAAACCTCTAGTCCAAGCAAAAATTGAAGCTATAGGATTAGTAGAAGTTTCTTTACCCTGTTGATGCATTCTATAATGTCTTGTTACAGTACCATGAGCTGCTTCAGCCTCCATAGTCTTTCCATCAGGTGCAAGAAGCACACTGGTCATTAATCCTAACGACCCATATCCTTGAGCTACAGTATCTGACTGAACATCACCATCGTAGTTTTTACAAGCCCAAATATATTTACCACTCCATTTCATTGCACATGCTACCATGTCATCAATTAATCTGTGTTCATAAGTAATATTTAGTTTTTCAAATTCTGTCTTAAATTCTTTATCAAAAATATCTTGGAAAATATCTTTAAATCTTCCATCATAAATTTTTAAAATAGTATTTTTTGTTGACAAATAGACAGGCCATTTTTTTATTATTCCATAATTAAAACAAGATCTGGCAAAGTCCTCAATAGATTTATCCAAATTGTACATTGATAAAGCTACCCCTGGTCCTGGAAAGTTAAATACTTCATGTTTTATTTCATCCTTTACCATCTTCTGATGTCCATTTGATTTCCATTTTACCTTTACCAGGCACCTTAAAATCAGTTGCTCTATATTGATCTCCAAAAGCATGTCTTCCAATAATTAAAGGATCAGTCCATGTTGGCACAAGTTTTGGAATATTTTGACAAATTATTGGTTCTCTAAAAACTGTTCCACCTAATATATTTCTTATAGTTCCATTAGGTGATCTCCACATTTTTTTAAGTTTAAACTCTTCTACACGAGCTTCATCTGGAGTAATTGTTGCACATTTTATACCAACATTGTGCTCTTTAATTGCATTAGCTGAATCTATAGTTATTTGATCATTTGTATTGTCTCGACTTTTCATTCCTAAGTCGTAGTACTTAATATCTAAATCTAAATAGGGTAAAATTAGTTTCTTTTTAATGAACTCCCAAATGACTCTAGTCATTTCGTCACCATCTAGTTCAACAACTGGATTTTTAACCTTTATTTTAGCCATAATTAAATAATAAATATTAGTAATTGTAATTTAGTGCTTTATATACATATTAATAAAATATTATCAAATAGAAGCTTATGTTAGACAAGATTTTTCCAAAAATTCATTCTGAAGGGTACAAGTTTTTGGCAATAGCCATAATCGCAACTTTTTTTTTGTATTTGTTTAGTACTTTTTTAGGATTAATTGGATTGGTACTATCTATATGGGTTTACTATTTTTTTAGAGATCCTGAGAGAATTTCAATCAATGATGAAAATTACTTAACAAGCCCAGCAGATGGAGAGGTTTTAATGGTTCATGAGGTTGATGGACCAAAAGAATTAGGTTTGGAAGATAAAAAATTTACAAAGATTAGTATTTTTATGAACGTATTTGATTGCCACGTTAATAGAACACCATGTGATGGTAAAATTTCAGAAATACTTTATAAACCAGGAAAGTTTTTAAATGCATCACTTGATAAAGCAAGTGAAGATAATGAAAGAAATTATTATAAAATTACAAACTCTCAAGGAGAAGAAGTAATTGTCGTGCAGATTGCAGGCTTGATTGCAAGAAGAATTGTATGTGAGTCATCTAAAGATCAACAACTACAACAAGGTGATAGAATAGGAATGATCAGATTTGGAAGTAGAGCTGATGTCTATTTTGAAAATTATCAGCCTTTAGTTAAAGTTGGACAAAAGACAATCGCAGGTGAAACACTATTAGCTAAGAGGTAGCATATGGAACAACCCAAAAATAATTTTAAAATTGTATCTGATAAAAAAGCAAGGATGCTTCTTCCAAATACACTTACCCTAATCAATATTTGCATTGGTCTTAGCTCTATTAAATTTGCATTAGATGAAAAATTTGAATTATCTATTATAGCTATTATTTTTGCTGCAGTTTTTGATGCACTAGATGGTAGAGTTGCAAGATTAGTAAAAGGCACTTCGTTGGTTGGAAAGGAGTTAGATTCATTAGCTGATTTAATTAGTTTTGGTGTTGCTCCAGCTTTTATAATGTATTTTTGGTCTTTAAATAATTTTGGTAAATTTGGTTGGTTACTTACAATGATCTACGTGGTTTGTGTTGCCCTTAGACTTGCGCGGTTTAATGTAACTTCAAATACTGAACCTTCATGGAAAGATAATTATTTTGAGGGTGTTCCGTCTCCTGCTGGAGGAATTTTAATTCTTATGCCATTAATATTAAGTCTAAGTGATATAAATTTAATTAATATTAATTATGATATTCTTGTACCATTATTCTTTATTGTAAATTCATTTTTATTGATTAGTAAAATACCAACTTTTGCATTTAAAAAGATCTCAATACCTCGTCGAATGACAATTTTTGTATTATTTGGTGTTGTGTTATTTTTTGGTCTATTATTTATATATACATTTAAAGTCTTAGTCATTTGTGGCCTGATTTATATAACCTTACTTCCATTTGGATATTTCAGTTATAAAAAAACCTATAAACAAAAGATTTTAAGTGGTGAAAACCAAGAAGTCGAAGATCTTGAAGACATACTCTAAATGAAAAAAAACGTAATTGTATCTTTGGCTGACTCAAATTACTTTGAATTACTTAATGAATTAGTTGATTCTATTAAGAGTTTTGAAAAAAGCAAAGATACAGCAATTTGTATTTTAGATGCTGGTTTATCTGAAGAGCAAAAAAATGAATTATCTAAAAAGGTTGATGAAATTAAATCAGCAGAATGGGATATTGATGTTCCAGCATTTAAAGTAAAAGGAAAAGAGTGGCTAAAGAGTCAAGTATCTCGAGCATTTCTACCAAAATATTTTCCCAGTTATGAAAAATTTCTATGGATAGATTGTGACGCGTGGGTGAATGATTGGAATTCTGTTGAATTATATTTTAAAGCTTGTGAAAATGGCAAATTAGGAATTACTCAAACATTAGGACCGGGATACAAAATAATGTCAAAAGTAAATTGGCTGTTTGGTAAAGTAGCAATAATTAAATCTCAAAATTTTAAACATGCAATAAAATCAAAAGTTGGAATTAATAAAGCTAGAAAATTAGCTTTTGCTCCTCATATAAATATTGGCGTTTTTTCATTAGAAAAAAATTCACCTGGTTGGGCTTCTTGGCAAAAAAATCTAGAACAAACATTAAAAAGTGGAAATATCTTTGGTTCAGAGGGTCTTGCTATCAATATGTCAGTTTATATAGATGATCTAGAAACTGAATTTTTACCATTAAATTGCAATTGGATTGCTAGTAATTTATTACCAAAATTTGATGAAATTAAAAATACATTCGTTGAACCTTACTTACCAAATTATAAAATAGGAATTATGCACTTAGCTGCTGGAATTTGGGACTCAGGTAAAGATATGAGGTTAGATAGAGAGGTTAAAATTAATATTAAGACTATCCAGCAAAAAATATTATCTAAAAGTCTTAGATTTGGTCATTAATTGAAAAAAAATAGAATCTCTAAAAACTGGATCAACAAACAAAAAAGAGATATTTATGTTAGACAGTCCCATGTGGATGGGTATCGAGCTAGATCTGCATATAAATTAATTGAAATAGATGAAAAATTTAAGATATTTAAAAATGGAATATCAGTAATAGACTTAGGCGCATCACCTGGTAGCTGGTCTCAGTATATAGCAAGGACGGTAAAAAGTGGAAGATTAGTTTCTATAGACTTAAAAAATATGGAAGCAATTGAAAACATAATTCAAATAAAAGGAGACTTTACTGATTTAGAATCTCAAGAAAAAATAAAAGGTTTATTCAAATCAAAAGTTGATGTTGTCGTGTCCGATATGGCTGTTAATACAACGGGCATAAAGGATATTGATGCAATTTATACAGGGGAACTTGCCATGGAAGCAATGAACTTTTCGAAAGAAATGCTAGTTAAAGAAGGGCGATTTGTTTCTAAAATTTTTTTAGGATCATCATTTAACGAAATAGTCGCACTTGGTAAAAAAATATTCAAAGAGGTGAAGGTATTTAAGCCAAAATCCAGTAGAAAAGAATCTAAGGAAAGCTTTATTATTTGTAAAACTCTAAGATAGTAACTTTATTTTTAAAAGGAATCGTATATAAATTATTATGGATCCTATTAAAGAAGCACTCACCTTTGACGATGTCACAATGGCTCCGAAGTACTCAGGGGTTTTACCTTCAGAAGTTGACACAAGCACAAAATTATCAGCTAATTTAACATTAAAAATACCTTTGTTATCATCAGCAATGGATACTGTTACAGAAAGTAAAATGGCAATAGCGATAGCTAAAGCAGGAGGCATTGGTGTAATTCACAGAAATTTAAATATAAAAAAACAAATTGAAGAGATTAGAAAAGTAAAAAAACAAGGATTATTAGTTGGAGCTGCTGTAGGAGCCGGTCCACTAGAACTTAAAAGGGCAGAGGCGATTTTAAAAGAACAAATTAATTTAATTGTAGTTGATACAGCACATGGTCACAGCAAAAAAGTAGCTGAAATTGTTAAAGCAATTAAGAAAATTAAAACTAAAAAGACAACCTTGTGTGCTGGAAATATTGCTACAGCGGACGCTGCAAAATTTTTAATAAAATTAGGTGTAGATATAGTTAAAGTTGGTATTGGACCTGGTTCAATTTGCACTACTAGATTGGTAGCTGGTATTGGTGTACCTCAATTGAGTGCAATCCTAGCAGTTAAACAAGGAATAAAAAATAATAAAACAAAAATAATTTCTGATGGTGGAATTAAATATTCTGGTGATATTGCAAAAGCATTGTCAGCAGGAGCAGATGCTGTAATGATTGGTTCATTATTTGCTGGAAGCACAGAGACACCAGGAAAACTAATAAAAAAAAATGGAAAATTATTTAAAAGTTTTAGAGGAATGGGTTCTGTGGGAGCAATGAATAAAGGTTCTGCTGATAGATATTTTCAAAAAAAACAAAAAGATACATCTAAATATGTACCAGAAGGTGTAGAGGGTTTTGTTAAATATAAAGGTGATGTTAAAAATATAATTTATAAATTAATCGGAGGATTAAAATCTTCTATGGGCTATTTGGGAGCAAAAAAAGTTTTATATCTAAAAACTAAACCTAATTTTGTAAAAATAACAAAAGCTGGATTTTATGAAAGTATGGTTCATAATGTTGATGAAGTAAAGAGTGACAGCAAATACTAATGATTAAATTTAACAAACTAGTCTTTATAATTTTTGTATTTTTAAATATTTCGAATTTATCTTTTGCAGAAGATAATTTTTTTGAAGAGGGAAAAATTAAATATGATGAAAAAAGTTATGAAGAGGCTAAGTTTTTATTTCAAAGAGGAATAGTATTCAATCCTAAAGATGAAAAATCATATTTATATCTAGCAAAAATTTTTAATATTGAAGAAAATAAAAAAGAAGAAAAAAAGAATATAGATACAGTTTTGTTACTAGAACCTAAAAATGAAGAAGCAAATTATATGCTTATGGAAATAGAACTTAAAAGAAGCAATTATTTAAAAGTTAGAGAGTTGGCTCAAAGTTTCTCTAAAATTTGCATTGAGTTATGTGGTAAAGAAAAAATTATTTTAGAGTCTTTAAAAGATTTGGAACCAAAAAATGAGTCTTAATAATAAGCTCACCAAAATTCTAATAATAGATTTTGGGTCTCAATTTACACAGCTTATCGCAAGAAGAGTAAGAGAATTTGGTGTTTTTTCAGAAATCATTAGTCATAAAAAAATAAAAATAAATCAAATTATTAATAATAACATTGGTGGAATAATTCTCTCAGGGGGTCCGCTTAATGTATATCAAAATGATAAATTTAAATTTGATAAAAAGATATTAAGCTTAAAAATACCAGTTTTAGGAATATGTTTTGGACATCAAATACTGTCCAAAGAACTAGGTGGACGTGTTAAAAAATCTAAACATAGAGAGTTTGGTCTAGCAACTATTAAAAAGATTTCAAATAGTAAATTAACAAAAAATTTTTTTAATAAAGACAACAGTAACAATGTATGGATGAGCCATGCAGATCAAGTATCTAAGATGCCAAAAAATTTTAAAATTATTGCATCTTCAAAAAATTCAAAATTAGCAATAATTGAAAATACTAAAGATAATTATTATGGTGTACAGTTTCACCCTGAAGTAACCCATACTTTTAAGGGTAAAATCTTATTACGTAATTTTGTTTTTTATATATGTAAAATTAAAAAAAAATTGGTCTTCAAAAGATCAAAAATTAGAATTAATCAGAGCCATAAAGAAACAAGTAGGTAACAATAAAGTAATTTGTGGTCTATCAGGTGGAGTGGACAGCAGTGTTGTTGCTCAATTATTGAGTAAAGCTATTGGAAAAAACCTTACTTGTATATTTGTTAATAATGGTCTTTTAAGAAAAAATGAGGAAAAACAAGTAGTCAATACATTCAAAAAAAAATTAAAAATAAATTTAGTTTATGTTAATGCAGAAAAAGAATTTATTAATAAATTAACTAACATTTCTGATCCTGAAAAAAAAAGAAAAATTATTGGAAATTTATTTATTAAAATATTTGAAAGATATGCAAAAAAAATAAAGAATGTAAAGTTTCT
>CALSSS010000005.1:0-110929 GCA_943789075.1 uncultured Candidatus Pelagibacter sp. | reverse complement strand
CTATAACATTTAAGTCAGATTTACCTGCTTTGTATCTAGCATTAGCTTCATGAGTTACTTCGATAAAAGTTCTAACCATTCCAGGATTTTCTTTCATAAACTTTGTAGTTACAGAAGTAATATCGATACCTAATATTCCAGCATCTCTAGCTTCTTGGACTGTTAAAAGTCTAGAACCAACTGCTGTTGCAGCTTTGATAGAATTACCACCAAATAAACAAGCCATAACAACGTCACCACTAACTAATGCAGCAGCACCTTCTTCAGGGTCCATTTGAATGATATCCATTTTTTTTCTGTCAGCACCAACAACTTTCATACTTTCATCAAAAACGTATTCAGCCATTGTTCCAAGTGGAACAGCAACTTTTTTACCTTCTAATTCAGAACCATTTGCTTTTGTGATTCCTGAAGCATTTGATGTTACACAAGTTGTTCCACCCATCCCGTATTCCATAGCGACATCAATTAATTTGATAGGCGCTTTTGATTTTACAGCATTGATAAAAGGAACTAAACCTTGTGAGTAAGAGATATCAATATCTCCTGCTAACATTGCATCAGTCATTGCACCACCGTTAGTGAAGTTTGTCCACTTAACTGGTACACCCAATGCTTTTTCGTACATTCCTTTAACTTTATCTTCTTGGTTTGGAGTAGGCCATTCTAAAAAGAATGCAACTCTAACTTCTTTAGCAGCTGAATTTGCAACTGATATAGATAAGTTAAGAGCAACTACAGCACCAAGAATAAAACTAAGTATTTTTTTCATTATTATTCCTCTGTTAGTAATTTAATTAAATTACATGTATTTAAATTGAAATTCGAAAGGATGTAAAACAAATTTTTTACACTTGTAAGTTGTATTTACTTAAGAAAGATTCTAAAAAAAATAATTCTAGAAAACATTATGATTTAGTCTAATACTTAAAAATAGAATTTATTAAACAACACATAAACAGAGAGAAATTTATGAGCTCAGAAAATAGAACTGCAGTACCTAATTCACTAAATGAACATTGGATGCCTTTTACATCTAATAAAGATTTTAAAGCAAACCCAAGATTAATCACAGAAGCTAAAGGGGTTTATTTAAAAACTCATCATGGCAAAACTCAAATAGATGCGAGCTCAGGTTTATTTTGTAATCCACTTGGTCATGGTAGAAGAGAAATTACAGAAGCTGTTACAAAACAATTAGAAACATTAGACTACGCACAACCTTTCCAACAAGGTTTTGGTGGTTCATTTGAGCTTGCTACAAAAATTTCAAAACATACACCTGGTGACTTAAACAAAATGTTTTTTACTATATGCGGATCTACAGCCGTTGAGACTGCACTTAAAATTGCTATAGCTTATCATAGAGCAAAAGGTCATGCAGAAAGATTTAGGTTTGTTGGACGTGAGCGGGGTTATCATGGAATGAACATTGGCTGTATTTCAGTTGGTGGAATGGTGAACAATGTTAAAACATTTGCAAGTGTTTTAATGCCAGGTGTTCAACATATTAGTCATACACATTTGCCAGAGCATAAATTTGTTAGTGGTCAACCGGAAACAGGAGACTACTTAGCAAATGATTTAGAAACTATTTGTCAAAACTTTGGTGGTGAAAACATAGCTGCTTGTATTGTTGAACCTATTGCTGGATCAACTGGAACACTAGTTCCACCAAAAGGATATTTACAGAAATTAAGAGAGATCTGTGACAAACATGGAATACTTTTAATTTTTGACGAAGTAATTACTGGTTGGGGAAGAACAGGTTCTAAATTTGGTGCCCAAGAGTTTGGTGTAACTCCTGACATTATGACAATGGCTAAAGCTACAACAAATGGTGTTGTACCTATGGGTGTTGTTGCATGTAATGATTATATTTATGATGCGGTAATGGATGCTTCACCAACTGGTGCTGTTGAATTATTTCATGGTTACACTTATTCAGGAATTCCAGTTGCAGTTGCGGCTGCTCTTGCGGTTCAAGATATTTTTGAAAAAGATGATATTTTCAATAGAGCAAAAAATTTAGCTCCTTATTTTCAAAAAGGGCTGTTCTCTCTTCAAGATCTAGAGTCAGTAGACAATATTAGAGGATATGGAATGATGGGTGGTATAGACATGAAGCTAAATACTAAACCAGGTAAAGCTGGCTATGAATGTTTTAAAGCATGCTATGAAGCTGGTGTTAACTTTAAAGCTACAGGAGATTGTTTGATTATAGCTCCTCAATTTATTTGTGAAGAAAAACACATTGATGAGATTATTGAAAAGTTAAGAACTGGTATTACTAACTATCAAAAAAATCAAAAAAATTAAAAACTTTAAAATTTTAAAGTTAAATTAAGAGAGAGAGAGTTATGAAAATTGGTGTACCTAAAGAAATCAAACCCCAAGAACATCGTATTGGATTAACACCCGAGAGTGTAAAAACTTTAATATCAGAGGGTCATGAAGTTTTAGTTGAAAATAATGGTGGTTTTGAAGCTGGTTTTGAAAATGATCAATATACAAGTGTTGGTGCTAAAATAGTTGATAAAGCTGAAGATATTTTCAATGATGCAGACATTATTGTTAAAGTAAAAGAGCCTCAATCAGGTGAAGTTAAGATGATTAGAGAAAATCAGATTGTTTATACTTATTTACATTTAGCAGCAGCTAAAGAATTAACAGAAGGCTTAATTAAATCTAAAGGTGTTTGTATAGCTTATGAAACGGTTACAGATGACAATGGAAGATTGCCATTACTAGCACCAATGAGTGCAGTTGCTGGACGTATGTCAGTTCAAGCTGGTGCGCATTGTTTAGAAAAAAATCAAAAAGGCAGAGGACTTTTATTGGGAGGTGCTCCTGGAGTAGAAGGTGGAACTGTTGTTATTTTAGGTGGTGGTGTTGTTGGAGAAAATGCTGCTGTAATTGCAACAGGTATGCAGAGCAAAAGTTCATATTGTTGATAAATCTGAAGCAAGATTGAAACAATTAGTTGAAATGTTTGGAGATAAAATAATTCCAGAACAAAGTGATAAGATTGATTTAAATAAATTAGTTGCAAAAGCTGATTTATTAATTGGAGGTGTTTTAATTCCAGGTGCTGAAGCTCCAAAGTTAATTACTAAACCAATGTTAAAATTGATGCAAAGAGGATCTGTTATTGTTGATGTTGCAATTGATCAAGGAGGTTGTGTTGAAACTAGTAAACCAACAACCCATGGTGATCCAACTTATATCATTGATGATGTAGTTCATTACTGTGTAGCTAATATGCCAGGGGGAGTTCCAAGAACTTCAACAATTGCATTAAATGCTGCAACACTTCCTTATTTAGTTAAACTTGCTAACAAAGGTTATCAAAAAGCTTTAGGCGAAGATAAAAATTTCCTTGCAGGATTAAACGTCCATAAGGGTATGGTGACTTATAAAGCGGTTGCTGATGTTTTTGGACACGAATTTGTAGCAGCGGAAAAAGCTATAACCCAGTAAAAAAGTATGGATAAAATGCTTCCGGCCAAAGCAAAAGTTGTTGTTATTGGTGGGGGAGTTGCTGGTTGCTCTGTTGCATATCATCTTGCAAAATATGGTTGGAAAGATACCATTTTATTAGAAAGAGACCAACTAACGTCAGGAACTACTTGGCATGCAGCTGGTCTTGTTGGTCAGTTGGGTGCATCCGCTACAATTACAAGACTTCGTAAATACTCTTTAAATCTTTACAAAGAATTAGAAAAAAAAACTGGTTTATCAACTGGACTAAAACAAAATGGTGCAATCACAGTTGCAAGCACACCTGAAAGATTACAAGAATTGTTGAGACAAGCAACTGCTGCTCAATTATTTGATGTTAATGTTGAAAACGTTAGTAAGCAAAGAGTTAAAGAACTTTATCCTGTAATTAATGATGATGATGTATTAGGAGGAGTTTACATGCCCGAAGATGGTCAGGCAGACCCCGTTGGAGTGACTAATGTTTTAGCAAAAGCTGCAAAAATGGAAGGGGCTCAAATATTTGAAAAAACTCCAGTTGAAAAAATATTAGTAAAAAATAAAAAAATTGTTGGTGTTCAAACTAAATTTGGCAAAATTGATTGTGAATATGTTGTAATAGCAACCGGGATGTGGGCTCGACAAATGGGTGAAGATATTGGAGTAAGTATACCCCTATATCCGAATGAACATTTTTATATAATTACAGAACCATTAGATAAATTGCCTAAAAATCTACCAGTTTTAAGAGATTATAATTCTTGTCTTTATTTAAAAGAGGATGCTGGCAAAATGTTAGTTGGAATATTTGAACCTAATGCAAAACCTGCTTTTAAAGACAAAGGAATAGTACCAGATGATTTTTCATTTGGAGAATTTCCAGACGACTTTGACCATTTTGAACCTTATTTAGAAAAATCATTTCAAAGATTACCCATTTTAGAAACAGCTGGAATTAGAAAATTTTTTTCAGGACCGGAATCTTTTACGCCTGATACTCAATACCTTTTAGGAGAAACAGCTGAAGTTAATAATCTTTTTACTTGCTGTGGATTTAATAGCATTGGTATAGCAAGCTCAGGGGGTGCAGGTCGTGTTACTGCTGAATGGATGATTAATGGATATATGAATGAAGATTTATTCTCTCTAGATATAAAAAGATTTCAAAAATTTCATTCATCAAAAAAATTTATCATGGAAAGAGTAACAGAAACTCTTGGTGACTTGTATGGAATGCACTGGCCTTACAAGCAACATAACACTTCGAGAAATCAAAGACTATTACCTTATCATGAAGAGTTAAAAAAAGAGGGAGCATGCTTTGGTGTATCGGGTGAGTACGAAAGACCTATGTGGTACGCAAGAAATAATGAAAAAGCAGAATACAAATATAGTTTTGATTATCAAAATTGGTATCCTGCAGTTGAATTTGAAACTAAAAATACAGTTACTAATGTTGGTCTGTTTGAGCTCTCTCCTTTTTCAAAATATGAAATAAAAGGAGAGCAAGCACATAGTGAATTACAAAGAATATGTACAGCAAATATTAAAAACGAAATAGGAAGATCAACTTACACACAAATGTTAAATGAGGCAGGAGGAATTGAAACTGATTTAACAGTTATTTGTATTGATAAAGATTATTTTAGAATAATAAGTTCAGCTGCAACAAGAACTCATGATAAGGCACATATTGTAAAACATTTATCTCCAACTTTAGAATTAAAAGATATTACGGATGAGCTAGCTTGTCTTGGAGTTTTTGGACCAAAAAGTAGAAACTTAATTTCAAAAATCTCAAAAGATGATTTTAGTAATAAAACATTTAAATTTGGTTATGGAAAATTTATAACAATTAACTCAAAAAAAGTTTGGGCTCAACGATTGTCATATGTAGGTGAACTAGGTTTTGAACTTTATATAGAAAACAAAGATGCTAAAGAAATTTATCAATTAATTGTTGAAGAAGGAAAAAATCATAATTTATCACATTGTGGTTCTCATGCAATGGATACCATGAGAATGGAGAGTGGATTTTTACATTGGGGTCATGATATTTCACCAGAAGAAAATCAATATCAAGCAGGATTGAACTTTTGCAATTAGCTATAAAAAAGAAGTTAACTTTATTGGCAAAGAAAGTTTATTAAAAGTTAAAGAAAAAAAACATGATAGAAGATTTATTATGTTATCCTTGATAGATAGCAAGCCAGGTTCACCCTTATTACTTCATGAAGAGCCAATTTATTTAAAGGATAAAATTATTGGCAGAACCACTTCAGGTAATTATTCTTTTAATTTTAAAAAAAACCTATCTTTTGGATATGTAACCTCAAACATTCAAATGAAGAGCTTTCTAAAATGGATCTATATATTGAGGTTGCTAAACAAAAATACCCAGCCAAGGTAGAGATTACTCCTCTTAAAGATAAAAGTTCTAGATTTTTATAATTTTAGTTGCTGAGTTAAATAATTGATGTTTTAATGACTTATGCAAAAAACCTATTTTCACGACAATAAACATATCAGTGAAAAAAATGATCAAAAAAAAGCTATTACAGTTGAACAAATCAACCAAAAGAAAAGAGTTGATATCAATAAATTATTGAACAGAGTAAGAATTGAGAAAAAAGATGAAAATAAAAGAAAAATTATTTTTTATAGTTCAATAATTTTAACAATTTCTACATTAGCTTATATTATATATTAATTGATTAAAAAAATTTAAATTTAATTATCTTTGGTTTAGTTCTAAAACTTTTCTATGTTTTTGACCTTTGTAACTTGCAAGAGGTCTAATTAATTTATTAGCCGCATGTTGCTCCATAATATGTGCAGACCAACCCGTAATTCTCGAAATAACAAATATAGGTGTAAAGAAATCTGTATCAAATCCCATTAAGTGGTAAGTAGGTCCCGTTGGGTAATCCACATTGGGGTAAATATTTTTTTCTTTAATCATTACTTTCTCTACAATATCGTAAATTTTTTCAAAAGTTTTGTCTTTTTTAATAATGGCCACTCTTTTAAAATATTCTCTCATTGTTGGAACTCTTGAGTCTCCACTTTTGTAAACCCTATGACCAAATCCCATCACAACATCTTTATTTTTAAGAGCTTTAGTAATCCACTTTAAAGCATTTTCTGGTTTTTTAATTTTTTTCATCATGTGCATTACTTCTTCATTGGCACCACCATGAAGAGGTCCTTTTAAACTAGCGATTGCACCGGTGATTGCCCCATGGATATCTGATAAACTACTAGTGATAGTTCTTGCTGTAAAAGTTGATACATTAAAACTATGCTCAGCGTATAAAATTAGAGATACATCAAATGCTTTAACAATTTCTTTTTCAGGCACTTTGCCAAAACACATATGAAAAAAGTTTTCAGAGAAAGAAAGATTTTTCTTAGGAGCTATAATTTTTTTTCCTTTTCTAAGTCTATAAAAAGCAGCAAGAGCAGTTGGAGTTTTTGCAAAAATTCTTAAAGCCTTTCTTAAATTTGCTTTAGGAGAGTTGTCTTTACTCTCTTTGTCCTCCAAACCCATTACACTAACAGCCGTTCTTGCAACATCCATTGGATGTGAATTTTTTGGAATTCTTTTTAAAATTTCGATTAAATTTTTAGATAATGCTCTCTCTTTTGTTAAGTCTTTAACAAATTGCTTAAGTTGATTCTTTTTTGGTAGTTCTTTATTTAATATTAAATAAGCAACTTCTTCAAAGTTACATCTGGCACACAAATCTTGAGCAGCATAACCTCTATAAGTAAGAGAGTTAATTTCTGGCATAACTTTAGAGATTTCAGTTTCATCAACAATTATACCCAGTAAACCTTTTTTTATATCATCGCTCATTATTCATGTCCTTCCGTACTAAAGTTATAAATCTTTTCATCTAACGAGTTATATTTCTCATATTCCACTAATTCGTATAATCGTTTTCTAGTCTGCATTTTATCAATAATATTGTTCTGATGTCCATTTACAAAAATGTCCTTCAAGCCATCTTCTACATTTTTCATAGCTAATCTTTGTGTTGTCACTGGATAAATTACAATATTATAGCCAAAATTTTCTAATTCCTTATAGTTGAATAGTTTTGATTTACCAAACTCGGTCATATTGGCTAGTAAATAACATGATAATTCTTTTCTAACTTTTTCAAAATCTTTTTCATCATAAAGAGCCTCTGGAAATATAATTTCTGCTCCAGCATCAATGTAGGCTTTACATCTATCAATCATTTTATCAATTCCCTCAACCCCTTTAGCATCTGATCTTGCTATAATTTTAAAATTTTCATCTTGTTTTGCAGCAACACACTCTTTAATTTTTTTAACCATTGCTTCAGTTGAAATTAATTCTTTGTTATCCAAGTGGCCACATCTCTTACGTTCCACTTGATCTTCTAAATGAACAGCAGATATTCCAAACTCTTCAAAAGTTTTAATAGTTTCTTCACAAGATTTAAAACCAGTATCGATATCAACAATTGTTGGTAAATTAGTAACTCTTGAAATTAAATATGATCTTGTACTAACATCTTGCAGGGTTGTTAAACCAATATCAGGAAACCCTAGATCATTTGCCATAACTCCACCTGACACATAAACCGCATCATAACCAATTTCTTCAATTAATTTTGCAGTTAAAGGATTGTAAGCACCTGGCACTCTTAAAATTTTATTAGATTTTAATTTGCTGACAAAGTCAGCTCTCTTTTGATTAGGTTCTTTTTCTACAAAATGCACTAAAAAATTCCTTGTTTTGTATTTTTCTTTATTTGATTTTTCTTAACTTGAATGTTCAACTTATGTAATTCTCCCGCTTTTAAATTCTTAAGGTTTTGAACTGTTTTTAAAAAACGAGCACTCTCTTTCTTATCTAATATTCCATCTGTTAAAGTTAAAAACTTTTTAATATAATTTTCTCTTTTAAAAGGACGTGCTCCATAAGGGTGCGCATCGGCTCTATCAAGTTGTTCGATAATTTTTTTCCCATTGTTCAAAGTAACCACTACTTTTGCACCAAACGATTTATTCTTTGGATTTGGATCGTGATATTTTTTAGTCCATTTTTTATCTTCATAAGTAGTAATTGATTTCCAAATTTTTATAGTACTCTTTCTACTTGCTCTTTGCTTTGTGTAAGATTTAACATGATGCCAATCTGCATCTTCAAGCGCTACTGCAAAAATATACATAATAGAGTGATCTAGCGTTTCTCTACTTGCATTAGGATCCATTTTTTGAGGATCATTAGCGCCTGTTCCTATTACATAATGAGTATGATGACTTGTAAAGATATCAATCTTTTTAATCTGACCTAAGTTTGGAATTTTTTTATTTAATTTTTTAGCAATATCTATCAACGCTTGAGATTGGTATTCTGCAGAATATTCTTTGGTATACGTTTCAAGTATAGCTTTTTTAGGTTCATTCTTTTTAGGTAATGGCACATTATATAAAGCTTTCTTGCCATCTAAAATTCTAGCAATAACACTATCTTCACCTTCATAAATTGGACTCGGTGCACCTTCACCACGCATGGCTCTATCTACTGCTTCAATTGCAAGTTTGCCTGCGTGAGCAGGGGCGTAAGCTTTCCAACTAGAGATTTCTCCTTTTCTAGATTGCCGAGTTGAAATTGTTGTGTGTAGAGCTTGTTGAACAGCTTGATAAATTGTTTCAGTATTTAATTTTAACATCGTACCAAGTCCTGCTGCAACACTAGGTCCTAAATGTGCAATGTGATCAATTTTATGTTTATGCAAACATATACCTTTAACTAAATTAACCTGAACTTCATAACCGGTAATAATCCCTCTTAATAAATCTAAACCACTTTTTTTAGTTTGTTGAGCGACACTTAAAATTGGAGGAATGTTGTCTCCTGGGTGACTATAGTCTGCAGCTAAAAAAGTATCATGAAAATCAAGCTCTCTTACAGCAGTACCATTTGACCATGCAGCCCACTCACAATCAAATTTTAATTTTGTATCTATACCAAATAAATTTGCTCCATTTTTTCTTGGATGTTTTAAGGCCATCTCTCTTGAAGAAATTACTGCCTTTCTATTTAAAGAAGCTATAGCAACTGATGCATTATCAATAATTCTATTGATGACCATTTCAATTGCAGCTTTATCTAATTTTACATTGTCAGAGGCAATTTCAGCAATTTTCCATGCTAATTGATTTTTCTTAGGGAGATTAATTTTTGATGGATAAACTTTTACTTTATGTGAAATCATTAGAACTCCTAAATTGTCTGCACATATTAATAGTAAGAAAAAAAATTAAATCAATCTTTTAAGTAAGTAGAAACTATTTTTTCAACACCAATAAAGTCTTTTATTAAATGATTATGATAAATTTCATTAGTATTTTTTTCGGTATAACCATTTTCTAATAAAATAACTGGAATTGAAGCAGCTTTTGCAGCATTTGCATCAGTTTCACTATCACCAAACATAAGAGATTTATTTATTTCTCCACCCACAATTTCGATTATATTTGTGACGTGTCTTGGATCAGGTTTGCAATAATCAAAAGTATCTGATCCAGCTACATATTCAAAGTAATCATAAATTCCAATTTTTCTTAAAAGATCTATTGCTAAGTGTTCTTGTTTGTTTGTGCATACTGCCATTGAAATATTCTGAGATTTACACCATTTCAAAAATTCTATAACTCCATTAATAAGTGTGCTTTCATTAATAATATTTTTTCCATAAAAATTTATAAAATCCTTAACCATTTCAGCTTTAATCTTTTGATCATCAATTTTGCCAAATTCTTTTTTTGCCTGTCCCCATATAGATCTTCCAATCATAGCACCCGCACCTTGACCAACTAGATTTCTAATTTCTTCAGTAGATTTTGTGGGATAACCATATTTTTTCATTACATGGTTATGAGCATTCATTAAGTCTGGCGCTGTATCAACCAGTGTTCCATCAAGATCAAATATAATTGTGTATTTTTGAGTCATTTATAAAGTATTTTTAAGAAATAAATTGTGAATTAAGATACCTATACACTTAATATAAAAGTATTTCCAGATGAAACAAATAAATTCTAATAGCAATCAAGAAAAACTTAGAAAATTTTTTATAAAGTCTGGTGTAAGGATGATTGGACCAGAGACAGTTTTTTTTTCCAAAGATACTAAAATTGGAAAAAATGTAACAATTAATCCTTATGTTGTAATTGGACCAAAAGTTAAAATTGGTAACAATGTAATTATAAATTCATTTTCTCACTTAGAAGATTGTAATATAAAAAATAAAGTTGAAGTTGGCCCTTACGCAAGACTTAGACCAGGAACAATTTTAGAAGAAGGATCTAAAATTGGAAATTTTGTAGAAGTTAAGAAAAGTAAAATTGGAAAGAAATCAAAAGTAAATCATTTGTCATATATTGGTGATAGTGAATTGGGAAAAGGTGTAAATATTGGTGCTGGCACAATTACATGTAATTATGATGGTGTCAAAAAAAGTAAAACAAAAATTAAAGATAATGTTTTTGTTGGCTCAAACTCATCACTAGTTGCACCAGTAACTTTAGAAAAAAGCAGTATTGTTGGGGCGGGTTCTGTAATTACAAAAAATGTAAAAAAAAATTCATTAGCTTTAACAAGAGCATCTCAAATCTCAGTTAAAAATTATAGAGGAAAAAAATAATATGTGTGGAATTATAGGAATAGCTAGTAATAAACCAGTTTCATCGACAATCATAAATTCACTTAAAAAATTGGAATATAGAGGGTATGACTCAGCTGGAATTGCAACATTGTCAAATGGCATTGTAAGTGAAGCAAAATCTGAAGGTCGAGTTGATATTTTAGAAAAAAACTCAATTGTTAAAAATATGATTGGATCAATTGGTATTGGTCATGTGAGATGGGCAACTCATGGAGTGCCAAATACCCTTAATGCTCACCCGCATTCTTCTGAAAATGTATCTGTTGTACATAATGGTATTATAGAAAACTCAACTATTTTAAAAAAATTTTTAGTAGGGAAGGGACATATATTTAAGTCTCAAACTGATACAGAGGTAATAGTTCATCTTATTACTGAGTATTTAAAAGAATTAAATTTAAAAGATGCAATTATTAAAACTCTAAAACAACTTCACGGTAGTTTTGCATTGGGGATTATTTTTAAAGATCAGCCTGACCTTATAGTTGGTGCCAGAAGAGGATCGCCCCTTGCAGTTGGTTATGGTCCTAGTGAGAATTATTTAGGATCAGATTCGTATGCATTAAAATCAATGACTAATAAGATTTCATATTTAAACGATGGAGAGTTTTGTATTATTAAAAAAGACCATGTTGAATTTTTTGATGAAGAAGGATTAAAAGTTAATAAAAAAGTTTTAGAATTATCATCTAAAGAACAGGATTACGACAAAGGTGATTTTAAGCATTTCATGGCTAAAGAAATTGAAGAACAGCCTGCAACACTTAAGAATTGTATTAATGAATATGTTGATAAAATTAATAACGATATAAATATTTACAATTTTCCATGGAATATAAGTGATATTTCATCAATTACCTTAATTGGTTGTGGAACAGCTTATCACTCTTGTTTAATGGCAAAATATTGGTTTGAAGAAAATACCTCTCTTGAAGTTGCAGTTGATATTGCTTCTGAGTTTAGATACCGAAAAAATAGATTTAAAAAAGACAACTTATATATATTTGTCTCTCAATCAGGTGAAACAGCGGACACGTATGCTGCATTAGATTTATGTAATCAAAATAATATGAAAACTTGTAGTATTGTAAATGTTGTTGAAAGCTCTATTGCAAGAGACTCTAACTTTGTATTACCTATTCATTGTGGACCAGAAATTGGAGTAGCATCTACTAAAGCATTTATGGGACAGATGTTAGTGCTTTATATTTTAGTATTAAAACTTGGAAGATTAAGAGAGGATTTTGATAAAGAAACATATTTAGATAAAATTAAAGAATTAAAAAAATTACCTAAATTAGTTGAAGATACTTTGTTAACTGAAAATAAAATTCAAGCAGTCTCAGGTTCTTTTACTGATGCCAAGGGTTCAATGTTTTTAGGTAGAGGTTTTTCTTATCCAATAGCATTGGAAGGTGCTTTAAAGTTAAAAGAGTTAGCCTATGTGCATGCAGAAGGGTATCCAGCTGGTGAGATGAAGCATGGTCCATTAGCTTTGATTGAAGATGGAATGCCTGTGGTAGTTTTAGCTCCAAGAGATAATTATTATAAAAAAACTATTTCTAATATGCAGGAAGTAATAGCAAGAGGAGCAAAAGTTTTATTAATTACCAATAAAAGTAAAGATGAAGTTTTTTCAGAAAATATTTGGGAAACAATATTAGTTGAAAGTGCAAATGACGATTTACTTCCATTTTTATTAACTGTTCCTTTACAAAAATTAGCTTATTATTCAGCTCTCCTTAAAGGCTATGATATTGATAAACCAAGAAATTTGGCAAAATCAGTCACAGTTGAATAATAAATAAAGTCTGATACAACACTCTCAGGTTGAACATGAAAAATTGGAAAATAAATAGCTGGAGAAATTATCCTGTAAAACACATTCCGGAATACCCGGATCAAAAAGAATTAGATGGTGTTTTAAGTAAGATTAAAAGTTTTCCACCATTAGTTTTTGCTGGTGAGACAAGACATTTAAAAGAGCAATTGGCTGATGTTGTTGATGGAAAAGCTTTTTTACTTCAAGGCGGCGATTGTGCTGAAAGTTTTGCTGAATTTCATCCAGACAATATTAGAGATACATTTAAATTAATTTTACAAATGTCATTGGTGCTTACATACTCTGCATCATTGCCTGTAATTAAACTTGGAAGAATTGCTGGACAATTTTCAAAACCAAGAAGTTCACCTGTTGAAAATATAAATGGTGTTGAGTTACCAAGTTATTTAGGTGACAATATAAATGGAATGGATTTTAGTGAAAAATCAAGAATACCAGATCCAAAAAGATTATTTAAAGCTTACTCTCAGTCAGCATCAACATTAAACCTCATAAGAGCATTCTCTCATGGTGGTTTTGCTGATCTTAAAAAAGTGCATACTTGGAATTTAAGTTTTATTAAAAATACTCCAACAGCTAAGAAATTCAAAGAATTAGAAGATAGAATAGCTGATGCTTTAGCCTTTATGGATGCTTGTGGTATTAACTCAGATTTTAATAGAAGATTAAAAACAGTAAACTTTTGGACATCTCATGAAGCTTTACTACTTCCTTTTGAACAAGCAATGACAAGAGTAGATTCAACAACTGGTGAATATCACGATACCTCTGCTCACTTTGTTTGGATTGGAGATCGTACAAGACAATTAGATGGAGGACATGTTGAATTTTGTAGAGGAATTGAAAATCCTATCGGTATTAAATGTGGCCCAACTTTAAAACCAGATGATTTAATAAATCTATGTAACAAGATTAATCCAAAAAATGAAAAAGGAAAAATTACTTTAATATCAAGATTTGGACATGAGAATGTTTCTAAATTTTTACCAAAATTAATTAGAGCAATTAAAAAAGAAGGTTTAAATGTTATATGGTCATGTGATCCTTGCCATGGAAATACTATTAAATCGACAACTGGATTTAAAACTAGACCTTTTAATAGTGTTGTTAAAGAAGTAAAAAATGTTTTTGAATGCCATCAAAGTGAAGGTAGTTATGCAGGTGGTCTACACATTGAAATGACTGGTCAAGATGTAACAGAATGCACCGGTGGAGCTCAGAAAATATCTGACCAAGATTTATCACATCGTTACCACACACATTGCGACCCAAGGCTTAATGCAAATCAAGCTTTAGAGTTAGCATTCTTAATTTCTGATGAAATTAAGAAGAATGCTGCCTATTCTAAAAAAAATATTAAAGCGGCATCTTAAGCCATTGTATTAAATACAATTTTGTTTAATTTCTTTGAATGATGAAACCTTTAGAAAAAGCACAATTTATAAGTAATTGGATCAAGGATTACGTAGAAAAAATGCCAAGTAAGGCTCAATCTTTGGTTATTGGAATTTCTGGTGGAATTGACTCTTCAGTGTCAAGCACCTTGAGCGCCATGACAGGTTTAAAAACAATTGTTTTATCAATGCCAATTAAACAAAAAGCTACTCAACATGATTTAAGTTTAAAGCACCAAGAATGGCTTGTTAAAAATTTTAAAAATGTTGAAGCTCATACTATAAATTTAGATAAGCTTTTTGAAACATTTGAAAGTACATTGTCTAATTTTGACAATGAACATGGAATGGCTAACTCTAGAGCTAGAATTAGAATGACTACACTTTATCAAGTAGCCGCTGCTAACAAAGGAATAGTAGTTGGTACTGGGAATAAAGTAGAGGATTTTGGTGTAGGTTTTTACACAAAATATGGAGATGGAGGAGTTGATATTTCTCCAATTGCAGATTGCAATAAATCAGATGTTTGGGAAATTGGAAAATCTCTTAATATATTAAATGAAATTATAGAGGCACCACCAACAGATGGTCTGTGGGATGATGGTAGAACGGATGAGGGTCAACTTGGTCTTAAATATGAAGAATTAGAAGAAGCAATGAATAACCCTAAATCAATAAATCGAGAAAAATACGAAAAAATAAGAAATATGAACTTGCACAAAATGGAGCCAATCCCAGTTTGCAAGATTCCCAACTAATCTTATAGATTCACAAATCTATAATTAAAGTATAATTCTAAGATAATGAATAAGGATATTTTTTTAACAAACAATCTAAGTAATAAAAAAGAGAAATTTATTCCTCTAGATCAAAACAATGTTGGAATGTATGTTTGTGGTCCTACTGTCTATGATAATCCACACATAGGTAATGCAAGACCTCTTGTAATTTTTGATATTTTATACAAAGTTTTGAAATCCAAATATGGACATGACAAAATTACCTATATTAGAAATATTACAGACGTTGACGATAAGATTATAAAATCTTCTAAAGAAAAAAATATTTCAATATTAGATTTAACTAACAACATTATTGCTGAATTTAATGATGATTGTAATTATCTAAATTTAGAAAATCCATCTCAACAACCTAAAGCAACAGAACATATTGATCTAATGATAGAAATGATTAATTCTTTAATCAACAAGGGTTTTGCTTATGAAGCAAACAATCATGTTTATTTTGAAGTAAGTAAATTTTCTGATTATGGAAAATTATCTAATAAAAAATTAGAAGATTTGATTGCTGGATCAAGAGTTGAAGTTTCAAAAAATAAAAAAAAATCAGAAGATTTTGTTTTATGGAAACCTTCCATTAATGATGAGCCTTTTTGGGATTCCCCTTGGGGAAAGGGAAGACCTGGTTGGCATTTAGAGTGTTCGGCCATGTCAAAGAAATATTTAGGAAATGTATTTGATATTCATGGAGGTGGAATTGATTTAATTTTTCCCCATCATGAAAATGAAATTGCTCAATCAAGATGTGTAAATGATACAAAAGTTTTTGCTAATTATTGGGTTCATAACGCATTTATTACAATGTCTAATGAAAAAATGGCTAAATCCACTGGCAATATTTTAAAGATAAAAGATTTTAAGGACAATATTGATGGCCAAGTTTTAAAGCTTGCTCTTATGAGTGCTCATTATAAGCAACCTCTAGATTGGAATGAAAAACTTTTAGAGGATTGTAAAAATACTATTGATAAATGGTATGAGGTCTACAAAGTTCTAAAAGATAAATCTGTTTTAAATGAAGATATTTTATCTCCACTCTATGATGATTTAAATACACCAGGTTACATAGCAAATTTACACAAACTATATGATAAAGCTTTAAAGGGAAATGATGCTGATAAAAATTTATTTGTTACAGCATGTAACTTCATAGGTATTTTGAATAAGACAAAAGAAGAATGGTTAGAATTTAAAAAGAAAAAATTATCAATAACTGAAGCTGATATTTTAAAAAAAATTGAACTTCGTAATAAAGCAAGAGAAGACAAGGATTATAAACAGGCAGATTTAATTAGAGATGAGCTTTTAGACAAAGGGGTTTTAATAGAAGACAAAGATGGTAAAACAATTTGGAAATTTAAATGAGCAAAGAACAACTTTTTATATTTGATACAACATTAAGAGATGGTGCCCAAACTCAAGGGGTAGATTTTTCTGTAGATGATAAGATTAAAATAGCCAAAGCCTTAGATGCTTTAGGTGTTGATTATATAGAAGGAGGATGGCCTGGAGCAAATCCTACTGATACTGAGTTTTTTCAAAAAAAACATTCATTTAAAAATGCAAAATTAACTTCATTTGGCATGACCAAAAGAACTGGTCGAAGTGCTGATAATGATCCAGGTTTATCTGCTCTATTAAATGCCAACACACCAGCAGTTTGCATTGTTGGTAAAGCTTGGGATTTTCATGTCGATATTGCTCTTGGTATTAGTAATGAAGAAAATTTAGAAAATATTAGCGAGACTGCAAAACATTTTGTTAAGGAAAATAAAGAGTTTATGTTTGATGCAGAACATTTTTTTGATGGTTACAAAGCTAACCCTGGTTATGCATTGTCTTGTCTTAAAGCTGCGTATGATGCAGGAACAAGATGGATTGTTTTATGTGATACTAATGGAGGAACGTTACCTCATGAAATTAGCAAAATAGTAACAGAAGTTACAAAAACTATACCTGGAAAAAATTTAGGCATTCATGCTCATAATGATACAGGGAATGCAGTTGCTAATTCTTTAGCTGCAGTTTGGGCTGGTGTAAGACAAGTTCAGGGAACAATTAATGGCTTAGGTGAACGATGTGGTAATGCCAACTTAATGTCATTAATTCCAACATTCTTTTTAAAAAATGATTTTAATGAAAAATTTCAATTACAAATTAAGCCCAATAATATCAAAAATTTAACTCAATGTTCTAGATTGTTAGATGAAATATTAAATAGAAAACCTAATAAACATTTACCTTATGTTGGTGCTGCTGCTTTTTCTCACAAGGGTGGCCTGCACGTATCAGCAGTACAAAAAGATCCAAAGACTTATGAACATATCGATCCAGAAGAAGTTGGTAATTCTAGAAATATTGTAATTTCAGATCAATCAGGAAAATCTAATATCATCTCAAGATTAAGATCTATTGGTATTGAAATAGAGGAAAGCGATCCTAAGATTAAAAAATTATTAGATGAAGTAAAAGACAGAGAATTTATTGGCTATAGTTACGATGGGGCAGATGCATCGTTTGAATTACTAGCTAGAAGAATTATCAGTAAAATACCAACATATATCTCAATTAAAGAATACGATGTTTCAGTTAAAAAAGATTCTTCTGGAAAAATTATTTCATCTGCAAAAGCAGAACTAGAGGTTGATGGAAAAAAAATTGTTTGTACTGGTGAAGGAAATGGTCCAGTTAATGCATTGGATAATGCTATTAGACAAAATGTTGAGAGATTAAATAAATACTCATCTTATTTGAAAGATCTTAAATTAGTAGATTACAAGGTTAGAATTTTAAATACAGGTACAGAAGCCATCACTAGAGTTTCAATTGAGAGCACTGACTCAAAAGGTAAGAACTGGTTCACTATTGGAGTTTCAGCAAATATAATTGATGCTTCATTTAAAGCATTAGTTGATAGTTTGGATTATAAGTTATTCAAAGATAATGCTCCAGCTAGTCTTTAATGTCATTTAATAATATTTCATTTATTTTACACCAACCCCAACTATCTGAAAACATCGGTGCTTGTGCTAGAGCAATTAAAAACTTTAACTTTAAAAAACTAGTTATAGTTAAGCCAAAGCCAATTTTTCCAAACGATAAAATTTTAGCAACCTCTGTAGGTGCAAAAGACTTAATCACTAATGCTAAAGTTCACGAAACCTTAGAGACTGCTGTAAAAAAAGTAGATTATGTTATTGCAACGTCAGCAAGGTTTAGAAATAAGAATATCAAACATTTAAATTTGGAAGATCTTAAAAAAATTGATTTCAGTAAAAAAGTTGCTTTCTTGTTTGGTTCAGAAGCGTCTGGATTATCTAACAATGAGATTAGTTATGCTAATTACACCATGCAAATCCCAACTAATCCTGATTTTAAGTCACTAAATCTATCTCATAGTGTTATTATTATTGCCCATACAGTTGCAAGTATTATCAATTTAAAAAGTGCCAACTACTCCAAGTCAAAGAAAGTAACTTTAGCTAGCAAGAAAGATGTGCAAGCTATGACTAACTTATGCATTAACAAACTTGAAGAAAAAGACTTTTTTAAACCTTTAGAAAAGAAACCCATTATGCTTGAAAACTTAAGAAGTATTTTTTCTAAAATGGAGCTTTCAGAGAAGGAAACGCGTATTTTATCAAGTGTATTTGCAAGTCTAGCCAAAAAAGGTTGATTGACAAAATAATGAGTAAGTTTATAAACCCTCCTATCAAATGACAAAAAGAATTAGTTCTAAACACAAAATTGACAGAAGACTTAAAATAAACTTATGGGGTAGACCCAAAAGTCCTTTTAACACTAGAGCCTATGGACCAGGACAACACGGTCAGTCTAGACAAGGAAAACCTTCTGATTATGGAATTCAGCTTCAAGCTAAACAGAAACTAAAAGGTTACTACGGTAACATTAATGAAAGACAATTCAGAAATATTTATAAAAAAGCAACCATGTTAAAAGGGGATACTGGTGAAAATTTAATTGGTTTGCTTGAAAGAAGATTAGACTCAGTTGTGTATAGAGCTAAATTTTCAACTACAGTTTTTTCTGCAAGACAACTTATTAACCATGGCCATGTAAGAGTTAATGGTAAGAAAGTTAATATTGGTAGTTATGTTGTTAAAGAAGAGGATGTTATTGAAATTAGAGACAAGTCAAAACAATTAGCTTTTATTGATATTGCTTTAGCAAATAAAGAAAGAGAAACTCCTGAATATATTCAATTAGATGAAAAGAACAAAAAAGTTACTTTTGTTAGAACACCTAAGTTTGAAGAAGTTCCATATCCAGTTGTAATGGAACCTAATCTAGTAATCGAATATTACTCTAGATAATAAAAATTTATTTTTTAAAATTTATTCCTTTATCCTCAAGTACTTTCTTGAGCTCACCGTTTTCATACATTTCTTTAACGATGTCACAGCCACCAATAAATTCACCTTTGATGTAAACTTGTGGAATAGTAGGCCAGTCACTAAATTCTTTTATACCTTCTCTTAGTGCTTGAGATTCTAAAACATTAATTCCTTGATACTTAACTTCTAAAATTTTTAACATGTTTGATACTGCCATAGAAAAACCACACTGAGGAGCATCAGGAGTTCCCTTCATAAATAAACAGACTTCGTTTGTATCAATATGACCTTGAATTAAATTTTTTGTGTTATCATCCATTATTGTTCCTTTGTTTTAATTGCTAATGCGTGCAGTTCATTGCCCATTTTTCCTTTTAAAGAATTATAGACCATTTTGTGTTGTTCAATTTTACTTTTTCCAGAGAATTCTTTAGAGGTCACTGTTGCTGAATAATGATTGCCATCACCTGCCAAATCTTCAATCACAACAATTGCATCAGAAATAGCTTCTTTAATCAGTGTCTCAATTTCTTTTAAATCCATTGCCATATTAGTTACTAATGTAGTTAGTTAGCCAAGTTGTATGCGATTTAATCAAATCGTCAATTGATACTTTTGTCTTATCATTTATGATTAAATCACCTTCATTGACCATTCCAAGCTCATCATAATGAACAGAATTATCTTTGAGAATTTTAGTTACATTTTTAAGATCATCTTTACTAATTTCAATAATATATCTTCCTTGATCTTCACCAAATAAATATTCAAATTCATTTATCAAATAATTAGGTTTTTTAAGAGTTGCACCCTTTTTTCCTTTAATGCACATTTTTGAAAGAGCGGTAACTATTCCACCAAGAGACACATCATGAGCTGATTTTATAAATTTTTGATCAATTAATCTTAAGATTGTTTCACCATTATTTTTTTCATTAAAAAGATTAATTTCGGGTGGGGGTCCATTTTTTTCACTTAAGATTTCTCTTGCAAATAAGCTTTGATCTAAGTGACCTTCAGTTTTACCAATAACCAAAAGTATATTATCAACTTCTTTTAAATCCATGGTTACCATATTTTCGTAATCTTTAATTAAACCAACACCTCCAATAGTAGGAGTAGGTTTAATTCCAACATCTTTTGTTTGATTATAAAAAGAAACGTTTCCTGATACTACTGGGAAATCCAAATACGCACTTGCCTCACCTAATCCTTGAACACATTCAACAAACTCACCCATATTTTCTTCATTTTCAGGACTACCAAAATTTAGGCAATTAGTAATAGCAATTGGTTTAGCACCAACTGAAATTAAATTTCTCCAACTCTCACAAACAATTTGTTTACCTCCACTTAAAGGGTGAGCCCAGCAATAAACTGCAGAAGAGTCTACAGAGGCTGCAACCGCTTTGTTGGTACCATGAACTCTAACAACACCAGCATCTCCACCAGGTTTTTGAATAGTATCCCCCATAACGGTATGATCATACTGTTGCCAAATCCATTCTTTACTGCAAACATTTGGATTAGATAAAATTTTATTTAAAACATTAACGACTTTAAGACCTTTTAAATCTTCTTTTTGAATCTTAATTTTTTTAGGAAGTTTTGCCTTCTTCCATTTACGATCATACATAGGAGAGTTTTCAACTAAGGTATTAACAGGAATGTTAGCAACTTTTTTTTCATCAAAGTATAATTCTATTCTTTTACTTTTTGTAGTTTTGCCAATTATTGCAAAATCTAAATTCCATTTATCAAATATTTTTTTAGCCAAATCTTCTTTGCCATTTTCTAGAACAATCAACATTCGCTCTTGGCTTTCTGACAACATAATCTCATAAGGTGTCATATTTGCTTCACGACATGGAACTTTGTTTAAATTAATCTCAATTCCTAAATTTCCCTTTGAAGCCATTTCAATACTTGAAGAAGTTAGTCCAGCAGCTCCCATATCTTGAATTGCTATAATTGAATCTCCTGCCATTAACTCTAAACAAGCTTCTAATAATAGTTTTTCAGTAAAAGGATCACCAACTTGAACTGTTGGTTTTTTTTCTTCAATTTTATCATCGAATGATGCAGAGGCCATACTTGCACCATGGATACCATCTCTACCTGTTTTTGAACCAACATAGATGACAGGCTTTCCTAATCCGGCAGCTTTGGAGTAAAAAATCTTATCTTTTTTAACAAGCCCTAAAGTCATGGCGTTAACTAAGATGTTTCCATTATAAGACTCATCAAAGCTTGTCTGACCAGCAATAGTTGGAACCCCCATACAATTACCATAGCCACCAATTCCATGAACAACACCACGTAATAAATTCTTTGTTTTTTTATGTTGAGGAGATCCAAAGTGAATTGAATTTAAATTAGCAATAGGTCTAGCCCCCATAGTAAACACATCTCTCATAATTCCACCCACTCCAGTTGCTGCACCTTGATAAGGTTCAATAAAAGATGGGTGATTATGACTTTCTATTTTAAAGACAATTGCATCATTATCTCCTATATCAATAACACCTGCATTTTCTCCAGGGCCTTGAATTACATTTTTTCCTTTTGTGGGTAAGTTTTTAAGATGAAATCTTGAAGATTTATAAGAGCAATGTTCATTCCACATTGCAGAAAAAATACCTAATTCAGTAATATTTGGAACTCGTTTTAGTAAATCACAGATCTTTTTATACTCATCTTTTTTTAAACCATGATCGATTGCAAGTTTTTCGTTTACTATCATTATCTAAGATTATTAATTAAGTTTTCAAAAAATAAAGAACCATCTTCACCTGATAGAGCAGGGTCTATCATTCTTTCAGGATGAGGCATCATTCCTAAAACATTTTTTTGTTTATTAAATATTCCAGCTATATTCTGTAATGAGCCATTAGGATTTGATTGCTCATTAACGTTTCCATTTTCATCAGAATAAAACATGGCAATTTGATTGTTGTCATTAATATCTTTAATTTGATCATTAGAGCAGAAGTAATTTCCTTCATTGTGGGCTATATGAAATTCATAAACTTCTTTTTTGTTATCCTTAAAATAAGAGTTGTCTTGATTATTAACTTTTACAAAAACATTTTTACAAATGAACTCTAAGTATTTATTTCTAAGTAGAACTCCTGGCAACAAACCTGACTCGACTAAAATTTGAAACCCATTACAAACTCCCATAACTTTACCACCCCCTTGGGCAAAATTTAAAACAGATTTCATGATTTTAGATTTTGATGCCATACTTCCACATCTAAGATAATCTCCATATGAAAATCCACCTGGCAAAACGACTAAGTCACTTTTTGGAAGCTCAACATCATCATGCCAAACCATTTTATTTTTAAAGCCAAATTTCTTTAAGGCAACATCCATATCTCTGTCACAATTGGATCCTGGAAAAGTAATTACGGATGAATGCATTATTTATTATTCTGATCCGATAATTTTATAATCTTCTATAACTAAATTCGCTAAAAGCTTTTTACACATATCTTCAACATTTTTTTCAGCTTTTTTTTTATCAGTTTCTTTTGTATCAATTTCAAAGTACTTGCCTTGTCTAACTTCATTAATGTTGTCAAACCCCATACCATCAAGTGTTTGATGAATAACTTTACCTTGAGGGTCCAAAACATCTTTTTTAAGTGTGATGATGACTGATACTTTCATATTATTTTATTTTCTTTATTGAGCTTAATTTTGTAACGTTTACAGCACTCATGTTAGATTGTTCGTGTAAAATTCCTAACCTTTTAGCAACTTCAGTGTAAGCGGGTATTAAATCTCCAAGATCTTTTCTAAATCTATCTTTATCAAGTTTTTTATCAGTAATACTATCCCATAATCTGCAAGTATCAGGGCTAATTTCATCTGCTAAAATAACTTCAGATTTACCGTTTTCTTTAAGTCTGCCAAATTCAAGTTTAAAATCAATTAACTTAATCCCAACTCCTCTGAACATACCAATCATGAAATCATTAATTCTTAGGATCATTTTTTTAACTTTTTCTAATTCAGATTTTGTAGCCCAATCAAATGCAAGAATATGTTCTTCAGCAATAAGTGGATCACCTAATTTATCATCTTTAAGGCAATACTCTAACAGAGGCTGCTTTAGAACAGTTCCGTCTTCGATACCTAATCTTTTAGTAATAGAACCAGTAGCAACGTTACGTACAATAAATTCAATAGGTATAATCTCAACTAACTTAATAATTTGTTCTCTCATATTTAGTCTTTTTACTAAATGATTTTTTATTCCGATTTGAGAGAGATTTGTTAGAATGTGTTCTGATATTCTATTGTTTAAAACACCTTTGCCTTCAATGGTTGATTTTTTTAAATTATTAAAAGCAGTTGCATCATCTTTGAAATATTGAATAACTAATCTTTTATCAGCGGTTGCATAAATTATTTTTGCTTTGCCTTCATATAATTTTTTACCTTTTTTCATTATTTAAATACTCTTCTAAAGATTAAATCTACATTTTTAAAATGGGATGAATAATTGAATATAGCTTTTAATCTTTTTGATGAAATTTTAGCCATTATAAATTTATCGTCTGATATAACGTCAAATAAATTTAAATTGTCAGCAAAACATTTTTTGGCATAATTTTGCACCATTTTGTAAGATTGTTCTCGGCTCAATCCTGATTTTGTAAGCTCTAGCATTACCTCTTGAGAAAAAATTAAACCTTTAGTGATATTTAAATTTTCAATCATTTTTTTTGGATAAACTATCATTTTATCTAAAATATTACTTAGTCTTACTAAAGCAAAATCTAGAGTAATATTTGCATCAGGGCCAATATTTCTTTCAACACTTGAATGAGAAATATCTCTTTCATGCCATAGTGCAATATTTTCAAGAGCAGGGATTACCGCACTTCGAACCATTCTAGCAAGCCCTGTTAAATTTTCACTTAAGATTGGATTTTTTTTGTGTGGCATTGCTGATGAACCCTTTTGATCTTTTGAAAAAAATTCTTGAACTTCATAAACTTCAGTTCTTTGTAAATGTCTAATTTCAATTGCAACTCTTTCAACTGAGCCTGCAATAATTCCAAGGACTGAGAAATAAAAAGCATGTCTATCTCTTGGTATTACCTGTGTTGATATAGGCTCAACTTTTAAACCTAGTTTTTTAGCCACATGTTTTTCAACATTAGGGTTAATGTTTGCAAATGTTCCAACTGCTCCAGATATTGCGCATGTTGAAATTTCATCAATCGCATCAACTAACCTTTTTCTATTTCTCTTAAATTCCTCATAAAATGAAGCAAGTTTTAACCCAAAAGTAATAGGCTCGGCATGAATACCATGACTTCTACCCATACAAGGAGTGTATTTATATTTCTTGGCTTGTTTTTTTAAAACTTTTAAAATTTGATCAATATCAGTAAGTAAAATTCTGCCTGATTGAACTAATTGTATATTTAAACTTGTATCCAGTACATCAGAAGATGTCATTCCTTGATGAAGGTACCTTGCTTTAATACCAGCTTTTTCAGTAACAGAAGTTAAAAAAGCAATAACATCATGCTTAACCTTAGACTCGATTTGATGAATTCTTTTAACGTTTATCTTGGCTTTTTTTCTAACAACTGATGCTACCCCTTTAGGGATTTGACCAAGTTTTTCCATGGCTTCAGCTGCTGCAACCTCTACATCAAGCCAAATTTGGTATTTATTTTGTTCTGACCATATGTCAGTGAGTTGTTTTCTAGAATATCTTTCAATCATTAATTATAAGTAAGGGGGCTTTGAATAACCTTTAACAGATTCTGTAAAGATTTCATAACCATTTTCAGTAATACCTAGCGTATGTTCAAATTGTGCTGATAAAGATTTATCTTTTGTAACAGCTGTCCAACCATCTTTTAGCATTTTTACATCCCATTCACCTGTATTTATCATGGGTTCAATTGTAAACGTCATGCCTGGCCTAAGTTCCATTCCAGTATTTTTTCTTCCATAATGCAATATATTAGGGGGCTCATGAAAGGTAGTGCTTATTCCATGACCACAAAAATCTCTAACAACAGAATAACCTTTTTTTTCAACAAAAGATTGTATTTCATAACCAATGTCACCAAGTTTTAATCCTGGTTTTAATAAATTTATAGCTCTCATCATAGACTCGTGCGTTGCATCAATTAAATTATTTACTTTAACTGAGGTTTTACCAACACAAAACATTCGACTTGTATCACCATAATGTTCATCAACTATAGCAGTTACATCAACATTTAAAGCATCACCTTCCTCCAATACTCTGTCTGAAGGTATTCCATGACAGACAACATGATTTAAAGAAGTACATAATGATTTTTTAAAACCTCTATAATAAAGAGGAGCTGAATATCCACCATGGTCTTTTATAAATTCATAACTCAACTTATCAATATGATCAGTTGTAATTCCAGGTTTAATATTTTCTGTCAACATATCAAGAGTTCTTGCCGCAAGATTTCCAGCAACTCTCATTTTTTCAAATTTTTCTAAATAATCAGACATCAATAATTTTAATTTTTTTATCTATCTTAATTTCTTTTGCACTTATTTTACATTGATAAGCTAAAAAAATAACACCAGCTTTTTTTGCTAGTAAATAATTTTCATAATATTCTTTATCAATATCTTTGGCTATTTTAAAATTATTAACTCCTTGGATTTGAATTAAGAACAATAGATAGGATTTATAACCTTTTTTAACAGCTTCAATAAGAGTTTTTAAATGCTTAGACCCTCTAGACGTTACAGCATCAGGAAATTCTGCAGTTTTTTCATCCCTAAATAAAGTAACATTTTTAACCTCTACAAATATTTTTTGCTTGTTCTTTTCAATTAAAAAATCAAATCTGGTTTCTTTATCAAAGAATACTTCAGGTTTAATACTGTCACTATTTGCAACCTCTTTCACTAGATTATTTGATAAGCCATGATAAGCAATTTTATTTGCAAAATGAGTATTTACACCAACCAAATTTTTTTTAGCCTTAATGATCTCAAGCGTATATTTTAGCTTTCTTTTTGGGTCATCATTTTTGGACACAAAAACTTCATTACCCTCATCTAACAAACCCTTCATTGATCCTGTATTAGGGCAATGTGCTGTAACAATTTCCTTACCAATTTTAACATCAGTAAAAAATCTCTTGTAACGTTTGATAAGTTTGCCTTTAATTAAAGCTTTGGTAAATTCCATATATAAAATGTATATTTAATAATGACAGAAAATACAAAATTTAATGCCGCAATTCTTATTATTGGTAATGAAATTCTTTCAGGAAGAACACAAGACACTAATACGGGAACTATTGCCAAGTGGTTAAACTCTATTGGAGTGACAGTTAATGAAGTTAGAGTAATTCCAGATATTGAGAGCACTATTGTTGAAACAGTTAACCACTTAAGAAAAGTTAACAACTACGTATTTACAACTGGAGGTATCGGTCCGACACATGATGATATTACCGCTCAATCTATATCAAAAGCATTTAACCTTGAGTATGAAATTCATCAGGAGGCATTTAAAATATTGGAGGCTTATTATAAAGTTGGAGAATTTAATGAAGGAAGACAGAAAATGGTTTGGATGCCAAAAAATGCTAACTTAATTCTTAACCCAACAAGTGGTGCCCCTGGATTTTATGTTGAAAATGTTTTTTGTTTACCTGGAGTGCCATCAATTTTAAAGTCAATGTTAGGTGGATTAAAAGATAAAATAGTAGGGGGAAATCCAATAATAAGTCATACAATAAGTTTAAAAACTGTTGAAAGTGAAATTGCAAACTCTTTAACTAACGTTCAAGACAACAATAAAGATGTTGAAATAGGAAGCTACCCTTTTTTTCAAGCAGGTAAATTAGGAGTATCTATAGTTATACGATCAGAAGACCAAAAAAAAATTGATAAATGTAGTACTGAGATATTGGAATTTGTTAATCAAAAAAAAATAGAAGTAGTTATTAGATAATAAAAATGCTGTATTTTGCCTACGGTAGTAATTTAAATCATTTTCAAATGAAAAGAAGATGCAAAGATAGTGTTTTTTTAAAAAAGATTAATCTTAAAGATTTTAAATTAACTTTTAGAAGTAAATATAGAGCGGCTGATATAGAGCCTAAAAAAAATTCATTAGTTCCAGGTGCATTATTTGAAATATCTAAAAGTGATGAAAAAAAATTAGATATCTATGAGGACTACCCAGTTCTATATAAAAAATATTATTTTACTTATTATGGCAAGAAAGTAATGACCTATACAATGACAAAAAAAACTTTGTTTGCGTACCCAACAGAACGATATTTAAATACTGTAAAGAAAGGTTATAAAGATTGTAATTTAAATTACCAAATTCTTAAAAGAGCATTAAAAGCTTAATTGAGATATGGTTAAGATTGTTAACAAAAATAAGTTGAGTTATAAATAAAAACAGTTAAACAAATGAAAATAATACGTGCCCTCGTGGTGAAATTGGTAGACACAAAGGACTTAAAATCCTTGCCGCTTGCGGAGTGCCAGTTCGAGTCTGGCCGAGGGCACCACTAAATGAAAGATAAAATTTATTTAGTTTTTGACAAAACAAAAGCTTCCTTAAAAATTAAATCTTTACTTGTAAAAAAACTAAACATCACCTCTTTAAAAAAATCTAATTTAGTAATTGTGGTTGGTGGTGATGGTTTTATGCTTCAAACCTTAAAAAGACTTTACAAATTTAAAAAACCTTTTTATGGAATTAACTCTGGAAACTATGGCTTTCTAATGAATAAATTTTCAAATAAAAATATTATTAAGAATTTAGCAGTTTCTAATAGTGTTAAGATTTATCCTTTACAAATGACTGTTACTAATAAAAGTAATTTAATTAGAAAATCTATAGCAATTAATGAGGTATCAATTTTAAGACAAAGCAAGCAAGCTTCATCAATTACAATTACAGCTAATAAAAAAAATATTATTAAGAAATTAATTTCTGACGGAGTTTTAGTATCAACGCCTGCAGGGAGCACTGCTTATAATCTTATCAGCTCATGGACCTATTTTAGATTTAGATTCAAGAAAACTAGCAGTTACACCCATAAGTCCTTTCAGACCAAGGAGATGGAGAGGAACTATTGTAAGTGATAAATCTAAAATTTTAATAAAGAATTTAGATACAAATAAAAGACCAATAAGTGCTGTTGCAGATAATTTTGAAGTAAGAAATGCAAAAACAATTAAAATTCAAGCTAATAAGAATATTAGCTTTGAGTTATTGTATGACAAAAACAATAGCTTACATAAAAAGATAAAGATTGAGCAAACAAGAAAAGAGACTACAAACAATTAAGTGATGGTGCCCCCGCACGGAGTCGAACCGCGGACCTATTGATTACAAATCAAGACTCAATTCTTAAATAAACATTAGTTTGCAACAATAATTCTTAAATATTTTTAACTTGGCAACAATCTGGTAACAGTGGTAGAGTTTTTATATGAAACGAAAGGTTTCACCCTAATAGAACTCTTAGTCGTAGTAGCCATCATCGGTATTCTAGCTGCTGTAGGTGTGGTTGCTTATAATGGGTATACAAGTGCTGCAAAAAAGCTGCATAAAACAAATAATCAAATTTTGTAAATGAGTTTCAGTGAAGCACAAAATGTAATAGGAATTGTAGTATATTAAAGGTCAAATTACTGAATTATATTAGCAAAAATAACCCTGGAAATGCGTAAGATTGCTATTGCTATACAAATCTTAAAGGAAAATTTAAAATCCATTGGACAAATATCTGTTTGGAGATGAAAGTGTCAATAGAAGCGTGGATTGGGACATGATAGAGATTTGGTTATACACTATTAATCATGGAGACAACTGGTTATTGCTAGAACAATGTATCGACGATGTACAAATTCCATGTAATGGTGATAAGTGAACATAGCAATTCAAACATTGAATTGTTGATTAAATGATATCCTTAAATAAATAAAAAGCCTTCACCCTAATAGAACTCCTAGTCGTTGTAGCTATCATCGGTATTCTTGCTGCAGTAGGAGTGGTTGCTTATAATGGGTATACGAGTGCTGCAAAAGTAATGCAACAAAAGCAAATCATAAAATGATTACTAAAATGATTGGTGCTAAAGAATTCAATGTAGTATGGGAGGAGATATCGAATATACTAACGTTAATGGTACAGTAAAAACTATGAGCTGTCCGGTTGCGATAGAAATTTTATTGGATATATGAATCAAACCATTTATGGACTTAAATTATCCAGTCCTATGGCACACCTAATCCATATGGTGTAGATTAAAGTAACAAATTGTTCACACAGGATATATGTCTGCTTGCCAAGTAATCCAGATCAATTAGGTTATTGAGTGTTTTTAAGTAGCACAAATCAAATTAAAGTATGTAGTAATTAGAGTATAAAAATGGATCTATAGTTTATCTTGAGGATAGTGTTTTATGAATAAAGCTTTCACCCTAATAGAACTCCTAGTCGTAGTAGCCATCATCGGTATTCTAGCTGCAGTAGGAGTGGTTGCTTATAATGGGTATACAGCTAGTGCAAAGGCAAGTGCTACAAAAGCTAATTTCAAGATGATGCAAAAATATATGACTGCAGAAGTTGCAAAATGTGATTTAGGAGAACTCAATTATGAAGAGAGATAATGGATCAAGCGTTAATTGCTCAGGTATAACTTATGGAAAAATTATTCACATTTACAGCAATTATTTAATACAGATAAAAAATTGATAAGTGTTTATACAAATTTAACTTATGTAAGAAACACTGGACCTTCTACAAATTCTAGTAGTATTGGCTCTATTCATTTAAATGGAATATCACATGATAAAACTTTAATCCTGGTGCACGCCAGTCTTAGACAATAATGATATAAGAATAACTTCATGTTTTAAAGAACCTTGTAGTAAGTCAGAAAATAATTTATCATATGTTATCAATATTGATTAAACAAAAAGCCTTCACTCTAATAGAACTCTTAGTCGTAGTAGCCATCATCGGTATTCTAGCTGCTGTAGGAGTGGTTGCTTATAATGGGTATACGGCTAGTGCTAAAGCTTCAACAGCACAATCAAATCATAAACTTGTATCAAATTATATTCAGAATGAATTGAAGAAATGTGATTTAGGTGAGAGCCAATATAATGGTTAACAAAAATGCATCGTTGAGATGCAGTGGTCTTAGCTCAGCAAGTGTAATTGATTATATTGTTGTATCTAGCTATTCTCCATTTTCAGATCTTAAAAATATTTATAACCCAAATTCTAATCAACAGCATAAATCCAAAGGTGTTAGACAACATAATAGTTGGGTTCAAAACCAAAATTGGTTGGATAGTGATGTTGGAACTATATGGCTTGCTCCAAAAAGTAATTCTGAAATTCATATTAGAACATGTTTCAAAACTTCTTGCTCAACTTCTTCAAATCGAATTGAAACAATGGTATATATAGAATAATGTAACAAAAGGCTTTCACTCTAATTGAACTCTTAGTTGTTGTAGCGATCATTGGTATTTTAGCTGCACTATGTCTGCACTATACGTATAAATTTAACTAAACTTTAATTTTGAAAAAATAATTAGTGTTGATTTTATTCAGTGAAGTGGTGCCCCCGCACGGAGTCGAACCGCGGACCTATTGATTACAAATCAATTGCTAAAGTTTAAATAAACATTTGTTTGCAACGGAAATTAGAAATCTTACTTTCAGTTATAGACCGCACTAGCGTCACGTAGTGGTAGAGTTTTTATAGATGAAAAAACTTTTAGGGATCGTGGTTCTAGGTTTGTTGTTAAGTGGGAATGCTATATGCATATAAAAAGGTTCAGGTGAATTAAAATTAGTCTAAAACCATTATGACTGAGTTTTTCGTGTATCTGTATGGAGCATTCGAACCCAAAGTATTCTCGATGGTGCTAATAAAAAGAATCATCCAATGCTTATGACAATTTCAAAAGATGGAAAATCATCACATTATTATTCATTGTCCAACATGCTTACTGTGATAGCGTGGGCAATTACGTTTCTCAATCTATAAAAAAGTGTGAAAGACGGTGTAATGGTTCTCCATGCTTTTTAATTGCAAAGAAAAGCAAAATTGTATGCGAAAAAGTGGAAGTGATATTAAAAGTGAAAAAAGCAGTATTAGGGAAAAACGTGGTTCTGGAAGAACCATATGAAATGGCTAAAAAAATTCAAGATTTAGGGTTTTATGATAATGATATTTCTAAAACTGCCAGGTATGCAACTATGATACTGCTAAAATTGGTAAGAGGATATCAAATATTACTAGGACGGCAAAGATAATTACGATTTAGCCAAGTTTAATTGCAACACTTAGCCATCTATCACATAAAGAGTGACTAGTGGAGAATGCAATATGTTGAGCAATGACTATACATATCAAGGTATCGGTTCTATGGCTAAACAGGAAAGATAAAGGTATGCCAATATTCATGGCAAACTGAGTAATAATTTTGAAATTAGCACAGAAAAAAAGGGTTTTGATAGATGCAATAATTGAGTGTTTAAAGATAAAGCCTGGAAAAGATATCCTAAAGATGTAATTATGTATATTATACTGATAAAGGAACAACACCTACCACTGATAATGAAAAAATTCATGACTGCGCAAACGTACTACGTGTGTAAACTTGAAGGCAAAACCTTAATATGAGAAATACAAACCTTATGTTTTAAATGAGATTAAAAGTGGAGAAAATAAACATTACAACTAGAAAGCACTATTGATATAGATGAAAAATTAAAAGAGCTTAATAGCTTGACTAGCCGTCAGGCTATAATTATCTGCGGGCAAGAATATTGGCTATTGCAATATAGCTTCAAGAAGACAAATTTTAAATTAAAACGACTACTTGATCTGACATCACACTGACTGTCAGCACTAGCGTCAGCACTCATACGTAGAAATTTGACTAAAACTAAAATTTTGAAAAAATAATTAGCGCTGATTTTACTGAGTGAAGTGGTGCCCCCGCACGGAGTCGAACCGCGGACCTATTGATTACAAATCAAGACTCAATTCTTAAATAAACATTAGTTTGCAACAATAATCCTGAAATATTTTTGACTTGGCAACAATCTGGCAACAATGGTAGAAGTTTTTATATGAAGCGAAAGGTTTACCTTAATAGAACTCCTAGTCGTAGTAGCCATCATCGGTATTCTAGCTGCAGTAGGAGTGGTTGCTTATAATGGGTACACACAAGTGCTAAGAAAAAAACAATGGAAAGCAATTCTAAATTGATCCAAAAATATGCAATGAGCGAAATTGGAAAATGTCAATTAGGAATAAACCTTACATGAAGGACCAACATCTAGCAAACATATAACCTCATGTTCCACAGGTGCTGCTGGAAGTTAAATAGTAATACTTGGGCACAATATTTTATAGATATTTTCCAAAATAAGATAAAAAATCCTTATGGCACAACTTCAAGTAATCCAAGTGGTTTATTAAATAGTGGCCCCACTAGAAATGCAGGAGAAATAATTTTAGTTGGATGGAATAGGTGTCAGGTTGATCCATGTTTTTTGATAAGAGCAGCTTATGATGAGGATGGTTCAAAAAAAGATTTACCTGACCTTCAAGTACCTACTGGCTTTTAAACATGAAACGTTCAGCCTTCACCCTAATAGAACTCCTAGTCGTAGTAGCCATCATCGGTATTCTAGCTGCAGTAGGTGTGGTTGCTTATAATGGGTATACAAGAGTGCAAAGTCATCATGTAAAAACTTCTAAAAATGATCAAAATTTATTAGACTGAACTACAAAATGCAATGCTGGATTAACTGATTGATTTGGTCAAATAATTAGTGATTTATAAGTCTCAAGTATGCAGTATCAATCAGATCTTTAAAAATGCTTTCATGAATATGTTGGTTACTCAAAATGCATATGACAAGAAATCTTCAAGATAAACATTAATGAATGGTGTTCAACATTGGTGGAACTAAATGAGTAATCATTAGGATATATCTATGTATGATAATAATACGGAATAGACTTTATGTTGTATAAACTCCATGTAAGGATGCAAATAATTTAGAGGATTAGAAATTATAGATATTAATGAAACGAAAGCCTTCACCCTAATAGAACTCTTAGTCGTAGTAGCCATCATCGGTATTCTAGCTGCAGTAGGTGTGGTTGCTTATAATGGGTATACGAGTGCTGCTAAGAAATGTCTGTAAGATAACCATAACTATGATTAAAATGATTAGAATAAAACTTTGTGAACTGATAATGACAAGTCACTCTTCAAGGATGGTATTAAAACAACAATGGCAAAGAATTTAATTTACTATTGTAATAATTTTGATCAGATTTGTAATGCTGTTCAGTTCATGGCAACTAATTTTTAAAAGATCCTTATAATCAAATATCACTTGGGGATATCGCTATTAATGGAAATAGTGGTATGCATCTAGTTCAAATATGGGAGGAAATTGTATTTGACAATAGTAATTCGTTGTAGAATTGACACTATGTGTAGAGACAAAGTTATAGAGGATAAATGTTCAATGAATTAATGAATCACAAAGCCTTCACCCTAATAGAACTCCTAGTCGTTGTAGCCATCATCGGTATTCTAGCTGCTGTTGGTGTTGTTGCTTATAATGGGTATACGAGTGCTGCAAGGGTTACAGTTGTGAAATCTAATCATGCAGCGATTAAGAAGGAAATTTATCTTGTGATTCAAAAATGCGATATTTATGGAAGTGTAACAATGATGAAAGTCTATGGTTCTAAAACTGAAAGTGTAGTTACTTGTTATCAACCTGATCAACGAACATTCATAACAAGATATCTTATTAATCATATGGAGAATAATGGTAGATATACAAATCCATATCCTCCACATCCTGATAATCCTACTGCCTGGAGTGCACAAAGAGCTAATGGTTGTAAAGTGGCGTCGTGGGGAGGACAATATGTTGGTATAACTCATATTGATTCACCAAATTCCTGGGATCATATAACCTTATGTATTTGTTTCGAGGAGCCGTGTAGTAATTCTGATAATAGATTGGAGGAAGAGATTAAATATGAATAACAAAGCCTTCACCCTAATAGAACTACTAGTCGTAGTAGCAATCATTGGTATTCTAGCTGCTGTAGGTGTCGTTGCTTATAATGGGTATACGAGTAGTGCAAAAGCTAATGCTGTTAAAGCAATGCATAATAATGTTGTTAAGTATATGTCAGCAGAATTAATGAAATGTGAAATTGGTGAAACAAGAGCTATGAATGGTAATTTAGATTGTTCTTGGATTCCATCTACAACGCCTAATGCAATTGTTAAAGAATTTTCAGATGAAAAAAATGTATATGATCAAAGATACAATGCATACAGCCATAATATAAATAATATTGATTACAAGCTTGATGCAAGTGTCGGATATATCTTTTTCATATTTACTAATGCTTCTAAATCAATTTTAATACAATCTTGTATTAAGACACCTTGTGCGAATAGCTCTAATAGAATTGATAACACTATAGACTCTCATTTTCGATAAATTATGACTACTTGATTGGTCTACAAAAGTGGTAGCACTATGGTAGCAATCATTGTTACCAAATTACTTATTTTGAGTTTTGCAAAAATAATAAGTGTTGATTTTATTGAGTGATGGTGCCCCCGCACGGAGTCGAACCGCGGACCTATTGATTACAAATCAATTGCTCTACCAGCTGAGCTACAAGGGCATTCGTATCAAGGAAGTTTTTAATGTTAAAAGTCAATTAAATCAACACTTAAAAGATTTGGTTATTAAAAGATAATTCTCTTATTTGTAACTTTGTAGCTTGTTGTAGACCATTTGTGCCTAATCTGTCGGTGTTTCTGTCGGTGTCTAGTCGGTGTTTATAAGAATAAAATTATGGAATTTTTTATTATTAGTTTGTTTTTATTTTACTCTTGTTTTGCTAAAAATGATTTGTTCTCAAACAATATTTATACTGATTGTGATACAACTTCTTAGGAAAAACACCTCATATTTTCAAATATTTATTTTAATTATAATAATTCACTGTCTATAATAGATTTAAATCAATGAAATATATTATATTAGTTATAATTTTATTTATTTCTTTTTTTAATAATTTTTCATTTGGAGAAATTCCTCAATCTGATAAAATTATTGCTTATTATGCATTTTCTGGAAATGCAAATGATAGTAGTGGAAACGGATATGATGGCACTATTAGTGGAGACCCTCAACTAACAACAGATAGGTTTGGAGATTCCAATTCTGCTTACAGTTTTGATGGAGATGGAGATTGGATTTATTTTGGCACCGATACACTTCCTACTAATAATGGGGGTAACATTAGTGATGCTTTTACCATTAGTGTTTGGGCTAAATCATCCTCTACCTCAACAATGGACTTGTTTGCTTATGGTGGAATGGTTTCTTGTGGAGGTGGTCGATACGGTGCAATCGTGAGATTGGGTAGCAATATTCAATTTAACAGTTGTAATAATGGTTATAATACATCTGCAAGTGGAAAAAATAGTGATGGTAATTGGCATCAATATGTATTCACATGGAATGGAAGCAATAGCAGAAAAGTATATATTGATGGATCTTTAGTTTCTTCAAATTCTACATCTAACGTTTTTAGAATACAAAATACTGGTTTAGTTATTGGCAGAGGTTTTATGGATTGGGGTTTAGGTACTACGTTTAATGGATCAGCTGATGAGATGCGATTATGGAATACAGAATTAAGTTCTTTAGAAGTTCAAACTTTATATGACGATGAAAGTACTTCTGCACCAACACTAAGTTCATCAGTACCAACTGATAATGCAACTAGTGTTGCACTTGACTCAACTATTGTTCTTAACTTTAGCTCAAATGTTGATACTGAAAGCGGCAATATCACCATTAAAAAAACATCAGATAATTCAACTGTTGAAACAATTGATGTAACGAGCGGTCAAGTTACAGGATCTGGTACATCTCAAATTACAATTAATCCATCATCAAACTTTGATGCAGAAACAGAGTATTACGTCTTAATAGATGCAACTGCATTTGATGATAGCGACAGTGGCTCATATGCTGGAATAAGTTCTACTACATCTCTTAGTTTTACAACAGCAGAAGATGCCACTGTAGATCCAACTACTGACAAAAATGTTATAGGCTCACTTGATGCACAGGAAAGTATAGTTAAAAATACTTTTACTCAATCGATTGGTATGGTTTCAAATAGACTAAGTTATTTAAGACAAAACAGAGGGAATGATAATTTAAGTGAGAATAATTTTAAATTAGATTTTGGAAATATGTTACTAACTTCTTTAGTTGAAACAGTTCAAATAGGAAATATTTTTTCAGGTAAATTAATTCCAGATGATTGGTCTTCTTGGTCAGAAGGTACAATTAGTATGACAAAAATAGGAGATACCAGCAATTCATCATCAAAAGAAATAGATAGTCAAGGAATAGCAGTAGGATTTGATAAGAAATTTAATGATAATGATCTTCTTGGCTTTGCTGTTCTGTACAGCCAAAGTGATACCGATATTGGAATAAATGGATCTGGTATTGATACAAAAAGCTATCACATATCAGTTTATCGAACACGATCATTTGATGATGATAATTTTATTGAAGGTACAATTGGTGTTGGTCAAATCAAAAGTGACTTAATAAGAAAAAGTGGTGCTAACACTTTAACTGGTTCTAGAGATGGAAATCAGATATTTGGTTCTATAAATTATGGTAAAACTTTTAGTAAAAATTATTTTAATTTAACTCCTATTGGACGTATAGATTTAGGCTATACAGAACTTGATGATTATACAGAGATTGGAACAGATAACTTATATTATGATAAACAAACCCTTGAAAGTGGTTTGGCTTCACTTGGTTTAGAGTTTAATGATATTATTGAGTTTAATCAAAATAATGTAAAACCATTTGGTAAAATTGAATATGGTTTAGATTTTAGCAATTCATCAGATGTAAAGATGCATTATGCATCAGATACTTCAACTACTTACACTTATACTCAAGGAGTAAATTCAACTCATCTTCTTTCAAGTGAACTAGGTTTTAATTATCAATCTAAAAAAAATTTATTAATAATAACAAGCTATAAAAGAATTCAAGGAAATGAGAGTGAACATTCAGATAAAATTAAATTTAGTATAAATTTTAAATCAAAACGAGAAACTGAATATGCGATGACATTAGATGGATCTGATGAAATGACTACTGGGTTTAATGTTGCAAAAAATATTCATGGTTTTGATTTAAGCTTTAAAGCTAATCAGTCACTTGCTGGAGATCAATATCAAGAAGCCATGTTATCACTATCAAGTAAATTTTAACAAAAATTTTTACAATGTTACAATATGTTTTTTGATTCATAAATAAAAATCTATCGGTATGTGATCGGTATGAGAAAAAAGATTCTTTTTAAGGTTAAATATGTTAGGGTTTACTTGATGTTAAATTCGTTGAATGATGAAGCCTATTGATTACAAATCAATTGCTCTACCAGCTGAGCTACAAGGGCATAGGTGATTTCTATTAAGAAATCTTAGACTAATCAAGAATTTTTTTTTAAATAACTTAAATGATGAAATACAATTGCAGCACTATTTGAGATATTTAAGCTTTCTACATCCTTATTTATATCAATCTTAACAAAAAAATCTGTGTACTTTCCCGTGTGCTCTCTCATGCCAAATCCCTCAGAACCAAATAAAAGAACATTTTTTCCTTCCCATTTTATATCTGTGAAGTCTTTTTCTCCTCTTGCATCAAAACCATAAACCCAAAAATTTTTTTCCCTCAAGTTTTTTAGTGTGGAATTTATATTTGCCACTTCAAAAATATTGATATGTTCCATACAACCACTTGCAGCTTTATACATAAGCTTACTATCTGATGGAAATTGTCTTTCTTTAACAATTAATCCATCAATATTAAATGATGCAGCACTTCTAATTAATGAACCAATATTTCTTGGGTCTGTTACCTCATCAATACAAACAAATGTTAAGTTATTTTTTCCTTTTATAAACTCTTTTAAGTCAGGTTGATCAATATGTTCTACTTCAGCAACGTATCCACCGTGCATAATTTGATCTTTAGAAGTGTATTTATCTAGTTCTTTTTTTGATTTGAAATAAACCTTAACATCTTCAAGGACATTTTTTTTTGGATTTTTTCTGTGAATATTTTTTTTACTTTCTTCTGTTAAAAATACTTTTAAAACCTTCCTTTTAGGGTTTCTTAATGCTTCAATTACAGCATGTTGACCAACGATTAAAAAAGATGATTTATTCATAAAATTAGTTTGTTTTATACGTTTTTTCCTCCATTTTCACAGTAAATCTCGTGTTGCAATTGCATAATAAAAATATATAAAACGCCTGTTGTTTGAAGCTTTATTGAACAAGGGGACACTTCCCCAAAAAGGAGGGGTTCCAGAGCGGTCAAATGGGGCGGGCTGTAAACCCGTTGACTTCGGTCTTCGAAAGTTCGAATCTTTCCCCCTCCACCATTCAATAAAATTTTTTATAACAATGGAGTGTTATTCTTGATGTTGTGCGGGTGTAGTTCAATGGTAGAACGCTAGCCTTCCAAGCTGGATGTAAGAGTTCGATTCTCTTTACCCGCTCCAAGAAAAAAAGAAATTATTAATAAAACTAAACTGAGGTAAAAAAGTAATGTCAAAAGAAAAATTTGTAAGAAATAAACCACACTGTAACATTGGTACAATTGGTCATGTCGACCATGGCAAAACAACATTAACAGCCGCTATCACAATTACATTATCGGCAACTGGTGGAGCAAAAGCGGTTGCTTACGATCAGATTGATAAAGCCCCTGAAGAAAAAGAAAGAGGAATTACAATCTCAACTGCTCACGTTGAATACGAAACTGAAAAAAGACATTACGCACACGTTGATTGTCCAGGTCACGCTGACTATGTAAAAAATATGATTACAGGTGCAGCCCAAATGGATGGAGCTATCTTAGTAGTTAATGCTGCTGATGGTCCTATGCCTCAAACAAGGGAGCATATTCTTTTAGGAAGACAAGTTGGTATTCCAGCAATTGTTGTTTACTTAAATAAAGTAGACCAAGTTGATGATAAAGATATGATTGAACTTGTTGAAGAAGAAATTAGAGAACTTCTAACTTCATACAAATATCCTGGTGACAAAACTCCTATCGTTAAAGGTTCTGCATTAGCTGCTGTTGAAGGTAGAGATGAAGAAATTGGAAAAAATTCTATTTTAGAATTAATGAAAGCTGTTGATGATTTTATTCCACAGCCAGCAAGAGAAGTTGACAAACCTTTCTTGATGCCAGTTGAGGACGTATTCTCAATTTCTGGAAGAGGAACAGTTGTTACTGGAAGAGTAGAGACAGGTGTTGTAAAAACTGGTGAAGAAATTGAAATCGTTGGTATTAGAGACACCAAAAAATCAGTTTGTACTGGAGTTGAAATGTTTAGAAAACTTTTAGATTCAGGTGAAGCAGGTGATAACATCGGTGTGCTTTTAAGAGGTGTTGAAAGAACTGACGTTGAAAGAGGTCAAGTTCTTTGTAAACCTGGTTCAGTTACTCCTCACACTAAATTTGAGGCTCAGGCTTATGTACTTAAAAAAGATGAGGGTGGAAGACACACTCCATTCTTTACTAAATACAGACCTCAGTTTTACTTTAGAACAACAGATGTAACTGGAGAAGTTACATTACCAGCAGGAACTGAAATGGTTATGCCAGGTGATGATGCTAAATTCACTGTTACATTAATTACTCCAATTGCGATGAGTGAAAAATTAAACTTCGCTATTCGTGAAGGTGGTAGAACAGTTGGAGCTGGAGTAGTAACTAAAATTATAGAGTAAACTCTATAGGAGTGTAGCTCAATTGGTAGAGCGCCGGTCTCCAAAACCGGAGGCTGAGGGTTCGAGTCCCTCCGCTCCTGCCAATAAGTGAACAGTATATTATGAAAAACCCGATAAAATTTATACAGGAAGTAAAACAAGAAGCCTTTAAGGTTTCTTGGCCAACAGGAAAAGAGACTATGCAAGGTGCTTTAATGGTATTTGCAATGGCTGTTATTATGTCTTTGTTTTTTTTACTTCTTGATCAAGTTCTTAAATTTTTATTGGAAGCTTTACTGAAGGTAAGTATTTAATGAAAAATTGGTATATTGTTCAATCACACTCAAATTTTGAAAATAAGGTTGCTGGATTAATAAAAGAAGAGGCTGAAAAAGCTAAAATCTCAGATAAAATTGAGGAAATTGTTGTACCAACTCATGATGTAACAGAAGTTAAAAGAGGAAAGAGAATTCAAAGAAAAAAGAAATATTTTCCTGGTTACGTACTAATTAAAAGTGAGATGGACAATGATCTTTATCATTTAATTAAAAATCTGAAGAGAGTAAGCGGATTTTTAGGTTCAAAAGGCATTCCAGTACCTGTTTCAGATAAAGAAATAGAAAAAATATTAGGACAAATAAAAGATGGTGTAGCACAGCCAAAATCTGGTATAGAGTATGCCATTGGTGAAAAAGTTCAGGTTGTTGACGGTCCTTTTGCATCATTCAGCGGTATGGTTGAAGACATTGATGAAGAAAAATCAAGACTTAAAGTTTCTGTGTCGATATTTGGAAGACCAACACCCGTTGATTTAGAATATAACCAAGTTGAGAAAGTAAGTTAATGGCTAAAGAGATAAGTGGATATATAAAATTGCAAATTATGGGTGGACAAGCTAACCCAGCTCCACCAGTTGGTCCTGCATTAGGACAACGGGGCATTAATATAATGGAATTCTGTAAAGCATTTAATGATAAGACAAAGGCGTTTGCTGGAAAACCAATCCCAGTTATCATTACTGTATATAAAGATAAAAAATTTGATTTTGAAATTAAATCACCACCAGCTTCACATTTTATAAAAGAAGCAGCTAAACTTAAAGGTGGATCTAAAGAACCAGGAAGAAGTATAGCTGGTTCAATTACAAAAAAACAAGCAGAAGAAATTGCAACACAAAAAATGAAAGATCTTAATGCGCACGACTTAGACCAAGCTGTAAAGATTATTGCTGGTTCTGCAAGATCTATGGGAATTGAGGTTAAAGACTAATGCCATCAAAAAGATTCAAACAATTACCAGAAAAAACTAAAAATTTGCCAGCTGATGCAATTGAAAGTTTATTATCTATTGTTAAAAAAAATTGTACAACTAAATTTGATGAGTCAATTGATTTAAGTTTTCAAGTTAACAATAAGCAAAAAAAAGGTGAGGTAAATATTAGAACTGTAGTTAATTTACCAGGTGGAACAGGAAAAAAAGTAAAAGTTGCTGTTGTCTGTGAAGATGCAAAAGCTAAAGAAGCTAAAGATGCAGGTGCCGACATAGTTGGTAGTGATGAATTTATAGAAAAAATTAAATCAGGTGAATTAGATTTTGAAAAACTTATCTGTACACCAGGGATGATGATTAAGCTCTCAAAGTTAGGTAAAGTTTTAGGACCCAAAGGTTTAATGCCTAATCCAAAATTAGGTTCAGTTTCAGACAACATTAAGCAAGCTGTAACTGATGCAAAATCAGGTCAAGCTGAAATTAGAAATGATAAAGATGGTAATATAGGTGTTAGCATTGGAAAAAAATCTTTTCATGATGATCAATTATTGAAAAATTATCAAGCAATTTTAGACACTTTAGAAAAAGAAAAAGGAAATCTTACTTTAAAAGGTGATTTAATTAAAAATGCCTTTGTAACATCAAGTATGGGTGTGTCATACAAAGTCAAATTAGGAAAAGCTATATAGTTATGATGAACAAGGAACAAAAAAAGAATTATATAAGTGAAATGGAAACTCAGTTTCAAAATAATGAAGCTGTTATGGTTACTCATTATCAAGGTTTAACAATGTCTCAATTAGATGAGTTAAGAGCTCAAATGAGAGAACATGGAATAAAATTTAAAATTACTAAAAATAGAATTACTAAGTTGGCAATTGAAAAAACTAAATGTAAAGATCTTGCTAATTTATTTACAGGAGCTACTGCTGTAGCTTTTTCTAACGATGCTATTATCTCGGCTAGAATTTTATCCAAATTTGCGAAAACTAATGAAAATCTAAAACTTTTAGGTGGAATAATGGGCAATGATGTTTTGGACCAAGCTGGAGTTCAAAATGTAGCTAATTTACCAACATTAGATGAAGCTAGAGCAAATATAGTAGGTATTCTAGCAACACCAGCATCAAAATTTGTAAGTATTTTACTTGCACGTTCTGAAAAAATGAGTAGTTTGTCCCCAGAAAATTCTGAAAAATAACCTAAAGAAGTATAAAAATTATGCCTGATCTAAATAAAATTATAGAAGATTTATCAAGTTTAACTGTAGTTGAAGCAGCTGAACTTTCAAAACAACTTGAGGAAAAATGGGGTGTTACAGCTATGGCTGCAGCAGCACCAGCAGCAGCAGCAGCAGGTGGAGCAGCTGAAGAAGCAAAAGATGATTTTACAATTATGTTAGTTTCTGCAGGAGATAAAAAAATTAATGTTATTAAAGAAGTTAGAGCAGCAACATCTTTAGGTCTTAAAGAAGCAAAAGATCTAGTTGAAGGTGCACCGAAAGAAGTTAAATCGGGTGTAAACAAAAAAGATGCTGAAGAGATCAAAGCTAAGTTGGAAGCAGCTGGCGCAAAAGTAGAACTTAAATAATTTAATTAGAAAGAACTTAATTGCTGGTTAATTTAATTAACTAGTAACTGATTATAAATGCAATTATCTTTTACTGAAAAGAAAAATGTAAGAAAAAGCTTTGGTAAGTTAGCTGAGACTTTATCTATTCCAAACTTAATTGAAGTTCAAAAAAATTCATACAAACAATTAACTGACTTTGATTCAGATGCAGGAGATCTGACAAAAGGTTTTGATAGAGTTTTTAAAGGCATTTTTCCAATTGAAGACCTTAATGACAAAGCTACTTTAGAATATGTTTCTTATAGATTAGAAAAACCAAAATTTGATACCGAAGAATGTATACAAAGAGGTTTGTCTTTTACCTCTGCACTTAAATGTACTTTAAGACTTGTTGTTTATGAAATAGATCAAGAAAATAATACTAAAGATATTTTATCAGCAAAAGAACAAGAAGTTTACATGGGAGAAGTTCCAATGATGACTGATAGTGGTACTTTTATTACTAACGGTGTTCAAAGAGTAGTTGTCAATCAAATGCATAGAAGTCCAGGTGTATTTTTTGATCATGATAAGGGAAAGTCTCATGCAAGTGGTAAACTTCTTTTTAATTGTAGAGTTATACCAAATAGAGGTTCATGGTTAGATCTTGAGTATGATGTAAAAGACTTTTTATATTTTAAAATTGATAGAAAGAAAAAAATTTTTGTATCAACTTTATTAATGGCCCTAGGTTTTACTAAAACTGAAATTGCTGATGAATTTTATGATAAAGAAACTTACACATTTGATCCTAAAACAAATAAATGGAAAACAAAATTTAATCCAGAAAACTATAAAGCTAAAAACTTTTCAGAAGAAGTTATGGATGCAAAAAATGGCAATGTTGTCATTAAACTAGGTGATAAAATTAATTTTTTAACTGCAAAAAAACTTGCTAACGATGGTTTAAAAGACATTTTAGTTTCACAAGAGTCACTTTATGGAAAATATCTTCATAAAGAAGTTGTTGTTAGCGATGAAGAAGAAGGAGGTACTTTTGGAATTGGAACTGAGCTAAATGATACAATCATTAAACAAATCTTAGAAGCGAACATCAATTCAATTGACATTTCTATAACTAATTCAATTAATAAAGGCCCTTACTTACTAACAACAATTTTAAATGATAAAAATAACAACAAAAATGATGCTATTACTGAAATTTATAAAGTTTTAAGACCAGGTGAACCACCGACAATTGAAATAGCCACTCAAATTTTTAATAACTTATTTTTCAGTTCAGATAGATACGATCTTTCTGATGTAGGCAGAGTAAAAATGAACTCTAGATTAAATTTAGAATGTTCTGACAAAATTACAATTTTAAGAAATGACGATATTATAGCTATAGTTCATAAAATGTTAGATCTTCGTGATGGTAAAGATGAAGTTGATGATATTGACCATCTTGGAAATAGAAGAGTTAGGTCTGTTGGAGAACTTGTAGAAAATCAAGCTCGTATTGGTGTTTACAGAATGGAAAGAGCTATCAAGGAAAAAATGACAACTCTTGATATTGAATCTGCAATGCCTCAAGATTTAATTAATGCTAAACCTCTAACAGTTTCTTTAAAAGATTTTTTTGTAAGTTCTCAACTTTCACAGTTTATGGATCAAACCAATCCTTTATCTGAAATTACTCATAAAAGAAGAGTATCAGCTTTAGGACCTGGTGGTTTAACTAGAGAAAGAGCTGGCTTTGAAGTACGTGACGTACACCCAACGCATTATGGAAGAATTTGTCCAATTGAAACGCCCGAAGGACCAAACATTGGGTTGATTAATAGTTTATCTACTTATGCAAAAATTAATAAATATGGTTTCATTGAAAGCCCGTACAAAAAAGTTAAAAACGGAGTTGTAGAAGATAAAGTGGAATATTTATCTGCAATGGAAGAAACTAAATATACTATTGCTCAAGCAAACACTAAATTAGATAAGAATGGAAAAATTATAGAAGACCTAGTTTCTTGTAGAGAAAACTTAAACTTTATTTTATCAAGACCTGAGAATATTGATTATATAGATGTATCTCCAAAACAACTAGTTTCAGTTGCAGCATCATTAATTCCTTTTTTAGAAAATGATGATGCAAACAGAGCTCTAATGGGATCTAACATGATGAGACAGGCGGTACCTTTATTAAAACCTGAATCACCATTAGTTGGAACCGGTATAGAAAGGGATGTTGCTCTAGACTCAGGAGTAACAATTGTTGCTAAACGAGATGGTACAGTTGATAAAATTGATGGTAAAAGAATTGTTATCAAAGCAACAGAAGAGACTGATTTTACTAAGTCTGGTGTAGATATTTATAATTTACAAAAATTTAAAAGATCAAATCAAAATACATGTATTAACCAAAAACCTTTAGTTAGAGTTGGTGATAAAGTTAAATCTGGAGATATAATTGCTGATGGACCATCTACTAAGCTAGGTGAATTAGCATTAGGTAAAAATGTTACCGTAGCATTTATGCCTTGGCAAGGTTACAATTTTGAAGACTCTATTTTAATTTCAGAAAGATGTGTAACAGACGATGTGTTCACATCAGTACATATAGTTGAGTATGAAGTTATGGCTAGAGATACTAAATTAGGTGAAGAAGAAATTACTAGAGATATACCAAATGTGAATGAAGAAGCTTTAAAAAATCTTGATGAATCAGGGATCGTTTATATTGGTGCAGAAGTTAAAGCTGGAGACATTCTTGTTGGTAAAGTTACACCAAAAGGAGACTCAGCTTCTGGTCCAGAAGAGAAATTATTAAGATCAATTTTTGGTGAAAAAGCAATTGATGTTACAGATACCTCTTTAAGAATGTCTAGAGGAAGTAGTGGTACTATTGTTGATGTTAGAGTTTTCAACAGACATGGAATTGAAAAAGATGAAAGATCAATTACAATTGAGAGAGCTGAAATCGAAACTGTTCAGCAAGATAAAATTGTTGAAGAAGAAATTCTAGAGAGAAGTATTAAGCAAAGAGCAAATCAAATCTTATCTGGTTCATCTTTAACTAAAAAAATTAAAGATTTAGAAGTTGGAACGAAATTAGATCTCGAGACAATCAACAAAATTAGCATAAATGATATTTTCAAAATAACAGTAGGAAATGTCAATGATGAAGCAAGTCTTGCTCAATTAAAAGATCAATACAATAAAGCAAAACAATCAATTTTAGAAAGATTTGAAGATAAAGTTTTAAAAATTAGAAGTGGTGATGATTTACTACCAAGTGTAATGAAAATGGTAAAAGTTTTTGTTGCTATTAAAAGAAGATTAAGACCTGGAGATAAAATGTCGGGTAGACACGGAAACAAAGGTGTTGTTAGTAAAATTGTTCCAGTTGAAGACATGCCATACAGAGAAGATGGTAGACCGGTTGATATTGTTTTAAATCCATTAGGTGTTCCAAGTCGTATGAATGTTGGTCAAATTTTAGAAACTCACCTTGGTTGGGCATGTAAAGAATTTGGTGAAGAAGTTAAAAGATTAGTTAATGAAAATAATAAAAAATTTGAAAAAACAGAGAAGATTTCTTCATTTTTAAAGTCTGTTTATGGAAATGATGTTTTTGATGGTGCTATCGACAAATTAAATAAAACTGAATTTAGTGATTTATGTGAAAATCTTCAAAATGGTATAGCTATCTCAACACCGGTTTTTGATGGTGCTAAAGAAAAGGATGTTTCTGAAATGCTTAATTTAGCAAAACTACCAACATCTGGACAAACTAATTTATGGGATGGAAGAACAGGAGAAATGTTTGATAGACCAGTGACTGTTGGAATAATTTATATGTTAAAACTTCATCACTTAGTTGAAGACAAGATACATGCTAGATCTACTGGACCTTACAGTCTTGTTACACAGCAACCTTTAGGTGGTAAAGCTCAACTTGGTGGTCAAAGATTTGGTGAGATGGAAGTATGGGCTCTTGAAGCTTATGGAGCATCTTATACTTTACAAGAAATTTTAACTGTTAAGTCAGACGATGTAGCGGGTAGAGTTAAAGTTTACGAAACAATAGTTAAAGGTGAAGAAAATTTTGAATCTGGAATACCAGAGTCATTCAACGTATTAGTAAAAGAAATAAAATCATTAGCACTAAACATTGAGTTAAATTAAATATGAAAAAAGAATTAACAGATTTATTTAAAAATAGTGAAGTTTCTGAAGCTCAAAATTTTAATAGTATTAAAATTACTTTAGCAAGTCCTGAAAAGATAAAATCATGGACTTACGGTGAAATTAAAAAACCTGAAACAATAAATTATAGAACTTTTAGACCTGAAAAAGATGGTCTTTTTTGTGCTAGAATTTTTGGTCCAATTAAAGATTATGAATGTTTGTGCGGTAAGTACAAAAGAATGAAATTCAGAGGAATAATTTGTGAAAAATGTGGTGTTGAAGTAACAAAATCTAATGTTCGTAGAGAGCGAATGGGTCACATCAATTTAGCAACACCTGTTGCACATATATGGTTCTTAAAATCATTACCAAGCAGAATATCACTCGCAGTTGATATGAAGTTAAAAGAAGTTGAGAGAGTTTTGTACTTTGAAAACTTTATTGTAATTGAACCTGGTTTAACTGGTTTACAAAAAAATCAATTATTAAACGAAGAAGAATTAGCTAAATATCAAGATGAATTTGGTGAAGAGTCATTTGAAGCTGGAATTGGAGCAGAAGCAATTTTAACAATTCTTAAAGCAATGGATTTAGAACTTGAAAGAACTAAATTAATTAATTCAATTAAAGAAACAAAATCTAAAGTTAATGAAGAAAGATCAATTAAAAGACTAAAATTAATTGAGTCATTTATTGAAACTGGTCAAAAACCAGAATGGATGATTTTAACTGTAATTCCAGTTATCCCGCCTGAATTAAGACCTCTAGTACCTTTGGATGGAGGTAGATTTGCTACTTCAGATTTAAATGATCTTTATAGAAGAGTAATCAATAGAAATAATCGTCTAAAGAGATTAATGGATCTTAAGGCTCCAGACATTATTGTTAGAAATGAAAAAAGAATGCTTCAGGAATCAGTAGATGCACTTTTCGATAATGGAAGAAGAGGTAGAGTAATTACTGGAACAGGCAAAAGACCTCTTAAATCTTTAGCTGAAATGCTTAAAGGTAAGCAGGGTAGGTTTAGACAAAACTTATTAGGTAAAAGAGTAGATTATTCAGGAAGATCTGTAATCGTTGTAGGACCAGACCTTAAACTTCATGAATGTGGTTTACCAAAAAAAATGGCTCTTGAACTATTCAAACCATTTTTATATGCAAGATTAAATAAATTAGGTTTAGCATCAACAATCAAACAAGCTAAAAAGTTAGTTGAAAAAGAAACTAATGCAGTTTGGGATGCATTAGAACTTATTGTAAGAGAACACCCAGTTTTATTAAACCGTGCTCCAACTCTTCACAGATTAGGTGTGCAAGCATTTGAACCTAAGTTAATTGAAGGTGATGCCATTGAGTTACACCCGTTATGTTGTGCAGCTTTTAATGCTGACTTTGATGGAGATCAGATGGCAGTTCACGTTCCATTAAGTTTGGAAGCGCAGCTAGAAGCAAGAATTTTGATGCTTTCTACTAATAATATTTTAAGTCCATCAAATGGAAAACCTATTATTGTACCGAGTCAGGATATGATTTTAGGTTTATATTATTTGTCTCAAGCTCCTTTTCAAACAGAAAAACCAGATGGCTATTTTATAAATAATGATGAAATTGAACATGCTTTGTCTACAGGTCAAATAAAAGTTCATTCTACTATTGTTTCAAGATTTGAAACTCTTGATGAAAATGGAAATAAGAAAGTTGAAAAACACACTACAACTGCTGGAAGATTTTTATTAGCAAACTTACTACCTAAACATAAAGATATTACATTTTCAATGATTGATAGATTACTACCTAAGAAAACGGTATCTGAAATTATTGATAGCGTATTTAGATTTTGTGGTCAGAAAACTACCGTTATATTCTGTGACCACTTAAAAGATTTAGGTTTCAAACATGCATTTAAAGCAGGTATTTCTTTTGGTAAAGATGACTTAGTTATTCCAGAAAACAAAGGTCAATTAATTGAAGATACCAAAAAACTAATTGCTGATTATGAAAATCAATATTCTGAAGGTTTGATTACTCGAGGTGAAAAATATAACAAAGTAGTTGATGCCTGGTCTAAGTGTACAGATAAAGTTGCTGGTGAAATGATGAGAGGTATCTCTGCTACTGAAAGTACTGCTGATGGAATGAAAATTAATTCTGTATTTATGATGGCAGATAGTGGTGCGAGAGGATCTGCAGCTCAAATGAAACAGTTAGCTGGGATGAGAGGACTAATTGCTAAGCCATCTGGTGAAATTATTGAGACACCCATTATATCAAACTTTAAAGAAGGTCTAACAGCCTTAGAATACTTTAACTCTACCCATGGAGCTAGAAAAGGTCTGGCAGATACTGCATTAAAAACAGCAAGTTCTGGTTATCTAACAAGAAGATTATGTGATGTTGCTCAAGATTTAACAATTTCAAAAATTAAATGTGATAATCCAGGTTTTATTGAATTAGCAGAAATTCTTGAAGGTGGAAATGTCGTTGTCAGTTTATCCGAAAGAGCTCTTGGAAGGGTAACAGCATTTGATGTTAAAAATCCTATTACTGGTGAAGTTGTAATTAAAAAAGAAACAATGATCGATGAAGCTGGTTGTGATAAAATTGATGCAGCAGGGGTTAAATTTATTAAAGCATACTCTGTTATGACTTGTAGCTCTAAAAAAGGTGTTTGTGCAACTTGTTATGGACGTGATTTATCTAGAGGAAAAATGGTACACGTGGGTGAAGCAATTGGTATGATCTCAGCTCAATCGATTGGTGAACCAGGCACGCAATTAACAATGAGAACTTTCCACGTTGGTGGAACAGCTCTGTTAAACAAGAATCGCAAATCATTACTAAATCAGCTGGTACTTTAAAAATAATTAATTCTAACTTATTAGAAGACTCTAAAAAGAATTTGATAGTAATGGGAAGAAATACTCAGCTATCAATTGAAGATGATAATGGCGTTCAAGTTGCTGTTTATAAAGTCGCTTATGGTTCAAAATTATTTTTCCAGAATGGTGATAAAGTTAAAGCAAATGAAAAAATTTGTGAATGGGATCCTTATACAACACCAGTTATTGCTGAAAAAAGTGGTATAGCAGGTTATGTTGATTTAATTGACGGTGTTTCAATTCAAGAAACTACTGATGATGCAACAGGAATTTCATCTAAATCAGTTATTGATTGGAGAGCTCAATCTAAAAATACTGATTTAAAACCAAGAATTACTTTAAGAGATGACAAAGGTAATGTTATTAAAAAAGCTGATGACAATGAAGCCAGATATTATTTAGTTCCAGACTCAATTCTTTCAGTGAAAGATGGTCAAAAAATATTTGCTGGTGACATAATAGCTAGACTTCCAAAAGAAACTACTAAAACAAAAGATATTACAGGAGGTCTACCTCGTGTTGCTGAATTATTTGAAGCTAGAAAAGCAAAAGATAGTGCAATAATTGCAGAAAATGATGGTCAAGTTTTATTTGGTAAAGAAGTAAGAGGAAAACAAAGAATTTCTATTCAACCTGAAAATGGAGAACCTTCAAACTATCTAATTCCAAAAGGCAAACATATTAATTTCAACCAAGGTGAAAAAATTAAAAAAGGTGAGTATCTTTTAGACGGACAACCATTACCACATGATATTTTAAGAATACTTGGTATAAAAGATTTAACAGAATACTTTGTTAACCAAGTACAAGAAGTTTATAGGTTACAAGGTGTAATTATAAACGACAAACATATTGAAACGATTCTAAGACAAATGCTTAAAAAAGTAGAAGTTAAAGAGTCTGGTGATTCGAGTTATTTACCAGGTGAGATGATAGATAGAATTAAATTTGATAATACAAATGAAAAGCTTGTTGCTGAAGGAAAAAATCCAGCAACTGGAGAAAGAGTTTTAATGGGTATTACTAAAGCATCTTTACAAACAGAGTCTTTTATATCAGCAGCTTCATTCCAAGAAACTACAAGAGTTCTTACAGATGCGGCTATTAAAGGTAAAGTTGACCCACTTAATGGCTTAAAAGAGAACGTCATTGTTGGTAGATTAGTTCCAGCTGGAACAGGTCACATTAAGAACAAATGGAACAAGAATGCTTTAGAAGCAGATAATAAGTTCTTGGCCGATCAAGATAAAATTGAACCAGCAGAACCCACTGAAACTCAAGCAAACTAAACAAAATAACACTCTTCAAAAGTAGTTTTTAGTTTGACAAACTAGAATTAAATAGTAGTTTGGCGATGTTTTTGGTTGGAATGTAGTACCTACTTTATGGAACTAAACGCTGCCACAAAATAACCTGTCAGTTATTTTCATTCAAAAATATATTAATTAATTAAAAAATTTATGCCAACTATTAACCAGTTGTTAAGAAAAAAAAGAATTAAACCTGTTGCTAGGAACAAAGTTCCAGCTTTGCAGAAACAACCTTTAAAAAGAGGTGTCTGTGTAAAAGTTTATACAACAACTCCAAAAAAACCTAACTCAGCATTAAGGAAAGTTGCAAGAGTTAGACTATCAAATGGTTTTGAAGTTACTGCTTACATTGGTGGAGAGGGTCACAATCTACAAGAACACTCTGTTGTATTGATCAGAGGTGGTCGTGTAAAAGATTTACCAGGTGTACGTTATCATATTCTAAGAGGAAACTTAGATACCCAAGGTGTTGCAAATAGAAAGAAGCGTAGATCTTTGTATGGAACTAAAAAAGGTAAATAATAGATATGTCTAGAAAAAAAACACAACCCAAAAAAGTTGTTACCCCAGACCCGATATTTAATTCTACAATTATTCCAAAACTAATAAACTCGATTATGTATGATGGAAAAAAAGTTGTAGCTGAAAAAATAGTTTATGAAGCAATAGAAAAAATTAAATCAAAAACGAAAGAAGAGCCAATTAATGTTTTTAATGAAGCAATTAATAACATTAAACCAACTGTAGAAGTTAGATCTAGAAGAGTTGGTGGTGCAACATATCAAGTGCCAGTTGAAGTAAAATCAAAAAGAGCACAAGCTCTGGCAATCAGATGGTTAGTTGATGCATCTAGAAAAAGAAAAGATAAACAAATGTCTGATAAAATTTTTAACGAACTGTATGATGCTTATGAAAAAAAAGGTTCTGCAGTTAAAAAAAGAGAAGATGTTCACAAAATGGCTGAGTCAAATAAAGCATTTGCTCATTTCAGGTGGTAAAAAATTATGGCTAGAACACATACTTTAGATAAATACAGAAACATTGGTATCATGGCACACATTGATGCTGGAAAAACTACTACTACAGAGAGAATATTATATTACACTGGTAAAAGTCATAAAATTGGTGAAGTACATGATGGTGCTGCAACAATGGACTGGATGGAACAAGAACAAGAAAGAGGAATAACAATTACCTCAGCCGCTACAACTTGTTTCTGGAACGATCATAGAATTAATATTATTGATACCCCTGGCCACGTAGATTTTACTATCGAAGTTGAAAGATCTCTTAAAGTTTTAGATGGAGCTGTTTGTGTTTTTGATGGTGTAGCAGGTGTAGAACCTCAATCAGAAACTGTTTGGAGACAAGCTGACAAATATAAAGTTCCAAGAATATGTTTTGTTAATAAATTAGATAGAACAGGTGCTGATTTCTATAGATGTGTTGAAATGATTAAAGATAGACTAGGTTGTACGCCTCTACCTATTCAAATTCCTATTGGTATTGAAGCAGATTTAGTGGGTGTTGTAGATTTAGTAAAAATGAAAGCACAAATTTGGAAAAATGAAGCTCTAGGTGCAGAGTGGGAGTACAAAGATATCCCAGATGATTTAAAAGAAATTTCTCAAAAATATAGAACAGAATTAGTTGAGTTGGCTGTTGAGCAAGATGAGAAATTAATGGAAGCCTATTTAAATGGTGAAGAAATTAAAGAAGAAGATTTAATTAGATGTATAAGAAAAGGTACATTAAATTTCACTTTTGTACCAATAACAACTGGCTCTGCTTTTAAAAATAAAGGTGTACAACCACTTCTTGATGCAACAATAAATTATCTTCCAAGTCCAATTGATATTGGATCAATTAAAGGTACAAAACCTGGAACAGAAGATGAGTTAGATATGAAGTTTGATGATAAAGAGCCATTTTCTGCGTTAGCTTTTAAAGTTGCTAACGATCCATTTGTTGGATCTCTTACATTTATTAGAATTTATTCTGGTACAATTAAAACTGGTACAGCTGTATATAATACATCAAAAGACAAAGAGGAAAGAGTTGGCAGAATGTTATTAATGCATGCAAACTCTAGAGAAGATATCAAAGAAGCTAATGCTGGAGATATAGTTGCTTTAGCTGGTCTTAAATATACTATTACAGGTCACACATTATGTGATGAAAGCAATCCAGTATTACTTGAACCAATGGAATTCCCTGAACCAGTAATAGAAATTGCAGTTGAACCAAAAACAAAAGCTGACCAAGAAAAAATGGGTGAAGCCCTTGGTAGATTAGCAGCAGAAGACCCTTCATTTAGAGTTACCTCTGATGAAGAGTCAGGACAAACTATTATTAAAGGTATGGGAGAGTTACACTTAGATATTATTGTTGATAGAATGAAAAGAGAATTTAAAGTTGAAGCAAATGTAGGTGCTCCTCAAGTTGCTTATAGAGAAACTTTACAAAATCCTTCTGAATTTGAGTACACTCATAAAAAACAAAGTGGTGGTGCTGGACAATTTGCAAAAGTTAAGCTTTTAGTAGAACCACAAGAACCTGGTTCTGGAAGATTAGTTGAAAGTAAAATTAAAGGTGGAGCCATTCCTAAAGAGTTTATTCCAGGTGTTGAAAAAGGAATTGAAACAATTTCTGATGGTGGAATTTTAGCTGGATTTCCAATGATTGATTATAAAGTGACAATACTTGATGGTTTACACCACGATGTCGACTCAAGTGTTTTAGCTTTTGAATTAGCTGGAAGAGCTTGTTTTAAAGAAGCTTGTACAAGAGGAACTTTAAAACTATTAGAACCAGTAATGAGAGTTGAAGTTGTAACTCCTGAAGATTATATGGGTGATGTTATTGGAGACCTAAATAGTAGAAGAGGTCAAATTAGCACTCAAGAGCAAAGAGGAAATGCCACAGTTATTACAGCAATGGTACCTCTAGCTAATATGTTTGGTTATATTAATAGCTTAAGATCAATGTCACAAGGTAGAGCTCAATATTCAATGTTTTTTGACCATTATTCTAAAGTCCCACAAAACGTTCAGGATGAAGTAACTAAAAAGATTGCAGGCTAATCATTATGGAAAAACAAAATATAAGAATTAAATTAAGAGCATACGATAATAAAATTTTAGATGCTTCTACAGAAGAAATTGTAAACACGTAAAAAGAACAGGTGCTACGATTAAGGGTCCAATACCTTTACCAACTAGAATTGAAAGATATACAGTTTTAAAAGGTCCTCATATCGATAAAAAAAGTAGAGAACAATTTGAAACAAGAACGCATAAAAGATTAATAGATATTATAGAACCAACACCTCAAACTGTTGAGGCTTTAATGAAACTTGATTTAGCATCAGGTGTTGATGTGGAGATTAAAATTTAATTATGAGTGAAATTGCATTAATTGGAAAAAAAATTGGTATGACTAGGGAGTTCTATAAAACAGGACGACTAGTACCCGTTACAGTCATTAAGATGGAAAAAGCAAGAGTTATTCAAGTAATTAACGAGGATAAACGAGGATACAAGGCTGTGCAACTTGGTTTTGGTAAAATTAAGGCTTCAAAACTTACTAAGGCAATGAAAGGTTTTTATGCTAAAAAAAATACAGAAGCCAAAAAGAAATTAAAAGAATTTAGAGTAGAAGATACCGAACAGTATAAAGAAGGCAATGAGTTTGGATTAGAAATATTTAATGAAGTAAAATTTGTTGATACCACATCTAAAACTATTGGTAAGGGTTTTGCTGGAGCAATGAAAAGACATAATTTTGGGGGATTAAGAGCTACACATGGTGTTTCAGTCTCTCACAGATCTCATGGTTCAACTGGTCAAAGACAAGATCCAGGTAAAGTTTTTAAAGGAAAAAAAATGGCTGGACATATGGGTGACAGATTAAGAACTATGCAAAATTTAGAAATCGTTAAAACCGATTTAGAAAATGAATTATTATATTTAAAAGGTTCAATTCCTGGATCAAAAAACACTGAAATTTTGGTTAAAAAATCAGTTAAAGTTATTAATAAAATGACTATTAATGAAAAAATTGTTGCTGCAGAAGAAGCTAAAAAAACACCGGATAAAAAGAAAAAATAATGAAAATTGATAAAATAAATTTAGACGGAAAAAAAGTTTCTATTGAAGTTTTAGACAAAGTTTTTGGAGCTAAAATCAATAAGAAATTAGTTGATAATGTTTTATTTAAAACTAATGCAAACTACAAGGGTAGACACGCAAAAACCAAACAACAAAATGAAATTACTGGATCTACCTCTAAAATTTATGCTCAAAAAGGAACTGGTGGTGCTAGACATGCTAGTAGAAAAGCGCCTATTTTCGTAGGTGGTGGTGTTGCACATGGTCCAAAAGGAGAGTTAGCCTACAAAAAAAGAAAATTAAATAAAAGTGAAAAAAAACTAAGTATTGCTTCATTGATAACTGAAAAAAATAAATTAAATAATCTTTTAATCTTTAATGATTTTGGAAGTGAGATTAAAAAAACAAAAGAGATGAATTCAATAATTAAGAAATTTGAAATTACAAACTCATTAATTGTTTTAGATAAATTATCTAAAGAAAAAATAGAAAAATCTGTAAGAAATATTCCAAATGTTAAAGTTACAGATATTAATCATTTTAGTGCTTTTGATATAATAAAATTTAAAAAAGTAGTCTTTACTGAAAGTTCAGTTAAAGAACTAGAAAAGAGATATTCGTAATATGGACAAGATACATCTATACGATAAGATTTTATCACCGATGGTTACTGAAAAAACCACAAATTTATCTGAGCAAAATAAAATTGTGTTTAGAGTGCCTCGTGCTGCAAACAAAACAAACTTAAAAAAAAATATTGAAAAAATTTTTAAAGTGAATGTAACAAAAATAAATATTATCAATAAACAGAATAGATCTAAGGTAACAAGAGGCAAAAAAGTTAATGTCCAAGGTTACAAAAAAGCAATAGTAACACTTAAAAAAGGTCAAAGTATTGACCTAACAACAGGAATTTAAGAAATGGCATTAAAAACTTTTAAACCATATACAAAATCAACTAGAGGAACAATTTTAGTTGATAGAACTGGACTATGGAAGGGAAAACCTTTTAAAGCTTTAGTAGAACCAAAAAGTTCTATGCGTGGAAGAAATAATAATGGTCACATAACTTCTCGTAATATGTCAGGTGGTGGACATAAGCAAATGTATAGAGTTGTAGATTTCTACCGAAAAAAAATTGATATGCCAGGTACTGTAGAAAGAATTGAGTATGATCCAAATAGATCTTGCTACATCATGCTTGTTAAGTTTGATGACGGACAACATTTTTACTATTTAGCTCCTCAAAAAATTCAAGTTGGAGATAAAGTTGAAAATGGTCCTGAAAAAGAAATTAAAGTTGGTAACTGTATGCCACTAAGAGATATTCCAGTAGGTATAAACATTCATAATGTTGAATTAAAGCCCGGAGCAGGTGGAAAAATTGCAAGATCTGCAGGAACTTCAGTTACAATCAGCGGTCTAGATGGAAATTATTCATTAATTAAGATGACCTCTGGAGAAGTTAGAAAAATTGACTCAAGATGTATGGCAACTATTGGGGTACTTTCAAATCCTGATCAAAAAAATATAAAAATAGGTAAAGCTGGTAGATCTAGATGGCTTGGTCGAAGACCTCATACTAGAGGAGTTGTGATGAACCCAGTTGATCACCCTCACGGTGGTGGTGAAGGTAAAACAGCAGGTGGAAGACACCCTGTATCACCTACGGGTCAGTCAGCCAAAGGATTAAAAACAAGAGATAATAAGAGTACCGATAAATTTATTGTAAGAAGAAGAAATAATAGGAAGGATTCTAAAAAATAATGTCTAGATCAGTGTGGAAAGGACCATTTGTTGAAGAAAGCTTGATCAAAAAAGTTGAAAAACAAAAATTAGATCCAAAAAAAATGCCTATTAAAACATGGTCAAGAAAGTCTACAATTATTCCTGAATTTGTTGGAGTAAGCTTTTTAATCTACAATGGTAAAAAATTTATTCCTGTAACGATATCAGAAGATATGGTTGGACATAAACTTGGTGAATTTTCTCCAACAAGAACATTTTTTGGACATACACCAGCTGATAAAAAAGCAAAACCAGCTGAAACGAAAAAATAATTATGAGTAAGACAAAAAAAATTAATAAATTAAAAGAAAACACTGTTAGATCAGTTAATAACAACATCAGATCTAGTGTTAGAAAACTAAATCCAATTTTAAAAGCTATAGTAGGCAAAAAAGTTGATGTTGCAATTCGAGAACTTCAATTTTCTGCTAAAAGAATTACTAAAGAAATCAGAAAAACAGTTTCATCTGCAGTTGCAAATGCAGAAAATAATAATCAATACGATATAGATAAACTAATAGTTAAAGAGGCATATTGTGGAAAAAAAGTTGTTATGAAAAGGTTTAGACCAAGAGCCAAAGGAAGAGCAGCTCCGATTTTGAAACCATATTCAACAGTTACTATAATTTTATCAGAAGCAAAAAAAATGGAGAGTCATGGGACAAAAAGTTAATCCAGTAGGTTTTAGACTTGGTGTGAATAGAGGATGGGACTCTGTTTGGTATGCAAAAAAGAAAGATTTTGGAAATTATTTAATAGAAGATTTTAAAATAAGAGAATATATCAAAAAAAATGTAGTTAATTCTGGTGTTTCAAAAGTTATGATCGAAAGAACATCAAACAAATGTTACGTTACCATTTATACTTCTCGACCAGGTTTTGTGATTGGTAAAAAAGGTAGTGATATTGATAAAATTAAAAATAATTTATCAAAATTTACTAGCAATGAAGTTACTCTAAATATTAAAGAGGTAAAAAAACCTGAAACTAATGCATATTTAGTTGCAGAAAATATTGCTCAGCAACTTGTTAAAAGAATTTCATATAGAAGAGCAATGAAAAGAGCTATGCAATCTTGTCTAAGATTAGGAGCAAAAGGAATTAAAGTATCTATTAGTGGGAGATTAGGTGGAAATGAAATTGCAAGAACTGAATGGTTAAGAGATGGAAGCATTCCTTCTCACACTTTAAGAGCTGATATTGATTATGCTGAAGCTGAAGCACTAACGACTTTTGGGATTATTGGTATCAAAGTATGGATCTATAAAGGAGAAGTTTTTGCTAAAGAATTTAGCCAAGAAACAAATAAAATAGTACCAAAAGAGGTTAAAGAATAATTATGCTACAGCCAGTTAGAACAAAATACAGAAAAGCGCATAAAGGAAGAATTCATGGTACAGCAACACGTGCAAGTAAAATAAATTATGGATCATATGCTTTGAAAGCAATGGCCCCAGAGAGAATTATTGGTAAACAAATTGAAGCTGCTAGAGTTGCTTTAACTAGACACATGAAAAGACAAGGTAGAGTTTGGACGAGAATTTTTCCAAATATTCCTGTTTCAAAAAAACCTGTAGAAGTACGTATGGGAAAAGGTAAGGGTGCACCAGAATATTGGGCTTGTAGAGTTAAGCCAGGCAGAATTTTATTTGAAATTGATGGTGTTTCAGAAACTATTGCTAAAGAAGCCCTTTACAAAGCTTCAGCTAAATTACCAATTAAAACTAAATTTATTAAAAGATTTGTATAAAAATGAAAAAACAAGAAATTAAAAAATTATCAAAAGATGAAGTTATCAAGAATATTGATAAATTAAAAAAAGATTTATTTAATTTTAGATTTCAAAAAATTAACTCACAAGTTACAAATCCATCTAAAATAGGACAGACTAAAAAAACTATAGCAAGATTAAAAACTATACTAAAAGGAAAGTTAAATGCCTAAAAAAATATTAACAGGAGTAGTAACTAGCGATAAAGCCGATAAAACTATAACTGTTTCAGTTGAAAGAAAATATTCACATCCTGTATTAAAGAAAGTTGTTAAAGTAAGAAAAAAATACAACGCTCATGATGAAAAAAATAAATATAAAATTGGAGACACGGTTTCAATTATTGAAAGTAAGCCTTTTTCAAAAAATAAAAAGTTTCAAGTAATGGATGGATCTAAATGATACAAGTACAAACAGAATTATTAGTAGCTGATAACACTGGTGCAAAAAGAATTGAATGTATCAAAGTTTTAGGTGGTTCTAAACGTAGATATGCAAGCATTGGAGATACCATTGTAATTGCTGTTAAAGAAGCTTTACCAAAAGGTAAGGTAAAAAAAGGATCAGTTCATAAAGCTGTAGTAGTAAGAGTTAAGAAAGGCATTCATAGAGATGATGGGTCTAAAGTTAGATTTGATAACAATGCAGCTGTTCTAGTTGATGACAAAGGTGAACCTGTTGGCACAAGAATTTTTGGTCCTGTAACAAGAGAATTAAGAAATAGAGGTCAAATGAAGATTATTTCATTGGCTCCAGAGGTTTTATAATGATTAAAAAAGGTTTAAAAGTGAGAATTTTAACTGGAAGAGATAGAAAAAAAGAAGGTGAAGTTATAGAAATTGATAGACCTAATAATAGAGCAAAAGTTCAAGGAATTAACATTGTTAAAAAACATGTCAAAACAACAAAAGAAAAAAAAGGTGGAATAATTTCTAAAGAAAGCTTTATTCATTTATCTAATTTAAAACTTGTTGATGACAAATCGAAAGCAAAAAAAATTGAGGCTAAGAAATAATGACACCTAGATTAAAAGAACTTTATTACAAAGAAATCCAGCCACAGTTAAAAGAGCAGCTTGGTTTTAAAAACACTTACATGGGTCCAAAATTACAAAAAGTAGTTATAAATATGGGCCTAGGTTTAGATGGTGCGGATGCAAAAATTATGAAATCTACTGAAGAAGATTTAGGAAAAATTGCTGGCCAAAAACCAGTTGTTACTAAATTTAAAAAATCAGTTGCAAATTTTAAGACAAGAAAAGGCACAAATGCAGGATTAAAAGTTACGTTAAGAGGTAACAAGATGTATGAATTTATAGATAGATTAGTGAATATTGCCTTACCTAGAATTAAAGATTTTAGAGGCTTATCACCTAAGGGTTTTGATAAGTTTGGAAATTATACTTTTGGCATCAAAGAACATATAATTTTTCCTGAAGTTAACTTCGATAGAATTGATAAAATTAGAGGTCTTGATATTGTTGTTGTGATTTCTGCGATAAGTAAAGAGCATAGTTTTGCTCTACTAGAAAAACTTAATTTCCCGTTCATTAAAAAAGGAGATAATTAAAAATGGCAAAAGTAAGCGCAATTAATAAAAACAATAAGAGAATTAAACTTTCTGATAGGCTTTATAAAAAGAGACAAGCTTTAAAGAAGATTGTAATGGATAAGAAAATATCATTAGAAGAAAGATTTAAAGCTCAACAAAAATTATCAAATTTACCACGTAATTCTGCAAAAAATAGAGTTATGAACAGATGTCAAATTACAGGTAGACCGCATGGTGTTTACAGAAAATTAAAAATATCAAGAATAGCCTTAAGAGACTTGGGACTGCATGGATTAATTCCTGGCATGACTAAGTCCAGTTGGTAGAAAGGATAATATGAGTTTAAGTGACCCAATTGGGGATATGATTGCAAGAATAAAGAACGCTCTACTTAGAAACCATAAAAAAGTATCACTGCCTTCTTCTAACTTTAAAGTTAAGATTGCAGATATTTTAAAAAGTGAAGGCTTTATAAAAGATTATAAAATTGAAACAGATGATAAAAAACCAACATTATCTGTTGACCTTAAGTATTACTCAGGAAATCCAGTAATTAGCACTTTTGAAAGAGTGTCTAAACCAGGAAGAAGAATATTTTCTAGTGCTGATAGCTTACCAAAAATTAATGGTGGTCTTGGAATAGCAATTGTATCAACACCAAAAGGTGTAATGACTGATATTGAAGCTAGAAAACAAAAAGTAGGTGGCGAAATTATTTGTAAGGTATTTTAATGTCTAAAATTGGTAAAATAAGTATTTCAATCCCAGAAAAAGTAAAAGCAGTTCTATCTGGCAATGTTTTGAACATAGAGGGGCCATTAGGTAAAAAATCGTTAAACGTTGATTTAGATATGTTTAATGTAGATATTGCTGAAGGCAAAGAAATATCAATTAAACCAAAAAAATTAGATCAAAATTCAAAAAGATTATGGGGCATGAATAGAAGTCTGATAAATAATGCAGTAATTGGTTCAAGTAAAGGCTATGAAAAAACACTTGAGCTTGTAGGAGTTGGTTATAGAGCTGCCCTTAAAGACAAACAGCTAAATTTACAGCTAGGTTACAGTCATGATATAAACTTTGATATCCCTGAAGGTATTAAAATTGCTGTAGAAAAACAAACTATAGTTAAAGTTAGTGGATCAGACAAACAACAAGTGGGAATGGTTGTTTCAAAAATAAAATCTTTTAGAAAGCCAGAACCTTATAAGGGCAAAGGTATAAGAGAAAAAGGACAGTATATTTTAAGAAAAGAAGGAAAGAAAAAATAATGAAATTAAACACAATTCAAAGAAAAAAGTTTAGAGTAACTGGAAAGTTAAAAAAAGTATCTTCTCCAGACAGACTAAGATTGAGTATTTCTAGATCTGCAAATAATATTTCAGCTCAAATTATTGATGATACAAAAAATATAACTGTGGTCTCATGCTCATCTGTAGAAAAAGATATCAGGGCAATGGATAAAACTAACAAAACTGAAATTTCAAAAATTGTAGCTGAAAAATTAGCAAAAAAAGCACAAGAAAAAAAGATAACAAAAATATATTTTGATAGAGGAATATATAAATATCACGGTAGAGTTAAGGCTTTTGCTGATACTTTACGTAAAAATGGAATGGAATTTTAATTATGGATTTTAAAAATAAGAACGATGACGGTATCTTAGAAAAATTAGTTCACATCAATAGAATTACAAAAGTTGTAAAAGGTGGACGTAGATTTGGTTTTTCAGCGCTTGTGGTTGTTGGAAATCAAGCAGGAAAAATTGGTATAGCTCACGCAAAAGCAAAACAAGTACCTGATGCTATAAAGAAAGCTAATGAAACAGCACGTAGAAAATTAATACATATTCCACTTAGAGAAGGAAGAACTATTCACCATGATGTTTATGGTAAAGATGGTGCTGGTAAAATTGTTTTAAGATCAGCTCCTAAAGGAACTGGTATTATTGCTGGTGGACCTGTTAGGTCTGTTTGCGAAGTTTTAGGTATAAAAGATATTGTTGCAAAATCTATGGGAACATCTAACCCACATAATATGATTAGAGCAACAATGAAAGCTTTATCAAAACAAAATTCACCAAAACACATAGCAACAATTAGAAATAAAAAAATTTCTGATGTAATTGAAAAAAGAGGATAATGAGCACACTTAATACAACTGGAAAAGTTACAAAGAAAAAAATTAGAGTAGGTAGAGGTATTGGATCTGGTAAGGGTAAAACATCTGGAAGAGGTGTGAAAGGTCAAAAGTCAAGATCTGGTGTAGCAATAAAAGCTTTTGAAGGTGGACAAATGCCTTTATATAGAAGACTGCCTAAAAGAGGATTTAATGCAATCAAAAGATACCAGGCAGCAATTGCAATTATTAATTTAGAAAAAATTCAATCATTTATTGATGAAAAAACTATCAATTCAAGTGATGTTATTAACATAGCTTTATTAAAAAAATTAAAATTGATTAATAAAAACTCAGATAAATTAAAAATCCTTGGTACAGGAGAGATCAAAGATAAAATAAATATTGAAGCTGATTTAATCTCAAAGTCCGCAGTAGAAAAACTTGAAAAAGCAGGTGGATCAATACAGTTAAAAAAATAATTAAGATATTATGAGTGCATCTTCTCAAACTAATGATCTTAAAAATCGAATAATTTTTACAATATTTATTCTAGCAGTCTACAGATTTGGTACATTTGTACCTCTTCCAGGTATTGACCCAGATCAATTGCAGGTAATGATGGATGGTAATCAAAAAGGGTTGCTAGGCATGTTTAATGTTTTTGCAGGAGGAGCTGTTAGTAGAATGGCTATATTTGCATTAGGTATAATGCCTTATATTTCCTCATCTATTATTGTTCAGTTGTTAACTGGTGTTTCTGATTACTTTAAGCACTTAAAATCTCAAGGTGAAACAGGTAGAGCAAAAATTACTCAAATTACAAGATACGGAACTGTTTTGCTTGCTACAATTCAAGGTTACGGATTATCTATTGGTCTAGAGTCTTCACCAAACTTAGTTATAAACCCAGGTCTATTTTTTAAAATAACTACTGTTTCAACTATTGTTGCTGGCACAATGTTTTTAATGTGGTTAGGTGAGCAAATTACACAAAGAGGGATTGGAAACGGTATCTCGCTAATTATTTTTGCTGGTATAGTTGCTGAAATACCAAGAGCTTTAGTTACTACTTTTGAGTTAGGTAGAACAGGAGCTGTTTCAACATTAATGATTATAGCAATATTTGTTTTATTAATTGCCACAATAATGTTTATCGTTTTTATGGAAAGAGCATTAAGAAAAATTCTTATAAACTATCCAAAAAGACAAATGGGGAATAAAATGTATGGTGGAGAGTCTTCTCATTTACCTTTAAAGATAAACCAAGCTGGAGTTATCCCTGCTATTTTTGCTTCTGCTTTATTGTTATTACCAGTGACTTTTTCAGGATTTAGCTTTTCTGACAATGATACATTTTTAAATATAAGTTCTTATTTTACACAAGGTCAGCCTCTTTATATGATCTTATATGCTTCAGGAATAATATTTTTTACTTTTTTTTATACCTCAATTACTTTTAATCCGACTGAGACTGCAGATAATTTAAGAAAATATGGAGGGTTTGTTCCTGGAATTAGACCTGGTGAAAATACAGCATTATATATTGAAAAAATTATAACAAAACTTACAACAATTGGCGCTCTTTATTTAACATTAGTCTGTTTAATGCCTGAGTTTTTAATTGCAAATTATCCAATACCTTTTTACTTAGGTGGAACATCAATCCTAATTGTTGTTGTTGTAGCAATTGATACCGTAACTCAAATACAAACTAGATTAATGAGCTCTCAATACGAGCAATTAATAAAAAAAACAAAATTCGGTAAGTAAAATCGTGAATATAATTTTATTTGGACCCCCAGGTGCTGGAAAGGGGACTCAAGCACAGTTCATTGTAAAGAAGCATAATTATTTTCAATTATCAACGGGTAATTTATTAAGAAATGAAGTTAAGCTAAATACTGAACTTGGAAGTGAAATTGAAGAACTTATTTCAAACGGAAAATTTGTTTCAGATGAAATAGTGAATAAATTGCTGAAACAATCAATTACTAATTTAAAATTTAGAGATAGAATTATATTTGATGGCTACCCAAGAAATGTCGAGCAAGCAATTAATTTAGAAATTATATTGAATGAATTTAATCAATCTATAGGTCATACAATATTCTTAAATGTTTCAAGAGATATTATTGAAAAACGTATTATGGGAAGAATGACCTGTGATATATGCAATATGACTTTAAACGCTTATTTTAACAAAAAAGAAATTGAATTACATCCCTGTGGTGCTGAACATTTAAAAAAAAGAAAAGATGATAATTTAGAAGTGGTCATCGCAAGATACGATACTTATATGACGGCTACAAAACCTGTATTAGATTTTTATATTAAAAATTCAAATTTCACAGAAATTGATGGAGCAGATGAAATTGGTCAAATTACCAATAAAATTAATGATATTCTTAAGGTTTAAGACGTTGACTTTGGAACATCTTCTTATATAAAAGGCTAAATTTATTCTCAAAAATATGGCTCGTATAGCAGGTGTAAATATTCCGCAAAACAAACTTGTTCACATAGGACTTACCTATATCTATGGTATTGGTGATAAGTTTTCTAATCAGATTTGTACATCACTTGAAATTCCCAGAGAAAAAAGAATTAATGAACTTACTGACGAAGATATTCTAAAAATTAGAGAATATATTGACTCAAACTTTAAAGTAGAGGGTGACTTAAGAAGAGATTATTCTTTAACCATAAAAAGATTAATCGATCTTGCTTGTTACAGAGGGTCTCGTCACAGAAAAAAACTTCCTGTTAGAGGGCAAAGAACAAGATGTAATGCAAGAACAAGAAAAGGTAAGGCGATCGCGATTGCAGGAAAAAAATTAACACCACTTAAAAAATAATTTATTTATGGCTAAAGTTGACAAAGTTGAAAATAAGGATGCTGTTGTAGAAAAAAAAGCTGATAAGAAATCTAAAAAAAGCTCATATTCTAAAAAAAAGAAGATAAAGAAAAATATTCTTAATGGTATTGCTTATGTGCAATCAACATTTAATAATACAATAATATCAATCGCAGATACTAATGGTAACGTTATTTCATGGGCTTCGGCAGGACAAAAAGGATTTAAAGGTTCAAGAAAATCAACTCCATATGCTGCACAAATTGCTGCAGACTCTGCCGCATCTAAAGCTTTAGAGTACGGAATGAAAACTTTATCAGTTGAAGTTAAAGGACCTGGTTCAGGAAGAGAAACTGCTTTGAGAGCTTTACAAGCAAGAGGTTTTAAAATTCTTTCAATTAAAGATACTACACCAATGCCACATAACGGCGTAAGACCACCAAAAAAAAGGAGAGTTTAATAAATGGAAAGTTTAAATGTAAATGCAAAAAATTGGAAAGCATTAATTAAACCAGCCCAATTAGATGTAAAAATTAATGATGATAAATCACATGCAAAAATTGTAGCAGAACCTTTAGAAAAAGGTTATGGATTAACATTAGGAAATTCACTAAGAAGAATTTTACTTTCATCTATAAGAGGAGCCGCTGTAACTTCTATTCAAATTGATGGTGTGCTACATGAATTTACATCTATAAAAGGTGTTAGAGAAGATGTAACAGATATAGTTCTTAACGTTAAATCTTTAGCATTAAAAAGCTCATCTGAAAGTACTAAAAAACTTATTTTAGACGCTAAAGGTCCTGGTGAAATTAAAGCCTCTGATATAACACCAGTTACTGATATTGAAATTTTAAATCCAGATTTAGTTATCTGTAACCTTGATGAAAATACACATTTTCATATGGAAATGAATGTTGGCACAGGTAAAGGTTATGTTCCAGCTGTAATGAATAAACCAGAAGAACCACCATTAGGTTTAATAGCAATAGACTCTTTATATAGCCCAGTTAAAAAAGTTTCTTTTTCTGTTAGCACAGCTAGAGAAGGAAAAGCTCTTGATTATGATAAATTAACTATGGAAGTTGAAACAAATGGTTCAATTTCAGCTGAAGATGCAGTTGCTTATTCTGCTAGAATTTTTCAAGATCAACTAAATATGTTTGTTAATTTTGATGAACCAGTTGAAGCTCCTATAAAAGAAGTGTCAACTGAACCAGAATTTAATAAGAATTTATTAAGAAAAGTTGATGAACTTGAATTATCAGTACGTTCTATGAATTGCTTAAAGAATGATAACATAATTTACATTGGTGATTTAGTTCAAAAATCTGAAGGTGAAATGCTTAGAACACCTAATTTTGGTAGAAAGTCATTGAATGAGATTAAAGAAGTATTAACTGGCATGTCTTTATATCTCGGTATGGAAATACCTAACTGGCCACCAGAAAATATTGCTGAAATGTCTAAGAAGTTAGAGGAACAGATCTAATGAGACACGGAATGGCCAATAAGAAGTTAAACAGAACTTCTGAACATAGAAAAGCTTTACTGAAGAATATGCTAAATTCTTTAATAAAATATGAACAGATTACAACGACACTTCCAAAGGCTAAATTCCTAAAACCTCAAGCAGACAAGATTATAACACTTGGAAAAAAAGAAACTTTACAAACTACAAAAATGTTAATGTCAAAACTACAAGATATTTCATCAGCAAATAAGGTTAAAAAAACTTTATCTAAAAGATATGCTTCTAGAAATGGTGGTTATACTCGAATAGTTAAGGCAGGTTTTAGATATGGTGACAATGCACCAATGGCAGTAATTGAATTTGTTGATAGAGATGTAGAAGCTAAAAGAGTTGATAGAAAGAAAAAAGACGTTTCAAAAGATAAAACTGAAGAGAAAAAATTAGCTACTGCTTAATTTTTATATAATAATATAACATCATGAAAAAGTCATTCAACGTTGATTCAACGTTCAACGATATGCGTATCGACAGATGGATTCGTAATAATCTTGGTAATTATCCACAAAGCTTAATTGAAAAAAGTTTAAAAAGTGGAAAAATAAAAATAAACACTAAAAAAGTAAAAAGCTCACATAAAGTTAAAACTGGTGATGTGATTAATATTTTTAATTTTGATTTTAAAGAAACTATAGTTCAAAAAACAATTAAATTTGTTCCTACAGAGGAGGTTATTAAGGAAAATGAGGATTTGATTATTGATAACAACGAAGATTTTATTGTTTTAAATAAGAGTGCAGGTATTTCGGTTCAAGGTGGAACTAAGTCTAAAAAAAATCTAGTAGATATTTTTGCTCGAAGTGAGATTTTTCAAAATACCAAACCTTTTTCAGTTCATAGATTAGATAAAGATACCTCAGGTGTTTTTATTATGGCTAAACATAGAGAGTCAGCCCAACTATTAACATCTCTCTTTAGACTAAGAAAAGTTCACAAAACTTATCTTGCCATTTGTCATGGAGAACTAGAGAAAGACTCTGGTGAATGGAATAATGATTTAACAAGGTATGATAATGATAAAGAAATAGTTGAAAAAGCTAGAACTCTTTATAAGGTTTTAGATAAAAATTCTATATGTAGTTTAGTTGAAATGAAACCTATAACGGGACGAAAACACCAATTAAGAAAACAACTTTATGCTGTCGGATGCCCTATTTATGGAGACCAAAAATATAAATTTAGTAATACTGACAAGGCAATTAATAAGAATTTAATGCTACATTCATATCAAATTAAATTTATGATAAAGGATAAGAAGTATACCTACACGGCTTTGTTACCTGATTATTTTAAAAAACTTTTAAAAACTAAAAGACTTAGACTTCCAAATTCTTAGAAAATTTATCAATAACGATATCTTTTAAATTCTCATAATTTTGGTTATTGATCATTTTAAGATTAGTCACACCTTTATCTGAAATACCACAAGGTATTATTTTTTTATAATTATTAAGATCATTATCAATATTGATTGCAAAACCATGATAAGCAATCCACTTACTCACTCTAACTCCAATTGCTGCAACTTTACTAATTTCATCATTATGCTTAATCCAAATTCCTATATTTTTAGGATCTCCAAAAGTTTTGATATTAAATTCTAATAAACTTTGAATAATTGTTTTTTCAATTAATGTAATAAATTTTCTAATATCTTTTTCTCTCTTTTTTAAATCGATAACAAAGTAACAAATTAGTTGTCCTGGACCATGATAAGTAATTTTGCCACCACGATTTGTTTTAACTAGATTTATTTCATTATTGAGAACTTCCTCTGATTTATAGCTGGTACCAGCAGTAAATACTTCTTCATGTTCAAGAATCCAAATTAGTTCATTATTTTTACCACTATTTATTTCAATCAGTCTATTTTCTAAGAAATTTATAGCATCTTGGTATTTTACTGGTTTTGTTGACTTTTTTATCTCTATCTTCATTTATAAATTGTATTATTCTTATTATACACTATTAGTGCAAAAATTGATTTATAGGTAAATTTATGTCTTTAATAAAAAAAATAAAAGATAAAAAAGTTAATTTTGAATTTAACAAAGAGTATATAAAAGTAGTTACTTCAAAGATTAGCAATAATGATGCTGAATTTATTACAAATTCTTTTAATGAAATGCATCCAGCTGATGCTGCTGATATTATTGAACACTTAAATCAAAGCGATAGAGAAAGTTTAATCAAACTTAATAAATTTAATATCGATCCTCAAGTTTTTATTGAATTAAATGAGGCAATACAATCTGAAATTATAGCCTATCTATCACCTGAAAGCATTGTTAGACTTTTAAAGAATCTTGAGTCTGACGATGCCATCACAATATTAGAAAATGTAGAAGAAAAAGATAAAAATTCTATATTAAGCTCTTTACCACCTAAAGATCGTTTCGCATTATTGGAAAGTTTAAGTTATCCAGAAGATACAGCAGCGAGAATTATGCAACGAGAATTTACAGCAATTCCAAGCAATTGGTCTGTAGGTCAAACGATAGATTATTTAAGAGATAATAAAGATTTACCTGAAGAATTTTTAGAAATTTTCATAATAGATGAGGATTTTAAACCAATAGGAACCGTTCCTTCTTCTAAAGTTTTAACTACTTCTCGAGAAACAAAAATGTTGTCTATTATGTCGGAATCTCAATTATTAATTCCTGTTGATATGGACAAAGAAGAAGTGGGCCATGTTTTTGAAAATTATAATTTAAATTCAGCTGCAGTTGTAGACAAAACTAATAAGTTAGTTGGAATGATCATGTATGATGATATTTTAACTGTCCTTAAAGAAGAAGCAGAAGAAGATGCTTTAAGATTGGCTGGGGTAGGAGATGAGGAAATTACAGATGGTGTTTTTAAGAAGACAAGACGTAGATTTAATTGGTTATTATTAAATTTATTTACTGCTTTTCTAGCAACATGGGTTATTAGTTTATTTGGTGCCACTATAGAACAAATGGTTGTGCTGGCATTTTTAATGCCAATTGTTGCTTCAATGGGTGGTAATGCAGGAATGCAAACTTTAGCTGTAACAGTTAGAACTTTAGCAACCAACGATTTAACTAAAAACAATTTTACACAAAATATTCTCAAAGAATTTAATATAGGTATTTTAAATGGAATTATTTTTGCAGTAATTAGTGCATTAATAGTTCAATTATGGTTTCAGGATAATTTACTTTCATTGATTATTTCTATGTCCATGATTATTACAATGATGGTAGCAGGTTTATTTGGAATTGTTGTACCCATTACCTTAAAAAAGATGAGCATAGACCCAGCAATTGCTTCAAGTGTATTTGTTACAACAATTACAGATGTTATTGGTTTTGTATCTTTTCTAGGAGTAAGTGCGTATTTTCTTTAAAAGTTATCTATAAGTCGAATACCACTTAAATAATAAGCAACAAATAATTTGAAATTATGTTTTTTAATTTTTTTACTCAAATTTATAAGATTTCTACATTCTAAATATTCAATCTTTATATTAAATTTTTTTATAAGATTATGAGAGGCTTTTTTATTAAGTTTTTATCTTTAATATTTTTTTTGATCAATTTCTTTAATTTGAATAATTCACCAGCAATTGTTCCAGCTATTTTTAGATTATGAGCATTTAATAAAAAATTTCTCGTAGATAAAGCTGCTTTATTAGAGTCTCTGATAGTTTTACAAACATTAACTTTAGTTTTATATTTTTTCTCAATAAAATTACGTACTAAAAAGAATTGTTGATAATCTTTTTCACCCATCCAAATAATTTTTGGTCTTATTATGTTTGTTAAACGGTCTAAAACATCAATAACTCCTTCAAAATGACCTTTTCTAAATTTAGCACATAATATTTTTTGTGATTTTTTTAATAAAATTTTGTTCAGTTTTTTTTTACCATAAATCTGATCTACTGAAGGAATAAAAAGATAGTCAATCTTTAATTTCTTAAGAAGCTTAATGTCTTTATTAAGGTTTCTAGGATATGTTTTATAATCTTTTTTGCTGTTAAACTGTGAGGGGTTTACAAAAATACTTACTAGAGTTTTTTTACATCTTTTTTTGGAAATATTTATAAGTGAAACATGGCCTTTATGTAAACCACCCATTGTAGGAACAAATCCTAGTCCTTTCTCTTGGACTATTGCCTTATTTAAATCAACTATCTTTCGTATTAATTTCATTTGTAATAATAGTATTAATAAGTAAAACATTTATATGATTAAACAAGCAATTATTCCGCTTGCAGGACTTGGAACAAGACTGCTACCTCTCACAAGTGTTTTTGCTAAAGAACTTTTACCAATTAACGGTAAACCTGGAATAGAATATATTTTAGATGAATGTATTAATGCTGGTATAAAAGAAGTTATTTTTATTATCTCAAAAAAAAAATTAATGATAAAGAATTATTTTTATAACGATAAATTTTATAAAGATATTATTAAAAAGAAAAAAGACCAAAGGATCATTAAAGAGTATAAAAAAATATTAAAATACAAAAAAATGATTAAATTTGTATTCCAAGAAAAACCATTAGGAACAGGTGATGCTGTTTTAAAAACAAAAAAATTTATTAAAGATAAATATTTTTTAATGTTATTACCTGATGATCTAATAATGAAAAGTAATTGCTCAAAGTCTATGATTTCTATTCATAAAAAATATAACTCTTCTGTAATGGCGAGCATGAAGGTTAATAAGAAAGATGTTTCTAGATGGGGTATTTACAATATAAAAAAGAATATTGATAAAAATAATTTTATAATCAAAAATGTTGTAGAAAAGCCTTCAATTAAATCTGCTCCATCAAAAAATGCTGTTATTGGTAGGTATATTTTGCCTAAAACAATTTTTAAAAAGTTATCAAAGTTAAAGCCTGGTAGTGGTAAAGAAATTCATATCACTGATGCTATTCAATCTTTGATAGATGAAAATTATAGATTTATTGGACATAACTTTAATGGCAAATATTTAGACTGTGGAACAATGAAAGGTTATATTAACTCTACTTTAGAAATTGCGAAGATATGAAACTTTGTATGATAGGCACTGGCTATGTAGGTTTAGTAAGTGGTGTTTGCTTTTCTGATTTAGGTAATGATGTCATTTGTGTTGATAAAGATTTAAATAAGATTAACAATCTTAAACAGGGCATTATTCCTATTTATGAGCCTGGTTTAGAAGAGTTAGTTTTAAAGAATTTTAAAAACAATAGATTAAAATTTACAACTAATTTAAAAGAAGCCATTTTAAAATCTGATATAATTTTTATATGTGTTGGAACACCTACCAAAAAAAATAGTAGTGCTGCTGATTTAACACAAGTTTATAATGTAGCTAAAGAAATTAGCAGATCTATTTCTAAATTTAAGATTATTATTACTAAATCGACTGTCCCTGTTACTACGGGAGATGAAATTGAAAAAATAATATCAAAAAAAATATCAAAAAAGTTATTTTCTGTTGTTTCAAATCCAGAATTTTTAAGGGAAGGTGAGGCTATAAGAGACTTCATTTACCCTGACAGAGTTGTAATAGGTACATCAAATAAAAGATCAAATAAAATTTTAAAAAATCTCTATTCACCACTTATATCTAAAGGTGCAAAATATATTAATACCTCAAGAAGAGCAGCAGAGTTAATCAAGTATGCGTCTAATGCTTTTTTAGCCACAAAGATAACCTTTATTAATGAACTTTCTAATCTATGTGAAAAAATAAATGTGAATATTGAGGATATTTCTATTGGAATGGGTCTTGATAAAAGAATTGGTAGTCGTTTTTTAAGAGCTGGTCCAGCTTATGGTGGATCATGCTTTCCAAAAGATACGAAAGCCATTGTTTCAACTGGTGACAAATTTAAAACAAATTTATCAGTAATCAAAAGTGTAATTAAATCTAATGACAATAGATCATCTTTATTACTTAAAAGAACTTTTGAAATTTTAAACAACAAGATAAAAAATAAGAAAATATGTTTTCTAGGTGTAACATTTAAAGCAAATACAGATGATATGAGAGATTCGTCCAGTTTATCTATGATTCCTTCGTTACATAAAAAAGGTGCAAAAATTAATTACTTTGATCCTACTGGTGAGAAAAATGATTTTAAGAAATTAAAAAATGTAACATTTTCTAATGATATTAAATCTGCAATTTCTAACTCAGATCTAATTATTATTCACACTGAATGGAATGACTTTAAATCAATAAATTTTAACAAACTCGTTAAAAACAAAAATTATAAAATCTTTGACATGCGAAACATTTATTCAGCAAAAAAAATGACCGAGCAGAAAATTAAATATTTTGCTATTGGATCCTAGTTTAATTCAAATATTGCATCAACTTCTACTGACACACCTAGAGGTAAACTATTAGTACTAACTGCTGCTCTGGTATGCATTCCAGCTTCACCAAAAACTGATACAATTAAGTCAGAGGCACCATTAATTACTTTTGGTTGTTCAGTAAAATCTTCTGTAGAATTTACAAATCCGGTTAACTTCACACATGATTTAACTTTAGAGAGGTCATCATTGCATGCTTTTTTTACTTGAGAGATAATATTTAGGCCACATCTTTTAGCCGCTTCATACCCATCTTCAGTGCTTAATTCTTTGCCAATTTTACCTTTAATTAGCTCACCATCTACATTAGTAGAAATTTGTCCTGATATAAAAAGCATTTTGCCAATTATTTTTGATGCCACATATGAGCCTACAGGATCTCTTGCTTCTGGTAATTTTAATTTTAATTCGTTAATTTTTTCATCATAATTCATTTTTATTTACCTTTTTTCTTTTTTTTATTTTTTTTATTTCTATCGTATTCTTTTCTTTTCTCAATTAATATTAAAGCTTCTTCCATATTTAACTCCAATGGGTCTTTTTCTTCAGGAATAGTTGCATTTAAAGATTTATACTTAATGTAAGGTCCATATTGACCTTTCATTACTCTAACTGGTTTTTTGTCCTCAGGATGTTCTCCTAGATCTTTAATTATAGATGCTGACATTCTTCCAGGTTTAGCTTCTGCTATTAATGTTATTGCTCTATTTAAGCCTATAGAAAAAATTTCTTCTACATTCTCAATTCTTGCAGATTTATTTTCACATTTTAAATAAGGGCCAAATCTACCAGAATTTAATATAATATCTTTTTGATTTTCAGGATTGATGCCTAAGACTTTTAGGTAATGAACATAAGAATTTAGCTCTATCAAGATCTATACTATCTAATGTAATTCCTTTAGGTATAGAGACATTTCTTAAATTGTTATCTTCTTTTTCTATTTTCTTTTTTTTTGTTTTCTTTTTCTTTTTCGTTTCAACAATAGCTTCATCTTTTAATTCCTCAATTTTTTCATATTGTAAGTAGGGACCAAATCTTCCATTTTTAAGATACATGTCATTACCATTTTCATGTTTTCCTATAAACTTTGGTTCTGCTAGTTGAGATTGAGCAGCTGCTTTAGCTTTAGATAAAGGTCTAGTAAATTTACACTCTGGATAATTTGAACAACCTATAAAAGCACCACCTCTAAAACTATTTTTTAAACTTAATGATCCCGTATCACAAAGTTTACATTGTCTATTTATATTACCTTCTTTATCTCTTTCAAAAATTAAACTACCAAGACTGTCATTTAAAAGGTCTAAAACTTCTCTAGTTCTTTTTTCTTTAACATCAGACACATTTTGATTGAAATCTTTCCAAAACATTTCAAGAACTCTAATCCATCCTTCTTTGCCTGTAGTTATGTCATCTAATTGATTTTCTAATCCAGCAGTAAAATTATAATCGACGTATTTAGAAAATAATTTTTCAAGAAATGCAGATATTAATTTTCCTCGGTCAGTAGGATGAAATCTTTTATTTATAGTTTCGGCATAACCTCTAGTTGATATGACTGATATTATACTTGCATATGTTGATGGTCTTCCAATTCCTAATTCTTCTAGTTTTTTTACTAAGCTTGCCTCAGAATATCTTGGAGGAGGCTGTGTAAAGTGTTGTTCGTCTAATAAGGCTTCAATATTTATTGGCCCTTTGTTCATTTCTGGAAGAATATCTTCATCTTCTTCTTTCTTATTATCGTTCATAACTTTTAAGAATCCATCAAATTTAATCACCGAACCACTAGCTTTACAAATGGTTCCATTATCATCTGAAGTTATTGTAATAGTATTTCTGTCAAATTGAGCAGGCTGCATTTGAGAAGAAAGGGCTCTACTCCAAATTAAATCATATAATTTATGCTGATCAGGACTTAAATATTTTTTAACAGACCCAGGTGCACGCATAATATCTGTTGGACGGATTGCTTCATGTGCTTCTTGAGCATTTTTTGCTTTTTTGCCAGAATAACTAGCTGGCTGATCAGGCAAATATTCACTTCCAAATTGATCCTTGATATATTTTCTGAAAGTATCTACAGCATCTTTAGATAGATTTGTACCATCTGTTCTCATATAGGTAATTAAGCCAATAGTTTCTCCCTCAATTTCTATTCCTTGATACAATTTTTGAGCGATTTGCATTGTACGTGATGCTCCAAACCCCAATCTACCTGAAGCAACTTGTTGAAGAGTAGAAGTTGTGAATGGACCAGAAGGATTTCTATTTACAACTTTGCTAGAAATATCACTTATTTGAAATTTTTTAGATTGAACGGTATTCATTGCTTTTTCGATTTCATCTTTATTTTTGAATGAAAATTTTTCAATTTTTTTATTCTCTAGTTGAGTGATGCTAGCGAGAATACTATTTTTATTATTATCATTAAATTTAATACTTAGTGTCCAAAATTCTTCTGGATTAAATAACTCAATTTCATGCTCTCTTTCAGTAATAAGTTTTAAGGCTACTGATTGAACTCGACCTGCAGATTTTGATCCTGGCAATTTTGTCCACAGTATAGGTGATATGTTAAAGCCAACTAAGTAGTCTAGAGCTCTTCTAGCCATATAAGCATCAACAAGTAAAGGTTCAATTTGCCTAGGATTTTCAATGCCATGCACTACTGCTTTTTTGGTTATTTCATTAAAAACAACTCTTTCAACATATTTATCTTTTATTAATTTTTTTTCATTCAAATATTCTTTTACATGCCATGCTATTGCTTCACCTTCACGATCAGGGTCTGTTGCCAAAATTATTTTTGAAGAAATTTTAGCAGCATCAGTAATTTCCTTAAGATATTTTTTAGAAAAACTATCAACTTCCCATTCCATTTTAAAATTATTTTCTGGATCAACAGATCCATTTTTTGATGGAAGATCTCTAATATGTCCATAGCTTGCTAAAACAATATAGTTATCACCTAAATACTTATTAATAGTTTTAGCTTTAGCAGGACTTTCTACGATGACTAGATTCATTATAAAACAAACTACTCAAAAGCTTTTGATAGTCAAATCAATAAATTTTTGTCTTTGTTTCTTCTTTATTTTTCAGGCGTTTAACGTTTTCTCTGTGAGTATAGAGTATTAAAATAAACATTATCATAAAAAAAATTGAATTATGATTTCCAAAAATGAATAAATAAAGTGGAATAACCAAACTTGCAATTATTGATGATAAAGATGAAAATTTTGAAATGACAAATATAATTCCCCAACTAACAACAAAAACAAAACCTAGAATAATATTTATAGAGAAAAGTATACCAACATAAGTTGCAACACCTTTTCCACCTTTAAATTTTAGCCATACAGGAAATACATGACCCAAAAATGCACATAAAGAAGCTATAAAAACATATTCTGGATAGTTAAATTTTACAAATAAAACTGGAATAACTGCTTTTGCTATATCTAGGGCTAATGTCGTATATCCTAAAGCCTTATTACCAGTTCTTAGGGCATTCGTTGCACCAATATTCCCTGAGCCAATATTTCTAATATCTTTTTTTAAAAATATTTTTGTGAGTATAAAACCAAAAGGTATAGAACCAAGAACATATGATACTAATGCAATTAATAAATATTCCATTATTATAATTTAAATAGTTCTTCACCTTTTACAAATGTATTTGTTACTTTACCTTGGAGTTTTTTATCTTCTATCGAAGTATTTTTAGATTTTGATATCAGTTTTTCTTTTTTTACAATCCACGGTTTATCAATATCAACTATACAAAAATCAGCGTCATTTCCGACTGAAAGATTACCTTTGTTTATTTTTAATATTTTAGCTGGGTTTGATGTAAGTGCTTTAATTATAGTTTCTAATTTTACTGATCCGTTATGATATAATTCTAAGCTTAATGAAAGTAGTGTTTCAATACCTGATGCACCGGTAGCTGCTTGAGCAAATGTTAATCTTTTTTGCTCTTCATCTTCAGGCTTATGATCTGAAACAATTACATCAATAGTACCATCCTTTAACCCTTGTACGAGCCCAATTCTATCTTCTTCTGTTCTTAATGGTGGTGATAATTTTAAGAAGGTTCTGAAATCCCCAATATCATTTTCATTTAATGAAAGATTGTTTATAGAAACCCCAGTTGTAAATTTAACTTTTTCTTTTCTTTCTTTAATTATTTCAATTGATTTTGCAGCAGATACTTGTGATATATGATATCTACACTTTATATTTTCTAGTAACGTTAGATCTCTCTCTATAATTATTCTTTCAGCCACCGAAGATATTCCTGATAGTCCTAGTTTTGTTGCAATAATTCCTGAATTGATCATTCCATTTTTAGATAACTCATAGTCTTCAGCATGCTGCATAATTAAAGTCCCAAGATCTTTAGCAGAATTCATTATACGAGACATTAATCTAGTATTTTGAATAGTTTTTATACCATCTGTAAATCCAATTATACCTCTGCTTTGAAGTAGACCAAATTCTGTCATTGTAATTCCTTCAATGTTTTTTGTAAGGGCTGCACTAGGAAACACGTTAATTTTAGATTTATCTCTTCCACGTCTTTTTAAAAAATCTACAATTGAAACATTATCTATAATAGGATCTGTGTTTGGCATAGTGACAACTGAAGTTACGCCGCCAGCAAGAGCCGCATTACTTAAGGTTCTAAAATTTTCCTTGTATTCATAACCTGGCTCACCTGCAAAAACTCGCATATCTACTAAGCCTGGAAATATATATTTTCCCTTTAAATCAATAATCTTTTCTCTTGAAGGTATATTGTTCGTGTTTACTTTTTTGCCAATAGCTTCAATAGAACCATCTTCAGCAATAATCATTCCACCATTTTCATTAATTGAATTATGAGGATCAATTATATTAGCATTTATAAAGTATTGTTTTTTCATTTATTCACAAAATATTTTTAAACAAGCCATTCTTACAGCCACCCCAAGTTCAACTTGTTCTTTAATTACACTCCTGTTGATATCGTCAGCTAACTTTGTATCTATTTCAATACCTCTATTCATTGGCCCTGGATGCATTATTAATGCATCATCTTTTGCATGTAATAGTTTGTCAGGAGTTAAACCATAATATTCATAGTATTCTCTATTTGAAGATAAAAATGAGCTAGTCATTCTTTCATTTTGTAATCTTAACATCATCACAATGTCACAGTCCTTTAATCCTTTTTTCATGTCTGTAAAAGTATTTACTCCAAATTTTTCTATCTCTTTTGGCATTAAATTAGATGGTGCAATAATATTAACTTCTGCTCCTAACATATTGAGCAGATAAATATTTGATCTTGCAACACGTGAATGTGTTATGTCACCACAAATTGCTATCCTTAAACCTTCAATTTTTTCTTTTCTATTTATAATCGTTAAAGCATCTAATAAAGCTTGAGTAGGGTGTTCACGACTTCCATCACCAGCATTAAGTACAGCACAATTTACTTTTTGAGACAAAAGATTACATGCTCCAGAGTCTTGATGTCTAATAACAATAATATCAGGATGCATTGCATTCAAGGTCATTGCTGTGTCTATAAGTGTTTCACCTTTTTTAATTGCAGAATTTGCCATATTCATAGACATGACATCTGCACCAAGTCTTTTACCAGCTAGTTCAAACGAACTTTGTGTTCTCGTAGAAGGTTCAAAAAATAAATTGATTTGTGTCTTACCATTTAAAATATTTGTTTTTTTGCTTTTACTTTGATTTAATTTAATAAATGATTTTGCTTCATCTAAAATTAGATTGACATCATTGATGGATAAATCTTGAATACCTAGGAGGTGTTTTTGAGAGATTTTAATAGCTTTATTTGTTTTACTTGCCATTAAAATTAACTCTATAACTATTAATAGGCACTATGGCAAGTATTAATTATTCAAATAATCTATTGCCCCTTGTAAAATAAAGGCAGCAGCATTTTGATCTATAGTTTTTACTCTTTTAGATACATTAACATCCAATAAACTAGAAAGATTAAATGCCCCAACCGTTGAAAGTCTTTCATCCCATAGTATCACTGGCAGATTAATTGATTTAGATATATTTAAAGCTACATCATTAACAGATTGAGCTGATCTGCCCATGCTACCGTCCATATTGACAGGGTTCCCAATAATTATCCCTCCAATATTGTTTTCTTTGATAATAATTTTAAGTTGGTCGATTAGTTCATTGGTGTTTGTTTTATTGATAGTTTTAAATGGTGTGGCAATTGATTGCCTCTCATCACATATGGATACACCAATTCTTTTAGAACCCAAATCTAAACCAATAAATCTGACTTTATTTGCTTGTTTTAATTTGAATTCTTCAATTGTGATCATATTGTATATTTTAAACTTAAGTGATAGTTTGCCGACATATTTAATTATCACATGACTATTGATCTTAAAACAATAAAGCACATATCAAAATTATCAAGGATTTCTGTAGAAGAAAGTAAAGCTAAAAAATTGGCTGGAGACCTGAATTCGATATTTGATTTTATAGAAAAATTAAATGAACTTGACACTGAAAATATTGAACCTTTAACCTCTGTTGCTGAAATAACTTTAAAATTAAGATCTGATGAAGTTAAAAGTGAAAATATTAGAGAGCAAATATTGAAAAATTCACCTGATGAAAATGAAGATTTTTTTGTCGTACCAAGAGTTGTTGAATAATGACTAATATTACTTCATTAACATTGTCTGAATTAGTAAAAAATATTAAAGATAAAAAACTATCCTCAGAAGAAACTACAAAAGCTTACATAGAAAGAGGAGAAAAATCTCAAGATTTAAATACATATATCACTGAAGATTTTTCTAATGCTCTCAAAAAGTCAAAAATTTTTGACCAAAAACCAAATTTTGATTTAAAACTACCTGGGGTCCCCATGGCAGTTAAAGATTTATTTTGCACTAATGGAGTAAAAACAACTGCGGGAAGTAAGATGTTAAACAATTTCATTCCAACATACGAGTCAACAGTCACTCAGAATATTTGGAACGAAGGTGCCATTTTACTTGGTAAGTTAAATTGTGATGAATTTGCAATGGGATCTTCTAATGAAACAAGTTTTTTTGGAAATGTTCAAAGTCCAATAGATAAAGATCTTGTCCCTGGTGGTTCATCTGGTGGTTCAGCATCAGCTTTAGCTGCTAACTTAACTCCAATTACAATTGGTACTGATACAGGAGGTTCTATTAGACAGCCTGCATCATTTACAGGAACTGTAGGATTAAAACCAACTTATGGAAGCTGCTCAAGATATGGGATAGTTGCTTTTGCATCTTCTTTAGATCAAGCAGGTCCAATGTCTAAAAATGTAAAAGATTGTGCTTTGCTTCAAGAAGTTATTAGTACCTACGATGAAAAAGACTCAACATCAATAAACTTTAAAAGAAATGAGTACAGCAAGGAGTTAACAAACAATATTAAAGGTATGAAAATTGGAATTCCTAAAGAATATAGAGTTGATGGCATGCCTAAAGAAATTGAAGATTTATGGTCTAAAGGGATTGAGTATATAAAAGATTGTGGTGCAGAAATTATAGAAATTACACTACCACATACAAACTATGCTTTACCAACTTATTATATTGTAGCTCCTGCAGAAGCATCTTCAAACTTAGCAAGATACGATGGTGTAAAATATGGTTTTAGGTCTAAGGGTGAAAATCTTATTGATATGTATGAGAGAACTAGATCAGAAGGTTTTGGTAGTGAGGTTCAAAGAAGAATAATGATTGGAACTTATGTTTTGTCATCAGGTTACTATGATGCATATTATTTAAAAGCCCAAAAAGTTAGAAAATTAATTAAAAATGATTTTGATGATGCGTATAAAAAGGTTGATGCAATTTTAACCCCCTCAACACCCAGTGCTGCTTTTAAGATTGGGGAAAAAACTAACGATCCAATTTCGATGTATTTAAACGATATATTTACAGTACCAGTTAATCTAGCTGGTTTACCTGCAATTTCTATACCAGCAGGTTTGGATGCTAAAGGGTTACCCGTTAGGACTTCAAATTATTGGAAAAGCCTTTGATGAACAAAAAATATTAAACATTGCTTATGCAATGGAAGAAAAAATTCAATTTAAAAATAATATTACTGATTGGTGGATTAAGTAAATGTCAAAAGATAAATCAGAATATCTAGTTGAAAGAGGAGACAACATCTATGAGGTAGTCATTGGTCTTGAAGTCCATGCGCAAGTAACCTCAAATTCCAAATTATTTTCATCATCATCAACAACTTTTGGAGCTGAACCCAATACACAAGTAAGTTTAGTAGATGCTGCCTTTCCTGGAATGTTACCGGTTATTAATGAATTTTGTGTTCAACAAGCAATTAAAACTGGCATTGGATTAAAAGCTCAAATTAATAAAAGATCAGTTTTTGATCGAAAAAATTATTTTTATGCAGATCTTCCTCAAGGGTATCAAATTTCTCAGTTTAAATATCCCATAGTAGGTGAGGGCACAGTAATACTTGATATGCCAGATGGTCAAAAAGAAGTTGGTATAGAAAGACTTCATTTAGAGCAAGACGCTGGAAAAAGTATACATGATATGGATCCACAAAATACATTAGTAGATTTAAATAGATCAGGAGTAGCATTAATGGAAATTGTGAGCAAACCTGATTTAAGATCACCCGATGAGGTGAGTGCTTATATTAAAAAGCTAAGATCAATTATGAGGTACTTAGGTACTTGTGATGGAAACATGCAAGAAGGTTCTTTAAGAGCAGATGTAAATGTTTCTGTACGATTGAAAGATTCTAAAGAACTAGGGACACGTTGTGAAATTAAAAATGTAAATTCAATTAAATTTATGCAAATGGCAATAAATTATGAAGCAAATAGACAGGTTGATTTAATTGAAGAAGGAAAATCAATTGATCAAGAAACAAGATTGTTTGACACTAAAAAGAATGAGACTAGATCAATGAGATCAAAAGAAGATGCTCATGATTATAGATATTTTCCAGACCCAGATTTATTACCATTAGAAGTATCAGATGAATTTATTGAAAAACTTAAAAGTAATATTCCAGAACTTCCTGATGATAAGAAAAAAAGATTTATTGATGAATTTAAAATCTCTGCTTATGAAGCTACAATATTAGTGTCTGACATTGATATAGCAAAATATTTTGAGGAAGTTGTTGCCAAAATGGGCAAGAACAAAGATATGAAGTTAGCAGTTAATTGGATTACTGGTGAATTATTTGCAGTTCTAAATAATAAAAACTTGGAAATTTCAGAAAGTCCAGTAAGTGCAAAAAATTTAGCTAAACTTATCAACTTAATTAAAAATGGAACTATTTCTGGAAAAATAGCCAAGTCAATTTTTGAATTAATGATAGATAATGATAAAGATCCTCAAATAATTGTTGAAGAAAAAGGTTTAAAACAAGAAAGTGACCCAAAAGCTTTAGAAGCGTTAATAGATAAAATAATTGATACCAATAGAGAAAAAGCTATTGAATATAAACAGGGTAAAGAAAAACTATTTGGTTTCTTTGTAGGACAGGCAATGAAGGTTTCTGGTGGTAAAGCTAATCCACAGCTAATAAACGAAATATTAAAGAAAAAACTTCAATAGTCTTATAATAGGTAGACACAAAGGACTTAAAATACCATGGGTAAAGCAATTAGAATTACTGAAAAGCTTGAAAAATATATAAATAATTTTAGTTTAAAGTTAAATCCCATCCAGCAAGAAATCATCGATTATAATAATACACTTGGAGACGTTAAGAGAATGCAAGTAGCAACATCTCAATGTCATTTTCTTCATTTAATTATAAAAACCTCTAACATTAGAAATGTTCTTGAGATTGGTACTTTTACTGGGTTAAGTGCGCTTTCAATTGCATTAGCATTACCAGAGAATGGTAAACTTATAGCTCTTGATAAAAATGAAGAGACCAACAAGATTGCAGTAAGTTTTTTTAAGAAAGCTAATCTGGATAATAAAATTCAAACAATTGTTAAGCCTGCATTAGATAGTTTGGAAGAATTAAAGAATAATAAATTCGATATGGTTTTTATTGATGCTGATAAAATGAATTATAAAGAATATTACGAAAGATCTTTAAAACTAGTGAATAAAGGTGGATTGGTTATTGTAGATAATGTTTTGTGGCACGGTGAAGTTGCAGATGAGAATAATTTAGATAAATTCACTGTAAATATTAGAGACTTTAATGATTATGTTGCAAAAGATAATAGAGTGGAACAAATCATTGTACCATTAGGTGATGGAATGACTGTTTGTAGAGTGTTGTAATGTTTGATGTATTTGGATTTTACAAATTTAAAAAACTTACCTCATTAAAAAAAAATAAGGTTTTACTTCAGAATTATTTAATAAAAAAAAATATCCGAGGAACAATAATTATAGCGAGTGAAGGTGTAAATGCAACAATCTCAGGAAAAGCTAACGATCTAAAGTCAACTATTACCAAGATTAAAAAGATTTTAAATTTTAAAAAGTTTGATAGTGAAAATATTTCAAAAAGTAAATTTCAACCGTTTCACAAACCAAAAGTAAAAATTAAAAAAGAAGTAGTTCCCATGGGTCTTTCTTTGTCATCAAAAAATAAGAAAGATAATCATGTAGATCCTAAAAAATGGAATAAGTTAATTAATGATAAAAACACATTAGTTTTAGACTCAAGAAAACCATTTGAATATAATGTAGGTACCTTTAAAAGATCAGTTAATCCTGATGTTGCTAATTTTAGAGAATTTCCAAAATACCTAAATAAGTTAAAAAAAACAAAGCCAATAGCGATGTTTTGTACTGGTGGAATTAGATGTGAGAAAGCTACAGTATTTTTAGAAAAAAAAGGTTTTAAAAATGTTTATCAATTGAAAGGTGGAATTTTAAATTATTTAAAAAATATTAAAAAAAAAGAAAGTCTATGGAATGGTGAATGCTTTGTTTTTGATAACCGAATTAGTGTTAAACATGGATTAAAGGTTGGCAGTTATTCAATGTGTAGTGGATGTAGAAAACCTGTCTCTCCAAAAGATAAAAAGTCTAAAAAGTATGAAGAAGGTGTTTCTTGCCCAAATTGTCATGATAGTTTGACAATCGTTCAGAAAGAAAGATTTAGAATGAGACAAAGTCAAATAAACCTTGCTAAAAAGGCTGGTTCAAAGCATAAATTCCAAAAAGAATTTAAATAGGAAAATCATTTGTCTAAAGCTATTAACTTAACAAAAGATCCAATTTGGTCACTACTTCAAAAAGTAACGATACCTGCTAGTGTAGGTTCTTTATTTCAAACTTTCTATAATTTAGTTGATACATGGTTTGCAGGAAGAATTTCTGCTGAAGCTATAAGTGCTATAGCTAAATCATTTCCAATATATTTTGTAATTATTGCCGTTGGTGTTGGTATTGGGGCTGCAACAAATTCATGTATTGGTAATCTTTTAGGTGAAAAAAAAATAAATAAAGCTTCATTATTTATCGCTCAATCAATAATTTTTGCATTAGTTACTTCAATCATTGTAACTTTATTTGGACTAAACGCTGCTGATTTTCTTTTAAGTGTTATGGGATCTGATGCAACAGGTATTGCTTTAACTAGAGAGTATTTAGATATCATTTTTTATGGAACGTTTATTGTGATGATTCAAATCTCTTTAAATGGAGCTTTGAATGCGCAGGGTGATACCAAGAGTTACAGAAATGTACTTATTTTTAGTTTCTTTTTAAACATTTTTTTAAACCCTTTGTTTATTTGGGGATATGGAATTATCCCTGCATTTGGAATAGGGGGACTTGCTATTGCAACTGTCATATCTCAAACAATTGGAACTATTTATTTAGCTTACAAAATCAATTCTTGTAAATTAAAAAAATATTTATCAATAAATTGTTTTATACCTAAGTTTATTCTTCTAAGAGAATTGTTCATGCAAGCTACTCCAATTATGATTAGTATGCTTTTTATTGGTGTGGGTATCTTTAATATATTGTATTTTATTGGACAGTTTGGAGATCTTGCAGCTGCTGGTTATGGTGCGGCTTTAAGAGTAGAACAAGTTTTTTTACTTCCTGTAATTGGATTAAATACAGCTGTCCTTTCAATTGGTGGACAAAACTTTGGTGCAAAAAAGTACAATCGTATTCGTGAACTTTATACCAAAGCTTTAACCTTTGGATGTTCTTTTATGGCTGCTGCAGGTGTAATTTTGTTTTTTGGAGCAGAATTCTTTGTTTCTTTATTCACAGAAAACCAAGAAGCCATTTATCATGGAGCCATTTATCTAAAAATTGCTGCTTTAATTGCACCAATTTATCCTGTATTTTTTATTACCACAGCAGTATTTCAGGCTCTTAAAAAACCAATTTTTAGTCTCTACCTTAGTATTTTGAGATTAACAGCTTTTCCGTTTTTGTCTTTATGGTATGTAATTAATATTAGAGGTGGTGATTATGCAGACATTTTTTATACAATCATGGCAACAAACTGGTTTATGGGTATTGCAGTAATTATATTTATTGGATATTTTTTAAATAATGTTTTTAAACAAAAGAAAAGCCATTTTACTTATTAGCATAAGTTTAATAATATTTTTTTTAACATACAATCAAGTTAAGTCTCAAATTATTAAAATAGTTGATGGAGATACAATTCATCTTAATGGAGAAAAGATCAGATTTACTGGTATTGATACTCCAGAATTAAAACAAACATGTGTGAAAGCTGGTGTTAGTGACCCCTGTGGAGTTACCGCAAGGCAGATACTTATTGATAAAATAGGAAATAATACTGTTGAGTGTATTAGTAGAGGGACAAGATCAATACAAAAGAAGCTTGGCTGAATGCTTTGTAAACAAAGAAAGTCTATCAAGTTATCTTGTAAGAAAGGGTTATGCTTTTGCTTATAGAAAGTATTCAAAAAAATTTATAGCAGATGAAGACTATGCAAGAATAAATAAAATTGGCATGTGGTCTATGAGTTTTGATTATCCTTGGGATTATAGAAAATCTAAAAAAAATTAAACCTAAAGATTACTTTTTTTTAACAGTCTTAATTCTTAATTATTACCATCTCTTTTGAGGCGATTTTCAAACTTTCTTACAAAAAATGAGACAATTAAGATCAAAACTAAATATTCTAATATTAAGAAGGTATAAATTTCTAATGGTCTATAAGTAGACACAACTAATTCATTAGCCTTTCTTGTTAAGTCACCAATACCAATAATTGAAACTAGTGAAGACATCTTTAATACATATACAAATTGATTGCCTAATGCAGGTAAGATATTTTTAATTGCCTGAGGAAGGATGACTAATCTTAACCTTTGATAAAAAGTTAATCCAAGTGTTGACCCTGCTTCCCACTGAGATTTTTTTATTGAGTTTATACCAGCTCTAAATATTTCTGCTTGAAAAGCACTCTCACTTATCGCAAGTGCAATTATTCCAGATACAAAGGGACTAAAACTTATTCCTGTCATTATTGGAAGTCCATAATAAATCCATAAAATTAAAACAAGCAGGGGTATAGCTCTTACAATTTCTACATAGCAAACATTTATGTATGTTAAAAATCTATTTTTAGCTAAAGATGGAATTGCAACAATAAACCCTAATATTGCAGATATGATTATAGATACTACTGAAATATAAATTGTTGTAGTTAAACCACTTAATAAAAATTTAAGATTTGTTAACCCTTCAACATTATTGGGTGAAAGAATAAACCAGCCTAATTCTTGGCCACTACAAGAAGTAAGAGTTATAAATAAAAGTAAAAAAATTAAATTTTTCACTTTTAAATTATAATTGATTAAAGAATATTATCTAATCTTTATAAGCTTTTTAAATTATATTTTGCTAAAAGTTTATCAAAGAAACCAGAGGATTTTTTATCTTTAATCCACTTATTTACATAATCATTCCAAACTTTATCATTTTTATTAACCATCATAGCTAAAAAAGCAGGATTTTTTTCTCCATCAGGAACAATAGCTAGCTCAGGATATGTAATAACTAATTTATTTGCCTCAGTAGAGCTTGTAATATTTCCATCTGCTCTTCCAGCTAAAACTTCTTGAAAATCTCTTGCTGGCGCTTCAACAGATCTTAGATTTGATTTTGGAAAAAACTCCTTTGCTTTTTCTTCTTGTGAAGTTCCTAGTGTTGTTGCAATAGTAACATTACTGTTGTTCAATGAATCCCATGTCGAATATTTTTTTAAATTCTTTTTAAGCACCAATGGTACAGTTCCATATTTATAATATGTGTCAGTAAATCCAGCTACTTCTGCTCTTTTTGGTGTTTTCGTAACACTTGTAGAAATATCATATCTTCCTGCAGTAATTCCAGAAACTATAGTTTTCCATTCTGTAGGTACAAATTTAATTTTAACACCCATATCTTTAGCTAGTTCACTCATTACATCAATATCAAATCCTTTATACTTATTTGTAGCAGGATCTTTCAGAGTCATTGGATCCCAGTCACCTGTAGTTCCAACTTTTAATTCACCAGAAGATAAAATCTGATCAAGTTTAGATTCTGCGTTAAGTGAGAAGGGTAAAAGTGCTAATAGCACCACAAGGAGTATTTTTTTCATAATCTAAATATATATGAAAATTAATGTGTGTAAGGTTATAACCTTGACGCACTATCACTCATCCAGGAGTGTAAATGTTGGGAAAAAGAGCGCCTAATGAATAAATCCACATTATTTATCTCTTTATGGTGAATAATAACATCAATATGAGCTAGAATCGTTTGAACAACCAAACCTTTTTTCGTTTTAAAATTATTAAAGTTAAAAGGCGAGCCTGTTGCTAGTAAATCAAAAACCTTACTACCCTTAATATTTAGCATTACAAACTGATCACTTACATCAGTCACTGCACCCAATTTAACTTTTGATATATTTCTAATTAACTCATCTTCAACTTCATAAGTATTATTGTCTTCACTTACAGTTTCATTTGATATTAACATCCATTCATCAGGGCTTAACCAAAAAGCAGTTAACTTTTCAGTTGAAGTAGAAGTATTAGCTTCTGTCGGTAAAAGCATATTGAGATTTTTTCCAATTGCCGTCATAAATTCTTTTGTTTTGCCTCTTATGATTAGTTTCATTATAGGTTTAATTTCTTTTATTTCTAAATCAGAATAAGCGATATCACCTTTAATAGATGTTTTATAATTAAGCATTTAACCTTTCATTTTCTTTGTCAAAAAAAACAGGGTTAACAATTGTGACGTTAATATTTTTGTTTTCCATTGGAATAAATAATTTTTGACCAAGCATATTTTTTCCACCCCTAACTACAGCTAGTGCAATTGATTTATTTAGATTGGGACTATAATAACTTGAAGTAACATGACCTAACATTTCAACTGGTTTTTGATTTATATTAGCTACTATTTGAGCACCTTCTTCCAATACCTCTGATGGATTATCTGTTAATAGACCAACCAGTTGTTTACGGTCCTCTCTCATAGTGTCTGATCTATACAAAGATCTTTTTCCAATAAAGTCATATTTTTTCTTACTAACAATCCAGTCCATTTGTAGGTCTATAGGTGTCATCGTTGCATCGGTATCTTGACCAACAATAATAAATCCTTTTTCCGCTCTTAATAAGTGCATCGTCTCAGTGCCATAAGGTGTAATGTTGAACTCTTCACCGGCCTCCATACATTTTTTCCATAAAGCTTCACCGTAATTTGCCTGAATATTGATTTCATAACTATGTTCACCCGTAAAACTAATACGCATAATTCTACATTTAATATTATCTATTTTGACATTCTTGAATGACATATGAGGAAAATTTTCATCAGAAAGATCAAGATCTGGTGCTAATTTTTTTAAAATCTTTTTACTATTTGGTCCACAGATACTAGCTGTTGCATAATGATCAGTTACCGATGATAGGTAAACATCTAGTTCAGGCCATTCGGTTTGAAGATAATCTTCTAATTTTCCAAGTACATTTGCTGCGCCCCCAGTTGTGGTTGTCATTATATAATGATTTTCATCTAGTCTAGTTGTAACACCATCATCATAAACCATACCATCTTCATTGAGCATTAAACCATAACGACATTTTCCAATAGCAAGTTTTGACCATGCATTTGTGTAAACTCTATTTAAAAATTCAGAAGCGTCCGTTCCTTGAATATCAATTTTACCAAGTGTTGAAGCGTCTAATATGCCTGCACTCTCTCTTGCTGCTTTACTTTCTCTTTGTACGGCTTCATGCATGGTTTCATTATTTTTTGGATAGTACCAAGCTCTTTTCCACTGACCTACGTTTTCAAATTCAGCCTTATTTTCTATATGCCAATCGTTCATAGGCGTTCTTCTAAATGTATCAAAAAATTCACCAACATTTCGTCCAACAATTGTTCCAAATGTTAAAGGAGTGTAGGGAGGCCTAAAAGTTGTCGTTCCAAGTTCACCCATTTTTACACCTGCAGTTTCTGCAATAATACCAAGCGCATGCATATTACCAAGTTTACCTTGATCCGTACCCATCCCTGTTGTTGTATATCTTTTTACATGCTCAATTGACCTGAAGCCCTCCCTTAGAGCAAGTTTAATATCTTTTGCTGTTGCATCATTTTGATAATCAACAAAGGGTTTGGTCTTTCCTAAAATTTTATCAGAAGGAAGTAACCAAATATTTCTAAAATCTTTATCTTTAGGACATTTTATTTCTAAATTGTCATATTCAGTTTCGTTTATATTTAAAAATTCTTTTATAGATTTTACAGAGCTGGTTATTACATCATCAATTTCAAAATCACCATTACAAGATCCAATACTTATTTGATCAGAAGGGTATTTATTTGGTATAAAAACCTGATCTTTATCTCTAAATTTTAATTTACCACCTGATTGAGTAAAAAGATGTACTGCTGGTGTCCATCCACCTGCAATAGACAAACAATCACAATCCAATATAATTTTGTCAGAACCGCTAAATGATTGTCCATCTTTAGATAGTTTCATTATTGTAATCTTATTAATTCTTTTATAACCCTCGGTATCCACTACAGTATAAGAGTTATATATTTTAACTCCTAGATTTTGAGCTTCTTTTGTAAATTCTGTATTAGATTTTTCTCTAATATCGATTATTGCATCTACATTAATTCCCTTTTTTATCAAAGAAATTGCAGCCTCATAGGCTGTGTCATTATTAGTAAAGAAGATATTTTTTTGACCAGTTGCTACACCATAATAATCAGCATATTTTTTAACAGCTGATGCAAGCATAATGCCAGGTCTATCATTGTTATTAAATATTAATGGTCTTTCTAATGCTCCTGTTGCAACAATAACTTTTTTAGCTCTTATCTTTAACAACCTTTGTCTTACTTTATTTCTTTTATCTGAATGAGGAAGATGATCTGTTAAATTTTCTCTTGCTAATAAATAATTATATCCATGATAAGCCGCCACACTTGTTCTTGTTTTAATTTCTAAATTATCAATTTTTTTTAAATCATTTATTTCATTCTCTAACCAGATTGATGAATTTTGATTATTTATCTTAATATGATCTGTATTTTGATAGATTGTAGCACCACCAAGTTCATTTTTTTCATCAAGCAATAATGTTTTTAGATTATTTTTTGCAGCAGTCTTTGCAGCTAAAATTCCCGCAACGCCAGCACCAATTACAAGAACATCACAATGAATATATTTATGCTCATAAATATCCGGATCAGGTTTAGTTGGTGATTTACCTAGTCCTGCCGAATGTCTGATTAAAAACTCATATTTTTCCCAAAAATTAGCAGGCCACATAAAAGTCTTATAATAAAATCCTGCAGGTAGAAGGGGAGATATAAAATTATTTATGCCACCTATATCAAAGTTGACACTTGGCCAACAATTTTGGCTTGTAGCCTCTAGACCTTCATAAATTTCAACTTCAGTCGCTCTGACATTTGGTTCTGTGAATGCTGTGTTTTTATTAACTTGAACAATTGCGCTTGGTTCTTCTGACCCAGCTGTCATTATTCCCCTTGGTCTGTGATATTTAAAACTTCTTCCAACTAAATGAACATCATTTGAAAGGAGGGCTGAAGCTAATGTATCTCCTTTAAATCCATAGTAAGTTTTATTATTGAACTTAAAAGCAATCTTTGTTGTTTCATCAATAAAATTACTAGTTTTTACTCTTAACTTTTTTTGCATATAAAATTAAATTGATGGTGGTTTTTCACCCATTTTATAAACGGCTTTTATTTCATCATTGGAAGTATCACGTACCATGTTAAACCATTTTCGACATCCGTGGGCATGGTTCCATCTTTCAAATTGTACACCTTTAATATTTTTTCTCATGAAGAGATATTCTGCCCACTCATCATCACTTAATTCTGTAGGTTGTTTTGGTCTTTCAATATGAGCTTCTCCACCAGCTTTAAACTCGCTTTGCTCTCTTTCTCCACAAAAGGGACAAGTAATTAAAAACATTAATGAGCTACCGCCGCTGCACCATGCTCATCTACAAGATCCCCACTAACAAATCTGTTTAGATTAAATGCAGCATTTAATTTATGAGGTTCATCATTAGCTATTGTATGAGCAAATAGATCACCTGACCCAGGTGTTGCTTTAAATCCACCAGTGCCCCAACCACAGTTAAAATAAAGACCTTTTATAGTAGTCTTACTTATTATGGGACTTGCATCTGGACAAATATCAACAATACCACCCCATTGTCTAAGCATACGCATTCTACTAAAAATGGGATAAAGTTCTAAAATAGCGTTTAAAGTTCCTTCAACAATATCATGACTTCCTTTTTGTGAATACGAAACATAATCGTCTGTACCTGCACCAATTACAAGTTCACCCTTGTCAGATTGGCTAACATAAGCATGTACAGCATTAGACATCACAACTGTATCAATGATTGGTTTAACAGGCTCAGACACTAAAGCTTGAAGAGGTTTGCTCTCTAAGGGCAAACGTAAACCAGCCATATTTGCAAGTACGCTTGAGTGACCTGCAGCAACTACGCCAATTTTTTTAGCTTTAATAAATCCTTTTGAAGTTTCTATACCTTCAACTTCATCACCATTTCTTTTAATACCTTTTACTTCACAATTTTGAATTATATCGACACCCATTTCATCTGCACCACGCGCATAACCCCACGCAACAGCATCGTGTCTAGCTGTCCCAGCTCTTCTTTGTAATGTTCCACCTAATACAGGATAACGTATGTCAGGAGAAGTGTTTATGATTGGACAAAATTTTTTAACTTCTTCAGTACTTAAATAAACAGCATCAATTCCATTTAATCTATTTGCATGAGTTCTTCTTTTTAAATCTCTAATATCTTGAAGATTGTGAGCCAGATTCATCACACCTCTTTGACTAAACATTACGTTATAATTTATTTCTTGTGAAAGACCTTCCCATAGTTTTAAAGCATGATCATAAAGGCCAGCACTTGCGTCCCATAAATAATTTGATCTTATAATAGTTGTGTTTCTTCCTGTGTTTCCACCACCAATCCATCCTTTTTCAACAACTGCAATATTTTTCATATTATGTTTTTTTGCTAAATAATATGCTGTTGCAAGACCATGACCACCACCTCCAATAATTATTGCATCGTACTCTTTTTTTGGAGCAGGGTCTTTCCACGCCTTTTGCCAATTTTCATGGTAGGAAAAAGCATTTTTAACTAAAGAAAATATTGAATAGTTGTTTTTCATATAATTAATAATAATTACTTTATAAATATTGAATATTCAATACAATCAGCTATATCGTTAATCTGTGGAAGAGTGGGTGAGAGGCTGAAACCAGTCGTTTGCTAAATGACCGTGCGGGGAAACTTGTACCGAGGGTTCGAATCCCTCCTCTTCCGCCATTAGAATAGTGGTTGATCCTTAAAAAAATCTTTCATTTCTATAGGTTTTTTTTCTAAAATGTATCTGTAAACATTATAGTTTTCCATTACACGCTGAACATAATTCCTAGTTTCCTTGAATGGAATTAATTCAACCCAATCAACAAAATCAATCTGTTTTTTTTGCGGATCTTTATTAATTTTTTTCCAGTGTTTAACTCTTTTAGGTCCAGCATTGTAAGCTGCTGTTGCAAACGGGTAAGCTCCATCATAATCAAGTATTAACCCTGCGATATAATGAGATCCTAAATTGATATTATATTCTGGGTCAGAGGTTAACCGAGACTTTGAGTAGGGGAGCTTTGCTTGTTTTGCAACTAGTTTTGCAGTGTAAGGCATTAGCTGCATCAACCCTTGAGCACCAACATGACTATTAGCTCTCATATCAAATTCACTTTCTTGTCTTATAAGTGATAGTATAAAAGCAGTTTCAGGAATTTTTCTTCCATTCACGTATTGAGGCACACTTATTATTGGATAGTTGTAAGTATTATGAAATCTCTTTTCATATGAGGCTATCTTTGAAACTTGTATAGCAAAATCATATCTTGAGATATTTGTTGCAAGTTCTGCAGCCAAAACCTCACTTCCACTCTTAATATTATCATTTGCTAGATGTCTTAAGATATTTTTAGTATATTTATCTTTATCTAATTCATCTAAAAGATAACTAATTTTAACAAGTTCTTTTTTTTTAAAATATTTTCTATATTCATCCTCAACAATCTGTTGTTCTTCAAGTTCAAATTTTTCATTGGGACTAATTTTTAAAAAAGCTAATTGACCGTAGTATGTGGTTAGATATTTAGTTGCCTCCTTATACCAATCTTCTGATTGTTTTTTATCACCAATTTTTTCATAAGCTCTACCAAGCCAATATGCACCTCTAGATAGACTTATAGGATAACTTACATTTTGGTAAAAATTATTGAAGTGATCAATTGCTAAAATTGGATCATCTAAAAAACTTAATGCAATCCATCCACTTATCCATTCAGCTTCAGCAAATTCAGGACCTGGATCAAGAGAATGTTGACTTGCAACTTTGTATGCTGTTTCATATTTATCTTTATAAATTAGAGCTCTTGTCATTATAGCTCTTTCAACCCACCATTTGTCAGGTCTCACAAGATAATCTTTATCATTTTTAATTGAAAATATAATCTCTAGAGAGCTATCAATTCTTCCTCTTTTTCTTCTCCATTTAAGTCGATCATGATTTAAACCAGCATCATTTTTAAATTTTTGTGGAACATTTTTAATTGCATTGTCTACACCATAAGATTTACTCATTAAAATTTGTCTAGCTGTATAAAGTAATTGATAATCTTTTGGCAGATAAGTAAGCATTCTTTTTAAATCCCAATATTTATTTTCCCAGGCTAAATAATCAGCCCTTTTTACATAGTCTGTTGAATTAAGATATTTTTTATATTTTTTGTTCAATTTTTTCATTTGAGATCTTGAAAGTTTGGCTGTGATCCAACCTTTTTTTATCAATGAAACTCCTTTTTCAATATTTCCAGTTTGAATAAAACTTTCTCCTAATATTAGTTCACCATAACCGCTTAATGGTTCCTTCGAATTAAACCAATCAATGATTTTCTTGGGTGAAATTTTTTCTGTAGAAAGTTTTTCTTCTGCTAAATATCTAATTCTGTTTATTCGAGGATAGTCATCATTATTCTTTAAAAAAACTAAATAATCATAAAAAGTTGCTTGATTTCCTGAAGTTAATAAATGTCTCCATTGAACAAAATTATATATAGATTTGTCTTTTGCTTTTTTAGAAATTGACAAAGCTGATGACCACTGACTTTTTTCCATTGCCTGAATAGATTTTTTTGCTATGGCGAAATCTTTTTGACTATAATATTTAGAAGTATTTTTAACCGAGGGTTTTATCTTTTTTACTATTAAAGGTTTGCTCTTTGGAATTGAATAATTAATCTTTTTATCAACAACTTTTGCAACTTTATCTTTATTTAATTGAATTTTTGTAGGTTTAGATTTTGGTTTTATTATACTCTGGGAAATTTTTTCATTTTTTGTTTTTTCATCTAATATAGGTTTTTTTAAGGGTAATATTGTAACTTCAGCAGCATAAGAATTGCTTATTATTGACAATAATAACAAAAATAATTTTATAAAAAATAAAGTATTTTTAACCATAAATTTAGTAAATGAATCTTTAAACTATGTTATAAGTATTTATGTTCAAAGGATCAAATGTTGCTTTAATCACCCCGTTTAAAAATAATGAGCTAGATATAGATGCTTATATTAAGCTTATACATTTTCAAATTTCTAATGGCACAAATGGATTGGTACCAGCAGGTACAACGGGTGAATCTCCAACTTTAAGTCATAATGAACATCAAAAAGTAATCGATTTATGCGTTAAAGAGAGCAATGGTAAAACTATAGTAATAGCTGGAACCGGTTCTAATTCTACAGAAGAAGCAATTTCACTCACAACGCATGCAGAAAAAGCAGGTGCTGATGCGGCATTGGTGGTTACACCTTATTACAATAAACCTACGCAAGAGGGACTATTTCAACACTATAAAGCGATAAATGATAAATGTGGAATACCAATTATAATTTATAATATTCCTGGAAGATCTGTAATCGATATGTCTGTTGATACAATGGCTAGATTGTTTGAATTGAAAAATATTGTTGGCGTTAAAGACGCTACAGGTGATTTAGAAAGAGTTAACCAACAAAAAGATAAGATGGGAAATGATTTTATTCAACTTACAGGTAATGATGATAATGCTTTAGAGTTTAATAACAGAGGTGGTATTGGTTCAATAAGTGTAACTGCAAATATTGCACCTAAGTTATGCTCAGATTTTCAGAAGGCATCAAAGTTAGATAATGCAGAAAGTAAACTTGAAGCTGTTAAATTAGATAAAATTTTACAACCTGTTCATAGCTCAATGTTTGTTGAAAGCAATCCAAGTCCAGTTAAGCATGCAGCTAAACTTTTAGGCTTATGTGAGGACGATGTAAGATTGCCATTGGTTAAAGTTACTGACACAACTAAAAATATCTGTAAAAAAAGCTCTAGTATCTGCAAAATTACTCTAATGAATAAAAAAACCAATTCTGGTTTAAAAATTATTTGCTTAAATAGAAAAGCAAGTTTTAATTATTTTTTCGAGGAATTAATTGAAGCTGGAATTGTTCTCAAAGGCTCTGAAATAAAATCAATTAGAGAAGGCAAAATAAATATAGCAGACTCTTATGCTGTTGAAAAAAGTGGAGAAATTGTTTTGATTAATTCACACATCTCAGCATTTAAACAAGCAAGTTATTCTAATCATAATCCCACAGATGAAAGAAAATTATTATTAAATAGAAAAGAAATTAATAAACTAATTGGTAAAATGCAAAGAGATGGACTAACTCTTGTTCCAACAAAAATGTATTTTAAAAAGGGTAAAGCTAAAATTGAGATAGCAGTTGCAAAAGGTAAAAAGCAATTTGACAAAAGAGCTACTAAAAAAAACAGAGATTGGAATCGTGAAAAAGCCAGACATATTAGAAAATCGAGTTAAACATTCATATTTGGCAATCGGATCAAATCTAGGTAACAAAATTAACAATATTAATTTAGCTAAATTTGAATTAGAAAAAAATAGAATAAAAATAGTTAAAACCTCATCATATTATCTATCTAACTCATGGCCAGATCCACTGTTGCCAAAATATATAAATGTAGTCATTAAGGTTAAAACTACACTTAACCCTCTTGAATTATTGAAATATTGTAAATTAATTGAAAAAAAATTAGGTAGATCAAGAACAAAAAGAATGCTCCAAGAACATGTGATATTGACATTATTGATTATGACAAAAAAGTATTAAATTTTATTGAAGAAAACCTTTTTATTCCACACCCTAGAATGAAAATGAGAAGTTTTGTTTTATTGCCTTTATTTGAAATAGATAAAAAGTGGAAAGATCCAAAATCTGGTAAAAATATTGTTAATTTAGTCTATAGTTTGCCAGTAAAAAACCTTAGATCTATTAAACAAATATAAATTAGTGTTATAATAACCTATGCTTAATTCTGAAGAACTTATAAATAAAGTCAAAAATTATAATAAGTTTTTAAATCCTGAAAAATTAAATAAAGCATACCAATACGCTGTTAAAGCGCATGAAAATCAAAAACGTGCATCAGGCGATCCCTATTCAAATCATCCAATAGCTGTTGCTTCTATACTTAGCGATTTAGAATTAGATAGCGCTACAATTGTTACTGGATTACTTCATGACACAATTGAAGACACACATGCTACATATGAAAATATCAAGAAAGAGTTTGGACAAGAAATTGCGGATTTAGTTGAGGGTGTAACCAAAATTTCTGTTTTTGAAAATCAAGCAAACTCTAGTTCAAAAGCTGAGAATTTTAGAAAATTAATTTTAGCTACCTCTAAAGATATTAGAGTTTTATTAGTAAAACTTGCGGATCGTTTACATAATATGAGAACGATTGATGCTATTAGCAAAATTGAAAAAAAAGAAAGAATTGCTAAGGAAACTATGGAGATCTATGGACCATTAGCTGATAGAATGGGCATGCACAGAATAAGAGATGAATTGGAAGATTTATCTTTTAAAGTTTTAAATAATAAAGCAAGAGAACTTATCAAAAAAAGATTAGATGAAATTCGTGAAGATAAAGTAAATAACTTTAAATCAATTTCTATACAAATTACAGAACTTTTAAATGATCATGACATTAAAGCTAAGATTTTTGGAAGAGAAAAAACTCCTTTTTCAATTTGGAGAAAAGTACAAAAAAAAAGAATATCCCTTGAGCAAATTACAGATATAATAGGTTTTAGGGTTATATTGCCTAGTGAGATGATTGTTATCAAGCACTTGGAATATTTCACCAACATTGGAACTGTATACCTGGAAAATTTAAAGATTATATTTCTTCACCAAAAATTAATCACTATAAATCATTACACACAGCTGTAATTGGACCAAATAAAAGACCTATAGAAATTCAAATTAGAACTATGGAAATGCATGAATTTGCTGAAAGAGGTATTGCATCTCACTGGAAATATAAATCTTCTGAAAAATTTAACTCACTTACTTGGAAAGAATATGATTGGTTAGCAGATTTAGTAGAAATTATTGATAAAAATGAAAATCCTGAACATTTCTATGAGTATACTAAACTTCAAATGTTTCAGGAAAATGTTTTTTGCTTCACACCCAAAGGTTCAGTAATAAAATTGCCAAAGGGCGCAACTCCAATTGATTTTGCTTATGCGGTTCACACAAAAATTGGTGATAATGCTATTAGCTGTCAAATAAATGGAAATGATAGTGAACTACAAAGTATTCTTCATAATGGAGATGTTGTTAATATAATAACTTCAAAAAATAAATCACCTTCACTTCACTGGATACCAGTTACTAAAACAGGAAAAGCTAGAGCAGCAATAAGAAGATATTGGCATTCGAAAGGTGAACAAAAAGAAGAAAGAATAAAGAAATATAACACTACATTATGGATATCTTTACCAGATCAACCAGGCAAACTAGGTGAAATTACAACATTACTAGGTAATCACAGATTAAACATATCTAATGTTGAGATGCATGAAAAAACACAATATTATATTAACTTTAAGTTCCATTTGATAATTAGAGACCTGAAAAACTTTACAAATTTTATTAGCGAACTAAAACAAAAGAATATTAAGTTTAAAATCATAAGACATGAGGAAAAAAGAAATGCTTTCACACAAAAAATCTTTAAATATTTTAAAAAAAACTAACGCTTTACTTGAGGGACATTTCGTACTTTCTTCTGGACTGCATTCATCTAAATATATTCAATGTGCAAAACTGTTAAGTTTTCCAAATTTAGCTAATTCTATTTGTAAATCATTGGCCCAAAAGATTAAAAAAAAATTTAAATATATAGATTTAATTTTAGCTCCAGCGATGGGTGGGGTAATTATTGGTTATGAAATAGGTAAAATTTTAAAAAAAGAAACTATATTTTGTGAGAGAGTTAACGGTAAATTTACTTTGAGAAGAGGCTTTAATATTAAAAAAGGTTCTAAAGTATTAATTATTGAAGATGTTATAACAACAGGAAAATCCAGTTTAGAGTGTGTAAATCTAATTACTAGACCAGGAGCAAAACTTGTTGGTTTTGCTACCATTATTGATAGATCAACAAAAAAATCTTTAAAAATAAAAAAAGAAATTATTTCTCATATGAAAATTGATGTTCCAACTTTTAAAAAAAATAAACTTCCTGAATTTCTTAAAAATACACCCATAACAGTGCCAGGAAGTAGATTTATAAAATGAAAAAATTGGGTGTAAACATAGATCATGTTGCAACAATTAGAAATGCAAGAGGCTCAAACCATCCAAATCCATTATTGATAGCAAAACATGTTAGCAAATGTGGTGCAGATTCAGTTACAATACATTTAAGAGAAGATAGAAGGCACATAAATGATCAAGATGTTTTAGAAATCTGTAAAGATAAAAAAATAATTACTAACCTGGAAATTTCTTTAAATGATGAAATAGTAAAGATAGCATTAAAAAATAAACCCAATTATATTTGCATTGTTCCAGAGAAAAGAAAAGAGATAACTACAGAAGGTGGTTTAAATTTAAATAAAAATAGAACTAAAATTAAAAAAGTAATTTCATTATTTAATAAAGCAAATATTAGAACCAGTCTATTTATAGATCCAAATTTAAAAGATATTCAAAGTGCAAAAGAATTAAATGCTGATTGTGTTGAAATACATACTGGAAAAATTTCAGATTTAATTAAAAAAAATAAAGACTATAAAAAAGAACTAATAAAAATTAAAAAATGTTCTAAGTTTGGTAAAAATTTTGGTCTTGAAATCCATGCGGGTCACGGTCTTGACTATAAAACAACTGCAATATTAACAAAAATTAAAGAAATTACAGAATTCAATATTGGACATTTTATAATTGGTGAATCTGTCACTCATGGTTTAAAAAAAACGATTAAATCTTTTAGAAAAATAATAAATAAATAACCATGAAAATACTTGGTATAGGTGTTGATATAGTTGATATCACAAGATTTAATAAATTGATAAAAAATAAAATTTTATTAAAAGAATATTTTCTAACTCAGAAATACTTATTGCTAAAAAAATTAGAAATAAAAAAGCATATTATGCAAAAAGATTTGCTGCTAAAGAAGCTTTAGCCAAATCGATTGGTACTGGCTTTAGAGAAAATCTTAACTTTAAAGATATATCAATTATTAATGATAAATTAGGTAAACCTTCTTTTGTAATTACAAATAAAATAAAAAATATTGTTAAAGATCAATTCAAAACATCTTCATTTAATTTCTTTCTATCAATTTCTGATGAAAAAAAATATTCTATAGCATACGTAATTTTACAAAAAAATAAATAATGATAAGTAAAAACTTTATAATTGAAAATGTTAAAACAATTTTTTATGCCTTAATCATTGCGATTATTATTAGATCTTTTTTTATACAACCTTTTTATATACCCTCATCTTCTATGGAACCTACTTTATTGGTTGGGGATAGATTATTTGTTACCAAATATTCTTATGGTTATAGCAAACATTCTTTTCCATTTAGTCCACCAATACTCGATGGCAGAATATTTTCACAAAAACCTGAAGTAGGTGATGTTATTGTTTTTAAAACCCCTGCTGACAATAGAACAGATTATATCAAAAGATTAATAGGATTACCTGGAGATAATATTCAATTCATAAATGGTGATTTATTTCTTAATAATAATCAAATTTTTAAATCAAGGGTTCCAAAGAATGATATAATTTATTGTGGCAATCAAACTATAGATGTTATTAAGTTTGAAGAAAAATTACCAAATGGTGCAATACATAATACCGTTTATTTAAAAAATTATAGTTTTCAAAATTCTGATGTATTTATAGTTCCACCAAAACATTACTTTTTCCTTGGAGACAATCGAGATTGTTCTAAAGATAGTAGATATTTAACAAGTGTTGGATATGTTCATGAAGATAATCTAGTTGGTAAGGCACAATTTATTTTTTTTTCATCTGATTTTAGAATTGCAAGTATCTTTTCTTTTTGGAAATGGCACAAAACTATTAGGTTCGATCGTTTTTTTAAAACTATTAATTAATGAAAATATCTTCAACAATCTTAGAAAAGAAATTAAAGTTAAAATTTTATGATCCTAAAATTTTAATAAAAAGTCTTACTCATAAAAGCTATGACTCTTTGAATAATAATGAAAAAATTGAATTTTTAGGTGATAGAGTTTTAGGGTTAGTTATTGCAAAAAAATTATTAGAAATCTATCCAGATGAGCGTGAAGGAATATTGGATAAAAAATTTGCATCTCTAGTTAATAAAAGAAAATGCTTAGAAATTGCAAAAAAAATTGAATTACAAAAATATATTTTGGTATTTAATCCAAAAAATAAAAAAATTGTAATTGAAGACAAAGTTATAGCTGATTGCTTAGAAGCTTTAATAGGTGCGATTTATTTAGATAAAGGTATTAATTTTGTTGAAAAATTTATTCTAAATTTGTGGAATGAGCATATTAATGCAAGTGTGGTAACTGAAATTGATGCCAAAACTAAACTTCAAGAATATTCTTTAAAGATGTTTAAAACTTTACCTATCTATAGATTAATATCAAATACAGGGCCTCGTCATAAACCATTATTTAAAGTCTCTGTGAAATTAAAAAATACTAGAATTTTTACAGCAGATGGTTCATCTAAAAAAGATGCTGAACAGAACGCTGCAACCTTATGTTTTGAGAGTATTTTTAAAAAATGAATTGGGATGATAAAGGATATTTGTTATCTAAAAATCGATACAATGAAAATTCCATTATAGCAGAGGTATTTACTGAAAATTATGGAAAAATTTCTGGTATTATTTTTGGTGGAACTTCAAAAAAAATTAAAAATTATTTACAGATTGGCAATAAAATTCATGTTAATTATAATTCCAAAAGTTCAAATAGAATTGGTTATTTTAAAGTAGAAATTGTTAAAGCTACTACGCCAATTTATTTTGATAATAGTATAAAACTTTGCTGCATAACTTCTGCTATGCATCTTGTAAAACTTTTAACAGCTGAAGCTCAATCAAATAATGACATTTACATTTTAATAGATGAATTTTTTGATTTATTAACTCATGATAATTGGATTGAAGAATATATTTTTTGGGAATTAAAGTTATTAAAATTACTTGGTTATGATCTTGAACTTAAAAAAATGGTTGAAAAAGAAGTTATAGAAGGAGAAATTAATTATTTTGTAAAATCATCTTCAGAAAAAAAATTTATTCCAAACTTTTTGATAGATCAAAATACAAAAAATATTGATTTAAAAAATTTATTAAAAGGTTTTAAGCTTCTTAGTGATTATCTTGAAAAAAGTATATTGAAACCAAATAATTTAAATTTACCCGTTTCAAGAAGTCATTTTATAAATTTATTAAAATAGCCTTAAAGTATTATTTCATTTATTCTGTCAGCATAATAACTGACTATTGCATTTGCGCCAGCTCTCTTAAATGAGATCAAGCTTTCTAATATTGAGTTTTTATCTATTAAACGTTTATTAATACTATTTGTGAGTAAGCTATATTCTCCTGAAACTTGATAAGCTAAAACTGGAATTTTGAAATTATCTTTTACTGATTTTATAATATCAAGGTAGGGCATTCCTGGTTTCACCATTACCATATCTGCTCCTTCCTTTATATCTAGGGCAACCTCTCTTAAGGCTTCATTACTGTTTCGAAAATCCATTTGATAGGTCTTTTTATCTCCTTTTAGAAGTCCTCTTGATCCAACCGCATCTCTGAAAGGTCCATAAAAACTTGATGCATATTTTACTGCATATGAAAGAATTTGAACTAATCTGATAACCATTTTTATCAATGCTTTTCTTATTTTTCCAATCCTACCATCCATCATGTCTGAAGGTGCTAGCACATCACATCCCATTTCGGATTGCAATAAGGATTGATTAATTAAAATTTCATTTGTTTCATCATTTAATATATAGCCAGATTTTATAAGACCATCATGACCATGGGAAGTGTAGGGATCTAAAGCTACATCACACATAATACCAATTTCATTTCTGTATCTTTTTTTAATATATTGGATAGCTCTACAAACTAAATTGTCCTCATTTAACGCTTCGGTGCCAATTTCATTTTTTAACTTTGAATTTGTGTATGGAAATAACGCAACCATAGGTATTTTATTCTTAATGGCTTTATCAACAATATGACCAATTTTATCTATAGAATACCTAAAAACTCCAGGCATAGTTTTTATGGATTGTTTCTTATTTTTTCCATCAATAAGAAATATTGGTAAAATAAAGTCACTTGAAGATAGGCTGTTTTCCTGAATAAGTCTTCTAGACCAATCATTCTTTCTACTACGTCTAAGCCTTAGGTTTGGATAGCTTCCTGTTATCATGTTTTTATTATATTTATAAAATGCGACAAATGTATTATACAAATATATTCTAAAAAGAGTAACTAATAAATATTATGACATTAAATTTTAATGATTTTCAAAAACAGGAAATTAAATTTGATATTACTGAACTTCAAAAGGCATATAGTGAAATTTTAAAAATAAAAAAATTTGATGGTCCTGAAGAGATTAGTAACTTTGGAGCAATATCTCTAACTCAAATTCCTGGTGATCCAGACTCTATTAAAGGTCATAAAGCCAGAGGTGTTTTTTGGACTAAACCGGATGCAACAGGCAAGGAAGTTGTTAGAGATGTAACTATCGACGAGTCTGCATATTCAGAATTTATCGATGAATTTAAAGATACTTATTTTAAGGAAGTTTTTGATGTGCTTTCATCTAAGTATAAGCTTGGAAGAGTAAGAGTATTATTAAAACAACCAAGATCAACATTAAGTTGGCATAGAGACCCTGAGCCTAGATTGCATATACCAATTATTACTAACCCAGGATCAATAATGGTCATTGATAATGTTGCAAAGCATTTACCAGCTGATGGTTCTGTTTGGATTACAAATAATACAAAATATCATAATGCATTTAATGGTGGTGAAGAAGATCGTATCCATTTAGTTGCTTGTGTTTTAGATCATAAATTTAATTAGTTTGAAAAAAATATTCATATCATCTGATCATGCTGGGTTTAAATTAAAAGAATTAATCAAAAATTACTTAGATAAAAAAAATATAAAGATAGTTGATTTAGGTCCATTTAACGATGGTAGGGTAGATTATCCTGATTTTGCTCATAAGGTCGCTAAAAAAGTTAAGATTAGTAACAAACATGTGGGTATTTTAGTTTGTGGGTCTGGTATGGGAATGAATATTGCTGCTAATAGACATAAAAATATTCGTGCTGCACAGTGCTATAATTCAAAATCTACAAAATTATCAAGATTGCATAATAATGCAAATATCATTACATTAGGATCAAGACTTCTTACTAAAAAAAATGCTTTAAATTGCGTTAGCATTTTTTTAAATACAAAGTTTGAAGGTGGAAGACACGCAAAAAGAATTAAAAAGATTTAATTATGTCTAGTGAAAAAAACTATTTAAATAAAAATTATAAAAGCTTTTTTGAAGACAGTTTATCTGAAACTGATCCAGAATTACATAAAGCCATAAGTGATGAGTTAAAAAGACAACAACAACATATAGAACTAATTGCTTCTGAAAATATAGTTTCTCAAGCTGTTTTAGAGGCGCAAGGCTCTGTATTAACAAACAAATATGCAGAAGGGTATCCTGGAAAAAGATACTACAATGGATGTGAGCATGTTGATGTTGCAGAAAATTTAGCCATAGAAAGATTAAAGAAACTTTTTGATTGTAAATTTGCAAATGCCCAACCACATTCTGGGGCTCAAGCAAATGGAGCTGTATTTTTAGCTCTATTAAATCCTGGTGATACATTTATGGGAATGAGTTTAAATTCTGGTGGACACATTACTCATGGGTTAAAAATTTCAATGTCAGGTAAATGGTTTAATCCAATAGGGTATGATGTTGATAAAGAGTCTGAACTTATTGATTATGATAATGTTGAAAAACTTGCATTAGAACATAAACCAAAACTTATAATTTGTGGTGGTAGCGCTTACTCTAGAGTAATCGATTTTAAAAGATTTAGAGCGATTGCTGATAAAGTAGGGGCATATTTGATGGTGGATATGGCTCATTTTTCAGGTTTAGTTGCCGGCAAAGGGTACCCTAACCCATGTGAACACGCGCATGTAGTAACTTCAACAACTCATAAAGTTTTCAGAAGTGCTAGAGGTGGAATTATTTTAACTAATCATGAAGACCTAGCAAAAAAATTTAACACAGCAGTATTCCCTGGTTATCAAGGTGGACCATTGATGCATGTCATTGCTGCAAAGGCTGCTGGTTTTTTAGAAGCATTAAGACCAGATTTCAAAGATTATATCAAATCAGTTTTAGCTAATGCCAAAATTTTATCAGAGACACTTAAGAATAATGGTTTTAAGATTTATTCTGGTGGAACAGATACACACTTAATGTTAGTTGATCTAAGACCTTTCAATGTAAAAGGTAATGCTGCTGCTGAAAGCCTTTCAAATGCTAATATTACCTGTAACAAAAATGGAATACCTTTCGATTCAGAAAAGCCAATGATTACTTCTGGAATAAGACTGGGTACTCAAGCCGCAACAACTAGAGGTTTTGGATTAAAAGAGTTTGAGAAAGTAGGTGAACTAATAACTAAAGTTGTAAAAGGTTTGTCTGAAAACCCTGAGATAATAGCAAAATTGAAGAAGAAGTTAGAAATGAAGTAATAGAACTTACATCTCACTTTCCAATATATAAAAATTTAAAATAATGATTTGTTCAATTTGTAAAAAAGGTGAAACCTCAGTAGTAGACTCAAGACCAACTGAAGATGGCACAGCCATAAGAAGAAGAAGGCTTTGTGTGTGTGGTGCAAGATTTACAACTTTTGAAAGAGTGCAATTTAGAGAAATTATGGTTGTTAAAAAAAATGGAAGAAAATCTTCATTTGATAGAGATAAATTATCAAAATCTATTTTTATTGCTCTTAAAAAAAGACCTATTGATACTGAAACAGCAGAAAAATTTATAAGTAAAATTTCTCGATCACTTGAGGAGCTTGGTCAAAGTGAAATTTCATCTACTACTATTGGAACTATGGTTATGGAAGGTTTAAAAGAGCTCGACCCTGTTGCTTACGTAAGATTTGCTTCTGTTTATAGAAATTTTAGAGAAGAAAAAGATTTTGTACAATTCGTGGACAAATTAGATGTCTACAAAAAAAGATAAATTTTCAATCAAAGATAAAATTTTTATGGAGCTTGCCTTGAAATTGGCAAAAGCTCGTCATGGACTAACTGGAATTAATCCTTCTGTAGGTTGTGTAATTGTTAAAAATAATGAAATACTTTCAATTGGTCAAACAGGTTTTAAAGGTAGCACCTCATGCCGAATTTAATGCCATTAAAAATTCACATGAAAATTTGGAAGGCTCAAAAATGTATGTGACCCTTGAACCTTGTAGTCATTATGGAAAAACTCCTCCGTGCACAAATATTATAATTAAAAATAAAATTAAAGAAGTTGTGTATGGAGTTGAAGATATTGATAAAAAAGTTAAAGGTAAAACTTTAAAAATTCTTAAGTCAAAAAATGTTTTAGTAAAAAAAAATTTACTCAAAAAAGAAATTAATAAATTTTATACACCTTATTTCTTTAATAGAAAAAATAACCTTCCTTATGTTACTGGTAAAATTGCAATTTCTAGAAATAATTTGATATATAGCAAAGATACAAAAAGAATTTCAGATATTCATACTGATAAATTTACACATTATCTTAGATATAAAAATGATTCGTTAATGATTTCCTCCAAAACTTTAAATAAAGATAACCCAAAACTTAATTGCAGACTAGAAGGTTTGAATAAATTTTCACCTAAAAGAATAATTTTAGATAAAAATTTAGAAATTAAAAAAAATTCATACATTTTTAAAACAGCTAATAAAAAAAATACTATAATTTTTTATCATAACGCCAAAGCTGAGATGAAATTAATGTTAAAAAAAAGAGGCATAACTTTAATCAAAAGTAAATTAAATAAAGATAACTTTGATATTAAATCAATTTTAATGAAACTCTATGTCCTTGGCTGCAGAAATTTATTAGTTGAAGGGGGAAATGATCTTTCTAAACACATTATTAAAAAAAAATTATTTAATGAATTTTATTTATACAAATGTGCTAAAACTTTATCAAAGTTAGTTAACCATAAAGAGTTTAGTTTTCTTAATGAATTAAAGAAAAATTATAAAAATAAATTGAAAATTAAAAAAAAATTAGGCAAAGATGTAATTACACTTTACAAATAATATTATGTTTAATGGAATAATTTTTAATCAAGGTTTAATTACTAAATTTGAAAAAAGATCAAAAGGTATTAATATTTTTGTAAAAGCTGATTTAAAGCTAACACGTAAAGATCTAGGTGTATCAGTTGCTTGTGATGGTGTTTGCTTAACATTAATTAATATTAAAAATAAAATAATGGAATTTTATCTTTCTGATGAAACCATACAAAGATCAAAATTTAAATTCTTAAAAATAAATGATAAAATTAATCTTGAACTTCCTTTAAGATTTGGTCAAAAAATATCAGGACATATTTGCCAAGGCCACATTGATGCAGTAGGTAAAATACAGAGTATTAAAAAAATTGATAAATCGTATTTATTTGATTTTGAAATTGTTAAAAAAGAAAGAGCAAATCTAATTGATAAAGCCTCTATATGTATAAATGGAATTTCTTTAACAATTTCCAAGGTAACCAAAAAAGGTTTTCAAGTTTGGGTTATTCCACACACCTTTAAACTAACCAATTTATCTTCATTAAAAAAGAGCAGCTTAGTTAATATAGAGATAGATATCCTATCTAAATACGTTAGAAATTATTTTAATGAAAAAAAATAATTATGCATCCATTGAAAGTATAATTAATATCGCAAAGAAGGGTGGTATGTTCATCTTAGTTGATGATGAGAAAAGAGAAAATGAAGGAGACTTAATAATATCAACCAGTGACTCAAGTGCTAAAAATATAAATTTTATGGCAAAATATGGTCGTGGATTAATTTGTCTAGCACTAGATAGTATACAAGCAAAACGGTTAAATTTATCTTTGATGTCACCAATAAATCAATCAAGGAATAAAACTGCCTTTACAATTTCTATTGAAGCAAAAAAAGGAATAACAACTGGAATTTCAGCAAAAGATAGAGCAAAGACAATTAAAATTGCTTCAAAGAAAAATGTAAATAAGAAAGACATTGTTTCACCAGGACATGTTTTTCCAATTATTGCTAAAGATGGGGGTGTTTTAGTAAGAGCTGGTCATACAGAAGCCTCTGTTGATATTTCAAAACTTGCAAAAAAAAATAACTCTGCAGTTATTTGTGAAATAATGAATGAAGATGGCACAATGGCTAAAGGTCAAGATTTATTTAATTTTGCAAAAAAACATAATTTAAAGATAGGTAAAATTGAAGACCTTATTGCTTATCGTTTAAAAAAAGAAAAACTAATTAAACTTAAAAAACAATCTGATATTAAAATTAAAAATCAAAAATATAAAATTAGAATTTATGAAAATCTTTTAGATGGATCTGAACACTTTGCTCTAATTAAAGGTAATATTAAAAAAGGGATAATACCAAGAGTTAGAGTAATTTCATCTAACGTAGTTCAAAATTATTTAATCAATCAACAATTGCCAAATTCATTTGATAAAACGTTAAATTATTTTAAGAAATTCAATAACTGTGTTTTAGTTTTTATAAAAGATACAAATTTAAAATCTGTTACACAAACACTCAAGGATTATAAGAACAAAGATTTTTATAAAAAGGGAAATGATAAACTTATAAGGAATTATGGTATTGGAGCTCAAATAATTAAAGATTTAAAGATTAAAAATATGATATTAATAACTAAATCTCTTAAAAAAGTTATTGGTTTAGAGGGTTATGATATAAAGATTATTAAACAGGAAATCATTTAATGAAAAAAAAATATTTAATAGTTATTGCAGATTATTATAAAGATATATCAAAAGGTTTATTAAGTAGTGCGAAGAGCGCACTGCCCAAATCTAGTTTAATAAAAATTATCAATGTTCCAGGTGTCTTTGAAATACCAGTTACCATTTCAAAGAATATTAAGAAGTATGATGCTTTTTTAGCTCTTGGTTGTGTGATTAAAGGACAAACTCCTCATTTTGACTTTATTTCTCATTCTTCAACTGATGCAATAATGAAACTATCTGTAGAAAACAAAAAACCCATTGGTAATGGAATTATTACTTGTCTCAATATGCGTCAAGCTATAGCTAGGAAGAAAAAGGGAAGAGAAGCAGCTCTAGCTGTAATATCTGTCCTTTCCCAATAAGGATGAGAACTCCATATAACCCAAATCAAAATCCTAGAGTTATAATTATTCAAAAACTCTATGGTAAATTTTTTAATGATGATGAAGATATAACTTTTTCAAAACACAGATTTAAAAAATCTATTAAAGATGTGGTGCTTGGTACAATTGAAAGAGATGATGTAATTAAAGAAGAGGTCAGAAATTATTTAAGTGAAGATCTTGAATTGTCAAATATGGATAAAGTTTTTCAGGTCATTGTTAAGGCTGCTATATTTGAATTTCTTTATAAGCCTAAAATCTCTAAAAAAATTATAATCAAGGAATATTTAGATGCTTCAAATTTTTTTTTAGAGGACTCCCAAACTAAATATTTGAATGCAATATTAGATAAAATTGCCAAAAAAATAAGAAATACTAATGCATGAATTTGATTTAATTAAAAATTATTTTCAAAAACTTTCTAAAAAGACAATTGGTTCTTTAAACCTTAATGATGATGTTTTTTTTGATAAAAAACATGAGTTAGTAGTATCAATAGACACATATATTCAAGGAAATCATTTTATAGATTTTAAAAAACCAGATTTAGTAATAAAAAAGATCATAAGATCATCAATATCTGATTTAATTTGTAAA
>CALSSS010000004.1:0-254539 GCA_943789075.1 uncultured Candidatus Pelagibacter sp. | reverse complement strand
TAAATAATATTTATTTTCAAAAAAGCTTAAAGCAAATTTTTAATAATCTTAAACCTAGATATAAAAGTATTGATCATAAAATATCTAGTGGTGAAACATTTGATAAAATATTAAATAACTATTCTATTCCAAGTAAAGAAATTTTAGATATCAAAAAAAGTTTAAGTTCAGATTATAACTTAAGCAATCTAAAAAGTAATCTTGATATAAAGTTTACAATTGATCAATCAAATAATAAAAAAATTACATCTTTTTTATTCCCTGTATCTAGAACTGAAAAAATTTTGTTAACTAGAAATTTAGATACAGATAAATTTGACAAAAAAAAAATTATTACAAACTTAAATAAAAAAATTATCTTTAAAGAAGGAAAGATTTTACAAAGTTTGTATAAAACTGCCATTGATCTTAATGTTCAACCCAACATAATAATTGAGTTTGCAAGGATCTATGGCTTTCAGGTAGATTTTCAAAGAGACATTAGAAAAAATGATAATTTTCAAATTATGTATGAAGTATTTGAGGATGATAATGGAAAAGTGTTTGAAACTGGAAATATTATTTTTGCAGATTTAAAACTTAGTGGAGTAAATAATTCTTTATATTATTTTGATAAAAAAGGAAATGAAGGACACTATGATCAAAATGGAAAGAGTGTTGAAAAAGCTTTAATGAAAACTCCTATTAATGGTGCAAGACTTTCCTCTGCTTTTGGAATGAGAAAACATCCAATAGATGGTTATAATAAAATGCATAGAGGAACAGATTTTGCAGCACCAATGGGCACACCTATTATGGCGTCAGGAAGTGGTGTTGTTACTAGAGCAAGATGGTGTGGTGGTGGTGGAAACTGTGTAAAAATAAAACATAACTCAACATATGAAACTATTTATGCTCATATGAAAAACTTTGCACGAGGGATTAAAGAAGGTGTCAGAGTTAAGCAGGGTCAAATAATTGGCTATGTTGGCTCAACAGGAAAATCTACTGGACCCCATTTACATTATGAAGTTATAGAAAATGGAAAAAAAATTAATTCACAAAAACTAAAGCTACCTTCTGGAAAAACTCTTAAAGGTAAAAATAGAGAATTGTTTGAGGTTACACGAATTAAATTAGATGTTTTAAAGTCAGAGCTTATTATTGGCTTGAATTAAACTGCTGCAGATTTTTTTTCTACGATTTTTTTCTCAATTGTTTTTGAAGGCTTTTTTAATTCTGTCTCTTGAGTGTCTTTTTTAACAATGGGTGCTTCTATTTTAGCTTCTTTTACAATCTGATCTGCTGGTGTAATAGGCTTTACCACCTCTGTTGGAGATGAATTTACTCTTGCCATTCTAAGACTTTCTTGTTCATTTTGAACTCTTGTAAAGTGATCAGCATGTTGAAAATAATTTTCAGATAAAATCTTATCCTCATTGGCTAGAGCTTCTCTTGCTAAATCATTGTATTTTTCAATTAGTTTAACAGCATTATGATTGTTTCTACCTGGAACTTTTCTTTGAAAATTATCATTATTAGAAAATTTTGATCCTTCATTGTTATTTCTAAACGAGGGTCTTCTGTTATTATTATTTCTAAATGGAGGTCTTCTGTTGTTATTTGTATTATTACTTCTAAATGTTACCATAATTATATTTTTAATTTATATTTTAGTGCTGATTATGCAGCGATCATTATTGCCATAGTCTCTTACAGCTTTATTTATATAAAAACCCTCTTGTTTTAATATTTCTTTAACTTTATTTTTTTGATTAAAACCTATCTCTAAAATAAATTTACCATTTTTCTTTATCAGACAGTTTGCTTTATTAATAACTTTTCTGATTTTTGAAAAACCATCAAATCCACCACTCAAAGCTAATTTTGGTTCAAAATTAACAATATCTTTTTCCAAATATTTTAAACTTACTAATTCAATATAAGGAGGATTTGAAACAATAAGATCATATTTGCCTGCAGTGAAATTGTCAACACTAGAGTGAAAAAATTTAACCCTATTTTCTAAATTTAGCTTTTTTGCATTGAATTTACTCACATTTATGCTTTTTTTAGAAATATCTATTCCTGTTCCATAGAAATATTTTCTTTCTTTTAATATTGATAACAAGATACATCCTGATCCTGTTCCTATGTCTAAAACTTGAAGATGAGTATTTTTTGAATATATTTTTAATACCTCTTCAACTATTAATTCTGTATCTGGTCTTGGAATTAAAACATCCTTATTAACAAAAAATTCATTATTCCAAAATTCTTTTTTATTTATCAAATAAGCTATGGGTTCTCCTTTTTTTCTTTTTTCAATAAGACTCTTAAAATCACTTAATTGCCCATCATTTAAAATTTGTTTCGGATTTAGGATGATATATTTTTTATCTTTATTAATTGAGTTAGATAATAAAATTTCACAATCTAGCTGTGGATTTGACACACCACTTTGCTTTAAAGTATTGGTTCCCTCAATTAGAATATTTTCTATATTCATTTCTATGTAAGATTGCTTAGTTTTTCTTCCTGTGCTTGGAGAGTTAAAGTTTCAATCATTTCATCAAAAGCTTCTCCTTCTAAAAATTCTTCAAGTTTATGTAGTGTTAAATTGATACGATGATCAGTAACCCTTCCTTGAGGAAAATTATAAGTTCTAATTCTCTCTGATCTGTCTCCAGTACCTATTTTACTTTTTCTATCCTGCGATCTTTCTTGATCTATTCTTGATCTTTCTAAATCATAAAGTCTCGATCTTAAAATTTTCATTCCTTTAGCTTTATTTTTATGTTGAGATTTTTCATCCTGTTGAGAAACTGATAAACCTGTTGGAATATGGGTTATTCTCACTGCACTATCAGTTGTATTAACAGATTGTCCCCCTGGTCCTCCGGCTCTAAAGACATCAATTCTCAAATCGGAATCATTGATTTTTACATCAACTTCTTCAGCTTCTGGTAAGACGGCTACTGTTGCAGCAGAAGTATGAACTCTTCCTTGTGTTTCTGTATCTGGCACTCTTTGAACACGGTGTACTCCACTCTCATACTTTAGAGTTGAGTATATATTCTTTCCTCTAATAGAGGCGATAACTTCTTTAAGACCTCCCGCTTCACTCTGAGACATACTAATTAATTCTAATTCCCATTTTTTTTTATTACTAACTTTTTCATACATCTTAAAAAGATCTGAAGCAAATAAACTAGCCTCTAGACCACCTGTACCAGCTCTAATTTCTATAATAGCATTTTTTTTATCAGCTTCGTCTTTTGGTAATAAAAATAATTTTAATTTTTTTTCAATTGTTTCATTTTCTGACTTAAGATCTTTCAACTCTTTTTCTGCCATTCCTATAAATTCGTTATCACTACTTGGATCTTCTAGAATTTTTTCTAAATCTTTTCTTTCTACTTCATATGAAAAATATTTTTTAGCATCATCAATTACATCATTTAAATCAGAGTACTCTTTAGATTTTTCAGCAAATAGTTTTTTATCAACTTCACCAGTTGACAATTCTTTTTCCAAAGCAGAATGTTTAGAGATTAAATCTTCAATTGTTTTTAGAGGTATCATTATAATTTTTTATCAAGTTCAGCAGCTTTTTTTTCAACTTCTTTAACAACTCTTGATATTATATCTTCTGATAAAACTTTTTCACTTTGAATGCCAGATAAATAAAGCATATTGTTTCCTTTGCCACCACCAGTTATTCCTATATCAGTCATCGCAGCCTCACCCGGTCCATTAACCACACATCCAATAATTGATAAAGTTAGAGGAGTTTTTATATGTGAAAGTTTTTCTTCTAAGGTTTTGACTGTATCAATTACTTGAAATGCCTGTCTTGCGCAAGATGGACAAGAAATAATCTTTACTCCCCTATTTCTCAAATTTAATGATTTAAGTATTTCATTGCCTATTTTAATTTCTTTAACTGGGTCATCGGAAAGAGATATCCTTATAGTATCACCTATACCATCTAATAAAAGTGAACCTAGGCCTATAGATGATTTAATACTTCCCGAAACAAAACCACCTGCTTCGGTAATTCCTAAATGCAAAGGATAATCTGTAACTTTTGAGAGTTGTCGGTATGCCGCCATAGATAAAAAGATATCTGAAGACTTAACACTAATCTTAAAATTAAAAAAATCTTGATCTTCTAATATTTTTATATTTCTTTGAGCACTTTCAACTAAAGCTTCTGGACATGGTTCTTTATATTTATCTAGAATATCTTTTTCAAGAGATCCGGCATTGACACCAATTCGAATGGAACAACCATTATTTTTGGCAGCACTTAAAACATCGTGAATTTTTAATTTGTCTCCAATATTTCCTGGATTAATTCTTAAACATTTTGCTCCATTTTCAGCTGCTTCTATTGCTCTTTTATAATGAAAGTGAATGTCGGCTATAATGGGTACAGAAACATGTTTGGTAATTTCTTTAAGTGCCATTGAAGATTCTTGATCTGGGCAAGAAACTCTTACAAGATCAGCTCCCTCTTCATGAATATCATTTATTTGTTTTATGGTGGCCTTAATATCTGTCGTTAAAGTATTGGTCATTGATTGAACAGATATAGGATTATCTCCACCAACCTTAACTTCACCTACATTGATGACTTTAGTTTTTTTTCGATGGATATCTCTAAATGGTCTAAGGCTCATTAATTAATCTAATTTAAATTCTTTATGAAGTGCTGCTACAGCTTTTTTTATCTGTTTATTAGAAATTAAAACTGAGATTTTAATTTCAGATGTTGAAATGACCATAATATTAATTTTTTTAGAAGCTAATGCTTGAAACATTCGATAAGTAATTCCAGGAGTAGTAATCATGCCCACACCAACAATGGAAACCTTCGAAACATTATTATCATATGAGAATTTTCTAAAAGAAATTCTTTTATTTTTTTTAATTATTTTTTCAGTCTTTTTCAAATCCTCAGATTTAATGGTAAATGTTAGATCTGTTTCTTTTCCATTTAATGATATATTTTGAACAACCATATCAACATTAATTTGATTTAGTGATAATGGTTTAAAAACAGCTGCAGCTACACCTGGTTTATCTTTAACACCTACTATTGTAACCTTTGCATCATTTTTTGTAGATGTAATTCCTGTAATTATTTGATTACTAAATATTTTTTTAGTTCCTGTAATTAATGTTCCTCTTTTTTTTTCAAAAGATGATTTTACTGAAAAATTTATATTATTTAATTTAGCATCTTGTACTGAAGTTGGCTGCATAACCTTTGCCCCAAGTGATGCCATCTCTAACATCTCATCGTATGAAATTTTAGAGATCTTTTTTGCTTTTGAATGATTTCTTGGATCTGTTGTATAGACACCATCTACATCAGTATAAATATCACATGCATCTGCATTGAAGAATTTTGCAAGCATTATGGCTGAAGCATCTGTTCCTCCTCTGCCAAGTGTTGTTATTCTACTATCTAAATTAATTCCCTGAAAACCAGTTATGATAGGAATACCACCTGTTTTCATAAAAGTTAGTATTTTAGTTTTATTGATTTTACTTATTCGTGAAGCGCTATAAGGACCTTCAGTAATTATTGGAAGTTGCCAAGACATCCATGATCTTGCTTTCAAACCTAAATGTTTAAGTCTGCCAGCAATTAATGCACATGCAGCTTGCTCACCTGATGAAAGTAAAACATCATACTCTGCAGAGTCAAAATTATTGCTTAATTCTTCTGTTTTTCTAATAAGATCATTAGTGGTTCCACTCATTGCAGAAGAAACCACAATAACATTAAGTTTTTTTCTTTTATATGAAGCAATTATTTTTGCTACTTTTTTAATTCTATCTATATTTCCAACAGACGTTCCGCCAAACTTTAATACTACAATTTTCATTGATAATTTTGTTTAATTTTTATTTGATAAAATACATCTTAATTGTTATGTCCACAAGTCATCTATTATGAATTCAATAAATAAAAAAGAAATAGAAAAATTTTCAAGAATTGCAGAAGAATGGTGGAATCCTGATGGAAAATTTAAACCTTTGCACAATTTTAATCCTATAAGAATTAAATATATAAAAGAAAATATTATTAAAGATTTCAAAATTAAAGACTTAGATAAACCTTTAAAGAATATTAAACTGTTAGACATTGGTTGTGGGGGTGGCTTGTTATCTGAGCCAATGCGAAGATTGGGTGCTGATGTAACTGCGATAGATGCTTCGAAACAAAATATAGAAGTCGCTAAATTTCATGCAAAAAAAAATAAACTTAAAATTGATTATAGAGTTAGTTCACCTGAAAAATTAAAAACTACAAATAAATTTGATGTAATTTTAAATATGGAAATAGTTGAACATGTTAATGATATAGATTTTTTTATTAAAGAGAGTTCTAAATTATTAAAAAAAAACGGTATAATGTTTGTTGCTACATTAAATAAAACATTAAAATCATATATTTTTGCAATTATTGGTGCTGAATATGTTTTAAAATGGCTTCCAATAGGGACACATGATTGGGAAAAATTTGTAAAGCCTGAGGATTTAACAGAGATTTCAAAAAGAAATAAACTATTGTTAAAAAAATTAGATGGTATGCAATTTAATATATTAAATAATAGCTGGAAGGTCAGTGATGATACTTCAGTTAATTATATTACAAAATTTATTAAAACTTAATTAGTATTTTCTTTTATCCAGGGAATTACCTCGGCCTCTATTCCCTCTTCTCTCAATTCCTTTATATCTTCCTTTGTAGCAGTGCCATAAATTCCTTTGAAAATTTTTTATCTTTATAGTGGATAGATCTAGCCTCATAAGCAAAATTTTCACCAACATATTGAAAATTTTTTTTTATAAAATCTTGATATTTATTTATTGTTTTTTTGATATCTTTATATTTTTGGCTTGATGTATCAATACCAACATCTTTTTTGGACATTAGTATATTCGGTGACATCAAAGTCTTTTCAACATTTAGTGAGTTGCAAATATGACAATTGAGAAATTTTTTCTTTTTGAGTTTTTCATACTCTTTAGAGGTTGAAAACCAACTATCAAAAGTTATTTCACAATCTTTACATACAAGCTTATATTTGATCATGCTATATAGATAATAACATAACTATTTAATTCAATATTAAATTAACTTCTATAATCGGCATTAATTTCTATATATTTTTTTGTTAAATCCATAGTGTAAGCTGTGAAATATTTTGATCCTGAATTCAGGCTTATCGAGATATCTATTGATGAGCTCTTCATGTATGTTGCAACTTGACTTTCATTATAATTACTAAAAATTTTTCCATTTTCTACAACTTTTATATCGCCAAAATTAATTGATAATTTATTTGTATCAAAATTTATTCCTGATTTGCCAATTGCCATTATTATTCTTCCCCAGTTTGGGTCTTCTCCAGCAATAGCTGTTTTGACTAAATTAGAATTTGCAATGGAAAAAGCTACAGATTTTGCATCACTCTGAGTTTTTGATTTTAAAACACTTATTGATATAAATTTAGTAGCACCCTCTCCATCTGCAACTATTCTTTTGGATAAATTTAATAATACTGAGTGTAAAGCTTTATCAAAATTATAAAGTTTTTTATCTGTAATATTCTTAATTATTGGATTTTTTACTTTACCAGTTGAAAATATTGAAACCATATCATTTGTGCTGGTATCACCATCACATGTAATTGCATTAAATGTTGTATCAATATTTTTTTTTAACAATTTGCTTAAGACATCATTTGAAAGATCTGCATCTGTAAAAATATAGCCTAGTGTTGTAGCCATATTTGGAAAAATCATTCCTGAACCTTTTGCAATTCCATATATCTTTATTTTTTTATCACCAATTTTACACTCTTCCATTGCAAGCTTTGGTTTTAAATCTGTTGTCATTATTCCTAAGGCTGCTTTTATCCAAATTGATTTATTCTGTGTGTATCTAATTTTTTTTATTAATTCTGAAATATTGCTTTTTATTTTTTTTGTAGGATATTTTTCACCTATTGTGCCAGTGCAACCAAAAAGTATCTCATTTGCCAATACTTTTTTGGGGAAATCTTCGTCTTCATTTTGTTTTTTTGAAAGCTGTATTGAAAGCTCTTCTGCTATTTCTTTTAGAGCCTTATAACCTTCAGATCCTGTGAATGCATTGGCATTTCTAGTGTTTACCAAAAGTGACTTTATTTTTTTACATTTTATATTTAAGTTCCATTTTATGTTTTCTGATATTATTTTAGATTGTGTGAAAACAGATGCATAATTTGCTCCATCTCTAAAATAAAACATAACCAGATCATCTCTTGGTTTGTTGTATAAATTTGCACAAATTGTTGAAATTGAAACTCCATCTATATGGTCTAAATCTTGAAAGTCTTGCATTTTTGACCTTGAAGCTAATGAGTTTACAAAGTTTTTTAAATTTAATGGCATATATTTAAAATATTTATTTAATACTTATATTAAAAGCTGTAATTAATTATATATCAAAAAATAAGATGCTTAATCCTTTAAATTTTATCTCAAAATTCATTAAATCAAGCAATCAAAAAGAGCTTGATAGAGTTGCAAAGATTGTTGAAAAAGTTAATTCTTTTGAAGACAATATTAAAGACATTCCTGATGAAGACTTTCCTAAAAAAACAATAGAACTTAAAAAACGATTAAGTGATGGAGAAGATATAAATGATCTTTTACCTGAAGCTTTTGCACTTGTACGTGAGGCATCTAAAAGAACAAGAAATGAAAGACATTATGATGTTCAAATAATAGGGGGTATTGTTCTTCATGAAGGCAAGATAGCTGAGATGAGAACTGGAGAGGGAAAAACATTAACTATCAGTTTGGCAGCTTATCTAAATGCTTTACACGGTAAAGGTGTGCACATTGTTACTGTAAATGATTATTTGGCAAAAAGAGATTCGCAAGAAATGGGGGAAATCTATCAATTTCTTGGGCTAACATCTGGATACATTAATAATGACCAAGATGATCATGAAAGAAAAAAGAATTATAATTTTGACATAACCTATGCAACTAATAGTGAGCTTGGCTTTGATTACTTGAGAGATAATATGAAATTCTCTAAGGACCAAATGGTTCAAAGAGGACATGTGTATACAATTGTTGATGAAATTGACTCTTGTTTAATTGATGAAGCTAGAACGCCACTTGTAATTTCTGGTGCTGCAGAAGATAAAACTGAACAATATCTTGCTATTGATAAATTAGTTAAAAAACTTACTCCTGAAAATTATGAGATAGATGAAAAAGATAAAAATATATTATTAACAAATGAAGGAATTAATAATGTTGAAAAAATATTTTCAAATGCTGGAATATTAAAAAATAATAATTTCTATGATCCTGAAAACTTAAGTCTCGTACATCATGTAAATCAATCTTTGAGGGCTAATCATTTATTTGAAAAAGGAAGAGATTATATTGTAAGAGATGGCTCTTTAAAAATCATTGATGAATTGACAGGTAGAATATTAGAAGGCAGAAGATATGGTGATGGACTTCATCAAGCACTTGAAGCAAAAGAAAGAATAGATGTACAGGCTGAAAATCAAACCCTTGCATCAATAACTTATCAAAACTATTTTAAGCTTTATGAAAAAATTTCTGGATGTACAGGAACAGCTGCAACAGAATCTCAAGAATTTTATGAAATATATAATTTAATGGTAGTTGTTATCCCTACTAATAAAGAAATGATCAGAAAAGATTGGAATGATCAAATTTTTCGAACTGAATTAGAAAAAAATAAAGCAATTATAAATAAAGTTTTAGAATGTCATGAAAAAGGTCAGCCAATTTTAGTTTTCACTTCAAGCATCAACAAGTCTGAAATCTATTCTAAACTATTAGATGAAAAAAAAATTAAACATGTAGTATTAAATGCAAAAAATCATGAAAATGAAGCTGAAATCATTGCAAATGCTGGAAAAATGAACTCAGTTATAATTACAACAAGTATTTCAGGAAGAGGTGTTGATATTCAGTTGGGTGGTAAGAAAGGTAGTCAGCCTGATGAAGAATTACTGCAAAATAAAAATAAAATTAAATCACTTGGTGGACTATTTGTAATTGGTACTGAAAGAATGGAGTCAAGAAGAGTCGATAACCAAGCAAGAGGAAGAGCTGGGAGACAAGGTGATGAAGGTAGCTCAATATTTTATGTTAGTTTAGAAGATGATCTTATGCGAATTTTTGGTTCTGAGTCTATGAATAATATTCTTCAAAAACTTGGGCTAAAAGATGGTGAAAGTATCGATCATCCCTGGATAAATAAAGCTCTTGAGCGTGCACAACAAAAAGTTGAAGCAAGAAACTTTGATATAAGAAAAAACTTATTAAAATTTGATGATGTTTTGAATGATCAAAGACACGTTATTTTTTCTCAAAGAAACAATGTGATGAATAATGAAAAAGTTTTTGATTATTCTGATGAATTTTTATTAGAGATTATAAATCATCTTATTTCTTTAAAATCTCAAAAAATATCAAAAACTAAAAATAATGAATTCAACAATCAACTAAAAATTCTAGTTGGAAAAAGTGTAGATGATGATGAATTTGAAAATCTTGTAAATTTAAATGATAAAGAATTTAAGGAAAAGATAGACTCTAAATTTATCGAAGCCAGAAATGAGAGAATTAATATGCTTAATGAAGAAAAAGCTAAAGAAATTGAAAAAAGAATTTTACTTCAGTGCATTGATTTAAATTGGAAATCTCATATCCAATATCTTGAACAATTAAGACAAGTAATTGGCCTAAGGTCTTATGGTCAAAGAGATCCCCTGGTTGAATATAAAAAAGAGGCTTTTTATCTTTTTGAAAATTTACTAAATAAATTAAAAATTGATTTTGTTACAATTTTAATGAATCTAAAAATAGTTCAAGAGCCAAGTGAAAATACAATTAAACCTATTAAGAAGCAAATTTCGAATAACCCCAAATGTTTATTGATACAAAAAAAAGATCAAAAACTATCAAGAAACGAAAAGTGTGAAGCCACTGGTAAAAAATTTAAAAATTGCTGTGGCGCTTTATAGAAAAAAAACCAGATAAGAAAACAAAACAATTGCTGCAACAAATATTGATAAAAAAATCTTAGAGTTAAAAAATTTTTCAATAAAGCTATTAAGCTTATTTTTTTTCATATTTAGTGCACTTAGATTATCTGGTTGACTTACAAAGCCCTTTGTTCTTCCAATGCTTAAAAATTTATTTTTTCTATGGCTAAAAATTTCTTCTCCACTCATATTCTCAAATTCATTCAAATTATTTGTGATTGATCTTCTAACGTTATCCAAAATTAAATCTCTATCTCGGTGTGCACCACCAATTGGTTCTGCAACGATCTCATCAATTACCTTTAGTTCAAGGAGATCTTTTGATGATAATTTCATTGCTTTTGCAGCCTCTAAGGTTCTCTTTGGATCTCTCCATAAAATGGTTGCACATCCTTCTGGAGATATAACTGAATAGATTGCATTTTCTAACATAATAACTTTATTAGATGAGGCTAGTGCTATTGCTCCTCCTGAACCACCTTCACCAATTACAACAGCTAAAGTTGGAACATTTAATGACATGCAACATTCAATTGATTTTGCGATTGCCTCTGCCTGCCCTCTTTCCTCGGCTCCAACACCAGGATAAGCCCCAGGGGTATCAACAAATGAAATTATTGGGATATTAAATTTGTTTGCCAGATTCATTAATCTAATTGTTTTTCTATAACCCTCAGGTCTCATCATTCCAAAGTTTCTTTCCATCCTAGTTTCAAGAGTGTCACCTTTCTCTTGTCCAATAACCAAAACTGATTTTTCATTAAACTTTGCAAACCCAGCTATTACTGATTTATCTTCCCCATAAAACCTGTCTCCAGACAATGAAATAAAATCTTCAAATAAATTATCTATAAAAAATTTTGCTTTAGGTCTATCTTCATGTCTTGCAACTAAAGTTGTTTGCCAAGGATCTAGATTTGAATAAATCTCTTGTAACTTTTCATCTATTTCTTTTTGTGATTGTAAGATTTTTTTTGTGTCTACTTCTGATAGCCCATCTTGATTATATGGATCCTTTAGTTTTTCCAATTCATTTTCAAGATTTTTTATATCTGTTTCAAAGTTTAAATAATTTTTCATAAACAACTTTATTAATATTTAATTAACAAAAAAGGCAATAAAATGTTTTAAATAATTTATATTTGACATAATCTTGTTTAAAGGTACTCTTAAATAAATCGGGAGAGACTAATAAAAATAGCGCCGAAGGAGCAACCACCCCGGAAACTCTCAGGCAAAAGGACCGATAAAAACATAACACTCTGGAAAGAGATTAAATCTCGCCGATGGAGCAAAACTCTCAGGCAAAAATACAGATGGGGTAATTATTAAGGGTGCTATGAAAGAACAATATACAAAAATACACAATCTATCAGTTTCTAATCAATTACTTAACTTCATTAATGAAGAATTGCTTAAAGATACAAATATTTCTTCTGAAAAATTCTGGGAAGGCTTCGACAAAGCAGTTCATGAGCTAGCCCCAAAAAATAAAGAACTATTAAAAATAAGAGAGGATTTACAAAAAAAAATAGACAATTGGCATATTGCTAATAAAGGCAATGAAATAAATTTAGAGGAATATAAAAAATTTTTAAAGGAAATTGATTATCTAAAAGAAGTAGGTCCAGATTTTAAAATTCAAACAAATAACGTTGATGAAGAAATAACTAGTATTGCTGGACCACAATTAGTAGTTCCAATCATGAATGAAAGATATGCACTGAACGCTGCTAATGCTAGATGGATGAGTTTATATGATAGTTTGTATGGCACAGACATAATTGAACAATCTGAAGATAGTGCCCATCAAAGATATGATCCTTTAAGAGGGGAAATGGTTATAAAATATGGAAGAGACTTTTTAAAAAAATATTTTCCTCTAGAAGATTTTGAATGGCATAATATTACAGGGTTTAAAATTGATAATGGTTCTTTAACAATATTAAAAGATAATGCTGAAACATCTTTAAAAAATAAAGATAAATTTATTGGTCATAGAGGAGAGGCCAATGATCCTTCAGCAATAATATTAAAAAATAATAATCTTCATATAGAAATAATTATAGATCCAAATGCTTTTAGTTCTAAACAAGATCCTGCTAAAATTAGCGATATTATTGTTGAAGCTGCAGTTTCAACTATTTGTGATAATGAAGATAGTGTTGCTGCGGTTGATGCTGATGACAAAGTTATTTGTTATCGTAATTGGCTTGGACTTATGAAGGGTGATTTAAAATCAACTTTCGAAAAAAATGGAAAGACATATGAACGTAAATTAAATCCTGACAGAAGTTATATTTCTAAAGATGGAAAAGGATTAAAACTACATGGAAGGAGTTTGTTATTGATAAGAAATGTTGGACACCTTATGACTAACTCAGCAATCACTTTAAAAGATGGTTCTGAAATACCAGAAGGTATTATGGATGCCTTTATAACTTCAGCAGCTTGCCTTCACGATATTAAAAAAAAAAGTAATTCTAGAAAAGGTTCCATTTATATTGTTAAACCAAAAATGCATGGTCCTGATGAAACTGCATTTACAGATTTAATTTTTACTAAAGTTGAAGAAGTTTTAGGATTGGAAAAATACACATGTAAAATTGGAATAATGGATGAGGAAAGAAGAACATCGTCCAATCTTAAAGAGTGCATCAGAACTCTGAAAAATAGAGTATTTTTTATCAATACAGGTTTTTTAGATAGAACTGGTGATGAAATGCATACATCAATGGAAGCAGGTCCAATGATAAAAAAAGGAGATATGAAGTCTTCGAAATGGATTAATGCATATGAAAATAACAATGTGGATGTAGGACTTGCGTGTGGTTTTTCAGGTGTAGCACAAATTGGTAAAGGTATGTGGGCCATGCCAGATAAGATGAAAGATATGATGGAGCAAAAAACTGGCCATCTTAAAGCCGGAGCTAATTGTGCCTGGGTACCTTCTCCTACAGCAGCAGCTCTTCATGCTCTTCATTATCACGAAATAAATATTTTTGATCAACAAAAAGAATTGCAGAAAAGACAGGCTGCAAAGTTAGATGATCTTTTAACGATTCCAGTAGCTGATAGACCAAACTGGTCTGTTGATGAAATAAATTCTGAAATTGCAAACTCTGCACAAACTCTATTGGGATATGTTGTGAGATGGATTGATCATGGCGTTGGTTGTTCAAAGGTACCTGATATTAATAATATTGGATTAATGGAAGATCGAGCTACTTTAAGAATTTCATCTCAACACATTGCTAATTGGGTTCATCATGGTGTTTGTTCTAAGGAACAAGTAATAGAAATTATGAAAAACATGGCAAAGATTGTAGATGATCAAAATAAGAATGATGGCGCTTATACTCGATCTGGAAGAGGTAGCTATGAAATGATGTCTGATAATTTTGATCAATCGGTTGCGTTTAAAACTGCTTGTGATTTAATTTTTAAAGGAAAAGAACAGCCTTCTGGATATACAGAGCCTTTACTACATCTAAACAGATTGTTAAAAAAGTCTAGTCAGAATTAGTTTTAATTCCCGATCTATTTTTAAAGGCAGAATATAAAGTTCCATCATCCAGACTTTCTATCTCACCCCCAACTGGCAGACCTTGTGCTAGTTTTGTTATTTTTGTTTTAGTTTGCTTAAGACTATCTTGGATATAATAAGCTGTTGTTTGACCTTCGACAGTTGCACTTGTGGCTAATATAACTTCCTCTATATTTTCTCTAATAACTCTCTCCACCAATGAATTAATTAAAAGGTCTTCTTTTCTTTGACCAGCAGATGAAATTGTTCCACCAAGAATATGGAAATATCCTTTAAAAATATTTGAATTTTCTATAGACCATTGGTCAGCTATGTCTTCAACAACACATATTTTGTTATATTTCTCTTTTGTATTTTCACAATTATTACAACCGTCAGAGTTTGATTTTAAAGTTCCACAAGATTGACATCTAATTACATTTTTATAAACCTGGGCTAATGTATTGGCCATTGGTTTAACCAACTCATCTCTATTGTTTATAAGTTTTAGCACAATTCTTTTTGCAGATTTAGGACCTAAGCCTGGAAGCTTAGCAATTAATTTAATTAATTCATCTATTTCACTAATATTTTGCATTGAATTAAAGTGGCCATTTAAAACCAGGAATGTCAAATCCACTTGTGGATTTTGAAAGTTCCTCAGATGTTTTAGACTTTAGTTCTGATTTTGCATTATTGTGAGCCGCTACGATTAAGTCTTCTATTATAACTTTATCCTCTTTCATAACTTCATCAGATAAATTTATTTTAATCATTTCGTTTTCACCATTTAGTATAACTTTTACAGAGTTGGAACCTGAAGTTCCCTCAGCCTGAATATTTTTAATTTTTTCCTGGCTCTCTTTCATTTTGGCTTCTAATTCCTTAGCTTTATTTAAAATTTTTGTAAAATCAGTCATTTTTTTTGTTATCTCTTTGCTTAATATCAATTAGCTCAGCATCAGGAAATTTTTGTAAAATATCCCTATAAATTGAAGATTTTTTTACAGAGTCAATTAACTCTTTTTTTAAATTTACTTCCTCTTCTTTTTTAGATGGCTGACCCTTTGTTTTACTTAATGTTATTATCCACCTTTCGTTTGTCCACTCATAAAGTTTTAAAGACAAGTCTTTGATAAAATCTTTATCAAGATCTTCATTAAAAGAAATTTCTATTCTTTTGTTTTCAAAACTTACAAGGTTAACATTCTTTTCTAATTCATATTTTAATTTAATTTCTTTTTTAGATGAACATAATTCCAATAGATCATCAAATGAATTTAAAAGTTTTGTCTGTAGTTTAATTTCTTTCCCCTCATCTTTTATTTTTATATCTTTTTCTTGAACAATATTTTTCATTTGACCTATTGTTTCTGCTTTGTCTTTTATCCCAAACAAATCATCATCATCTTTTGTTTGTAAAGAAGAGGCATAATTAACTTTTTCAGTTTTTTGAGATGCTTCTTCGTCATCAATATCTAATACTTGCTTATTCATTTCTTTTAAATGAGTCAGTCTAATTAAAAACATTTCCATAGATAAATGTTGATTAGAAACAATATCTAGCTCTTCCAAAGTCTTAATTGTAAATTGCCAAAATAATATTAAAGTTTCATTATTAACTTTTCCTGAGATTTCTTGAATCTTTTTAAATTCTTCATCATTTAAAGAAAAATTTGTTCCATCAATATCTAATGAATTAATATTTTTAAAATAATAAAGTAATTCTAGGAAATCATTTATAAATATTTTAGGCTCAACTCCCTGATTATATATTTCCCTGTAAGTGTTTAAAACTTCTTTTTCTTTGCCCTCAAATATAAGTTCAAACAAAGTAATTAGTTGTGATTTATCGAAATAACCAAATATTTTTTGAGCAGCACTTAAATCTAATTCTCTATTTTTATCTAATGTCAGTAATGCTCTATCAAGTAATGATAAGGCATCTCTAACTGACCCTTCAGAAATTTTAACAATCAATTTAAGTGCATCATCTGATGCATTGCCATTTTCTTTATTTTTAATTTCTTTAATAAAATTAAATAATTCAAATGATTTAATTCTAGATAGGTCAAATCTTTGACATCGTGATACTACTGTAATTGGAATTTTTTTTATTTCAGTTGTTGCAAAAATAAATTTTAAATATTCTGGCGGCTCCTCTAATGTTTTTAACAAAGCATTAAATGCTTGTTTGCTGAGCATGTGAACTTCATCTATTATGAATATTTTATATTTAGCTGTAGTTGGACCATACCTTGAGAATTCAATAAGGTCCCTTACATCATCAACTCCTGTCTTACTTGCTGCATCCATTTCTAAAACATCAATATGATTTGAATTTGAAATTGCAGTACAATTTTCACAAAAATTTTCTTTGCATAGGTTATCAGTGCCATTTGAACAATTTAAAGACTTTGCAACTATTCTTGCTGTGGTAGTTTTTCCAATTCCTCTAATTCCTGTGAAAAGGTAAGCATTTGGAACTTTATTAGCCTTAATTGAATTAGATATAGTTTCTGCCACCACATCTTGACCTATAAGGTCATCAAATGTCTGGGGTCTATATTTTAAAGCTAAAACTTTTGTATTTTTATTCATTTTTTTAAGGAGACTAGAACCTGAAAAACTGTCTCTACGACTGCTTCCGTTAAGATCTGGTCGGGTTCAAGCAGCATTCACCTCTAGCCTCCAAAACTATTATAGCAGTAATGTTTTCTAATCTACAAGAAAAGTTTCTAGGTTATTTTTCTCTAAATTTATCAGCCTCAAAAACACCTAGCACGTGAAAGTCTTGACAATGAAGTCCCAATTCCTCCAAAGATTTTTGAACTTTTGTATCTTCTATGTGGCCATCTAAATCACATAGAAAAAAATAAGATTCGAATGAATTCTGCTCTGGATAACTTTGAAGCTTTGTAAGATTAACACCATTAATAGCAAAACCTCCCAACGACTGATAGAGGGCAGCAGGTTTGCTTTTAAGTTTAAATAAAAAAGAGGTTATGTATTTTTTATTTTCAAAATTAGGCTGTGAAACTTCCTTTCCCATAATTAAGAACCGAGTTGCATTTCCACTTTCATTTTCAATATTGGGAGCAAGTATTTTTAAATTATAAATTTCTGCACTCAATGATGATGCTATTGCTGCTTCACTTTTAATTTTATTCTTTGAAATATTTTCAGCAGATCCCGCTGTGTCAGCTCGAACATGCTCAACAAAGTTATTCTTTTTTATAAATTTTGAACATTGAGATAACGCCTGAGCATGAGAAAACACATCTTTAATATCACTTAGCTTACTATCAGGCTGTCCTAATAAATTATGTTCAATCTTTTGAAAATGTTCGGCGTAAATATTTAGTCTGTATTTAAAGATTAAGTACTCTATTCCAATATTTCCTGTAATACGATTTGATTCTGGTATTACTATTCTAGAATTTGTCTCTGATGAGGCTTTTAAAAAACATTCATCAAATGTTTTACATGGAATAATTTTTGCATTTGGATCAATTTCTAATGCTGCCAAATGTGAGTAAGCTCCAAAAGTTCCCTGAAAATATATTTTTCTCATTCTATTATGATTTATATTCCATAATTTTTTTTATAGCCAGATAATCCTCTTCTGTATCGACTCCAATAGGAGAATATTTTGCTAAAGCTACATTAATTTTTATATTATTATCAAGCGCTCTTAATTGTTCTAATCTATTTTTTTTTTCATTTATAGTTTGATCTAAATCTATAAATTTTTCTAATATATTTGTCTTATATGAATATATTCCAATATGATGATAAACATTTAAATTACTTGAAGGCATACTTTTTCTACTAAAGTTTATTGCTAATGGAAAATTATTATTTACTATCTCTTTTTCTGTAAAAACTTTAACAACATTTTCATTTTCAAGCATAGCATCATCTTTTAATTTTGCAGCCAATGTTCCAATTGCTGAATTATTGTTAATCATAAAATTATTTAAATTTATGATATCATTTTTATCAATATCAGGTTCATCCCCCTGAAGATTCAATATGTAATCAATATTTTTTAGATTAAGTTTTTTATAAGCTTCAAAAATTCTATCTGTACCAGTTTTATGATGACTGCCAGTTAAAATTGCCTTTCCACCATTCTTGGTTACATCCTCTAATATTTCCTGATCTTCTGTTGCAACTACCACATCACCAATATTGGCCTCCTCAGCTCTTTTAAAAACATGAGAAATAATTGATAAATTATTAATTTTTAAAAGAGGCTTTCCAGGTAATCTGGATGCTGACATTCTTGAAGGAATTAAAATTAATGTTTTAACCATTATAAAACCTGTAACTTGTGCGTCTGTTAGACGCAAAATTAAAAATTAAAATTTGAGTTTTTTTTTTATTATCATGTTATATCTGCAAAATTAATTAAATATATATGGATTCGTTTGAGTTAAATAAAATAATTGCTTCAATTCTATTGGTTGCTCTTTTGGTCATTGGCTTAGGTAAACTTGCCGATGGTGTTTTTCATGTAAAACAACCAAAAAATCCAGGGTATCAAGTCGAGATTGAAAACCAGTCTACTTCTTTAGTAACACAAGTTTCTGAAGTGGAAGAAAAAATTGATATAGTTGCTATCATGGCACTAGGAGACGTGGCAGCTGGAGAAAAAATATTCAAAAAATGTGCAGCTTGTCATTCTATTGAAAAAGGTGGAGCTAACAAAATTGGACCTGCACTTTATGGTGTAGTTGGAAGTAAAGTTGGTCATGTATCAGATTATAAATATTCTAAAGCGTTAGCGACGTATGGAAAACAATGGTCATTTGAAGAACTAAATGGTTTTTTAACAAAACCAGCCTCTTACCTTAAGGGAACAAAAATGTCCTATGCTGGTTTAAGAAAAGAAACAGATAGAGCTTCTGTTATCAAATACCTAAATCAAAATAGTGATAACCCAATACCTTTACCTTAATTTTTCAAAACAATATAAAAGAATACTTTTTTGAACATGAACTCTATTGAGTGCTTGTAACCAAACCTCTGAATTTTTCCCTAAAAAAACTTCATCGGTAACTTCTTTACCTCTAGGAAGACAATGTAAAAAAGTTGCATCTTTTTTTGCAAAACTAATTAATTTAGAATTAATCTTAAAATTATTAAAAGCTCTAATCTTATTTATTTTATTTACATTGTCATTTAGTGAGATAACCTTATCTGAAAAAATCACATCTGCATTTTTAACAGCTTTTTTAGCGTCATTAAAAATGAAAATTTTACCTTTGTTGTTTTTTGCCCAATCAATTACAAATTTTTTAGGTTCATAATTTTTTGGACAAGCAATGTTTAGTTTAAATGAAAACTTAACTGATGCTGCTATTAAACTATTTAAAACATTGTTTGAATCTCCAACCCAACAAATATTTAATTTTGAGATTGATTTTTTCTTTATCTCTTCGACTGTAAAAATGTCTGAAAGAACTTGAGTTGGATGAGATGAGGGACTCAAACCATTGATAACGGGCATTGTTAAATATTTACTAAATTCTTCAATTTTTTTATCACTATCAGTTCTCAACATAAAACCATCTCCATAGGTTGATAAAATTTTTGCAGTATCTGCTAAACTTTCACCACCTTTTCCAAGATGCAACTCATTTGCTCTAAGAGTTATGGTTCCTCCACCTAATTGTTTTATTGCTAGATAAAAACTTAATCTTGTTCTTAAACTTGCTTTTTCAAACATTTGAATGAGTAATTTACCCTTTAGAGGTTGGTCTTTATCCACATCTAAAGTGTTAAATTTTTTTCTTTTTAATTTTCTTTTTTTGGCATCAGTAATAATTTTTCTTAGATCTGCTGCTGGAATATCTTTAAGAGTAATAAAATGTTTCATTGTTATTTATAAGTTGAACAAACTTTTTTAATAATATTTATAGCTAAATCTATTTCTTGTTTCTTAACATTGAGTGGTGGTAATATTCTTACTACATTTTCTCCAGCCCTGATTGTTAAAAGCTTATTATCCATTAACTTTTGAATAAATTTTGTCTGATCCCCATGCAATTGTAATCCAATAAGTAAACCAACTCCTCTTACCTCTTTAATGACATTAGGGAACTTTTTTTTAATTTCATTTAACTCTTTATTAAAATATTTTGATAATTTTTTAACATTATTAAGGAATCCTTTTTTAAATATTTGATCTAATACCGCATTCCCAACAGACATTGCCAGTGGATTTCCTCCAAAAGTTGATCCATGAGTACCCACTGTCATACCTGATGCAACTTTTTTATTCATCAAAAGTGCACCAAGCGGGAATCCCCCTCCTATGCCTTTAGCTATTGGTACTATATCTGGTTTAATTTTTGAATTTTCAAAAGCAAAAAAATTTCCAGATCTTCCTATGCCACACTGAACCTCGTCTAAAATTAATAAAATTTTTTTCTTATTACAAATTTTTCTCAACTCTTTTAGGCACCAGTCTGGTATTGCTTTGATTCCTCCTTCACCCATAACAGTTTCAACCATTATAGCTGCTGTTTTTTTTGTAATAGAGTTCATTAAATTTTTGTGATTTCCAAATTCAAAATGATCAAATCCATCAACTTTAGGTCCAAACCCTTCAGTCATTTTTTTTGATCCACTAGCATAGATTGCTGCTAATGTTCTGCCATGAAATGAATTTTTAATACAAAGAATTCTGTTTTTTGAAGGTTGCCCTATTGAGTAAAAATACCTTCTGGCAGCCTTGATTGCTGCTTCTGTTGCTTCAGCTCCACTGTTTTGAAAAATAACAAAATCAGCAAAAGTTTTTTTTGTTAATCTTTCAGCCAATCTTTCTCCCTCAGGAATTATAAATGCATTTGATATATGCCATAATTTTTTTGATTGTTTATTTATTGCTTTTATTAAATATGGATTAGCATGTCCTAAAGAATTAACTGCGATGCCTTGAACAAAATCTAAGTATTTTTTTCCATTAGTTGAATATAAAAAACTACCTTTTCCATATTTAAATGAAATAGGTCTTCTGTTATAGTTTTTTGCTAAAGCGCTCATTTATTAAGATTTAATTTTATAACCTTTTTTGTAAAGAAAAAAAGCTACATACCACATTAAAATACTTAGTATTAATAAATATATTAAACCTATACTTATTGATCCATCAGACCTTCCTAAAAAACCATACCTAAAACCATCAATCATATAAAAAAAAGGATTAAGATGACTTATGGTTTGAAAAAATTGTGGAAGCTTATCAATTGAATAAAAAACTCCTGATAAAAAACTTAAAGGGGTAATAACAAAGTTAGTTACTGTAGCTGTATGATCAAACTTTTCAGCCCATAGTCCTGTTATAAAGCCCAAGCTTCCTAAAATAAATGCACTTAAAAAACCAAATATAAAAATATATAAAAAATTATTAATAGGTATTTCAACTATCAAAGAAAAAACTCCAATTGAAATGATTGCAATCAAGAAACTTCTAGTCAAGAGCTGCAAGTATTATTGCCATTGAAACCTCAAATGCAGATAAGGGTGCGTAAAGCATATCCACGATATTTCCTTGAATTTTTCCTATCATTAATGATGAAACTGAATGACTAAATGATTGGGTTAAAATGCTCATAGCAATTAATCCCGGGGCTAGAAAACTAATAAATGAGTAACCAAGAACATCTCCCCTATTATTTCCTAGCGCCAAAGATAATACTGATAAAAATAAAAGACTGGATACAAGTGGAGATAGTAATGTTTGTTGCCAAACTGCCATGAACCTATTGCATTCTTTAAGCCACAAACTTCTAAAACCAATCCAATTAACAAGACCAAATTTCTTTACACCAATTTGATATTTTTTATTCAATTCAACCATAAGTAATCATTTATAAGTTTTAAAAATAATTTGTGTACAAAACAAAAATATTTATTGTTTTTTTTTAATTCTCGTGTGATCTGTATATAGTTATTAAAATTAATTAACATACTAAATATAGATTATGAGTTGGACAGAAGAAAAAGTTGAAAAATTAAAAGAGCTTTGGGGCAAAGGAAGTACAGCAAGTCAAATTGCTGAAATAATTGGAGGTATCAGCAGAAATGCGGTTATTGGTAAAGCACACAGACTTAACCTATCGTCGAAAATCAAAACTCGTAATGCTTCTTCAATTCAAAATTATGATAATAACTCAGAAGAAAATAACTCAAAGCAAAAAAGAGGAAGAAAAAGTAAATTTAAATCATTAATAATTGAAAAAGACTTTGAGCCTGAAAATCCAAAAAAATTAGAAGAGCTAGACGAAAGTTCATGTAAGTGGCCTATTGGGCACCCAGAAGAAGAGAGTTTTTATTTCTGTGGCAGATCTTCTTTAAAAGATTTTTCATACTGTAAACTTCACTTACTTTATGCCTATCAGCCAAAAGGAAAAAAAGAAGAGCCTGTGAGTGACAAAGATGAAGAGGCTCCTCAATATATTGAAAAGAAAATAAATACAGCTTAGCGTATTTTAAAATTTTTTTTATTTTTTTTTTTACCCTCTAAACCTCTAATAAGAGATTTAACAATTAAATAGATTAAGAATGAAAAAATTAAAAATATTAATAAATAAATTATTTTGATCACGATCAATAAATTATAACGTTTTAGTGTTTTAATTTCTATTAAGAATTACTGGGTCTATATTTTTTTGTAGAAAATTGACCACCTTCTCTCCACATATAACAATACTTTTCAACTTCTTGGTCAAATATTTTTGAACTTGGCACTCCTAAATCAAAATTAGTTTGATATTTACTTGAAGGAATATTGTCATATTTTAAAAGAGTCAATTGATCTATTGTCAATAATGGTTTTGGGAATAATTGAAAAAATTTTGCTGATATTTTGGCCGCAAATAAAGGCATGGGTATTAAGAGCCTTTTTTTATTAATTAGTACTAATAGTTTATTGAGAATTTCTTTTAAAGTAAAAGTTTCAGGCCCAACACATTCCACTATCTTTGAATGAATATTTTTTGAAATAATATAATAAATTATATCTGTTAAATCAGAACAATGTATTGGAGTAAATTTAGTGTCGCCATTGTAATAAAGTGGGAAAAATGGAAGTCTGCTTAATAAAGTCATAAAACTTGTTGTAAAGTTATCGTCAACTGAATAAACGACTGAAGGTCTTAATATTGTAGCCAAAGGAAAATTTTTTTGAATATTGAGCTCACCCTCTAATTTACTTTTTGCATATTCTGAGTCTGTCGCTTTATTAATGCCCAATGCTGATAAATGAATAAATTGATTAACTTTATATTCCTTACAAAGCTTAGCTAAAATAGATGGAAAAATAGAATGAATATTTTTAAATGAATTGCCTTTTCCACTTTCATATAAAATGCCTATTAAATTTATACAAATGTCAGCTTTAGAAAATAATTTTCTTATTTTGTTTTCATCAAAAATATTAGCTTCAACAATGTCAATGTATCCAGCATTGGCTTGGGTTTTAATTATGTAGCCTTTTTGATGAAGGTTTCTAGTAACAATAGTTACTTTATAATTATTTTTAGTTAGCTTTCTGATTAAATGTCTACCTATTTGACCGCTGCCGCCAAAGATTAGACAATTTTTTGCTTTCATATATATATATTTAAAAATGAATATTGATATTAAACTTCACAAAGGGGATCTACCAGAAGATTTAGATTTAGGCAATATTATTGCTGTTGATGGAGAGTTTATGGGGCTTAACGTTAAGCGTGATCCCTTATGTCTAATACAAATATCAACTGGTAATTCAGATGCACATATAATTCAGCTAGACAGAAAAAATTATATTGCCCCAAATTTAAATAAAGTTCTATCAAATGAAAAGATTACAAAAATATTTCATTATGGAAGAGCTGATATAGCGCATATTAAACATTATCTAAAAACAGAAACTAAAAATATTCTAGATACAAAAATTGCATCAAAACTAGCTAGATCTTATTCAGATAGTCACTCTCTTAAAACTTTAATTAAAGAATTTATGAATATTGATGTTAGCAAACAATTTCAAAGTTCAGATTTTGGTGGTGAATTATCGCCTGCTCAACTTAAATATTGTGCTAACGATGTTATTTATTTGCATAAAATACATGAGGAGTTAAATAAAATTCTAGTTAGAGAAAAACGAATTGATTTATACAATGATTGCTTAAAATTTTTAAAAACAAGAGTTGATCTTGATTTAGCTTTATTCAAAGATGATATATGGGCTCACTAGATAAAAAAAAAAATTATAAAAAAATTGCAAAAGAAGTAATAGACTTAGAAATAAAAGCTCTAAAAAAAGTTAAAGACTTCAATAAATAGTTCATTTAATGAAGCCAGTTGATGCTATTACAAAATGCCAATCAAAAGTAATTTTGTGTGGAGTTGGAAAAAGTGGTTTAATAGCAGCTAAAATTTCAGCAACTCTCTCATCTGTTGGAACACCTTCATTTTCTGTATCTGCTAATGATTGTTCTGCATGGTGATCTTAGGCAGTATATCCAAAAAAGATGTTCTTATTCTAATAAGTAATTCAGGAACAACAGAAGAGCTAAAACCAATAATTCATTATGCAAATAGAAATAAAATAACATTAATTGGAATAGTTTCAAAGAAAAATTCTATCTTATATAAGGCTTCAGATATAAAGCTGCTAATACCTGAAGTTAATGAAGCAGGCCTATCTATAGTTCCAACCTCAAGTACTATTGCACAGTTAGCACTAGGAGACTCAATATCAATAGCAACTTTAAATAAAAAAAAATTTAGTAAATTTGATTTTTCAAGATTTCATCCAGCTGGAAGCTTGGGCACTCAACTAAAAACTGTTGGGGATTTAATGCTGACAAAGGATAAGATACCCTTCATAAATGAAAATCAAAATATGGCTAATGCTCTAAAAATAATAACAGAAAAGAAACTTGGCTTATTAGTTGTAAAAAATTCAAAAGGTAACACAATTGGGATAATAACTGATGGAAATATTAGAAGAATAGGTCAAAATAATTCAAATATTCATAAATTAAATGTCAAAAAGGTTATGACTAAAAATCCTATAACAATTAATATAGACACATTGGCAGCAAAAGCTTTGAGAATTATGAATGAAAAGAAAATAACAAGCTTGTGCGTTAATAAAAAAAATAATAAGAAAACAATTGGAATAATTCATATTCATAATATTCTTCAAGCGAATATTGAATAAATGAAAAATAAAATAATAATTCAAATTATATTCATTATAATTTTTTTTACTATTGTGTTTCTATTTTACTATAAATATTTTTCATCAAATAACGTCTCAACAATCTTACAAAATAATAACCCAGACTCTGAAGGTCTACAAAAAGAGAATAGCCTAATAAAAGATATGACTTATCAAACTACTGACATTAACGGTAATAAATATTATATTTATTCTGAGTATGGAGAAGTGGATATTATTAATTCTGAAATTATTATAATGACAAATGTTTCAGCAAAAATTGAAATATTTAATAAAGATACAATTCATATAAATTCATTATCAGCAAGATACAATACCTCAAACTATGAAACAAATTTTAATAAAGAAGTGAAATTAAAATATTTAGATCATAAAATTTTTTCAGATAATATGGACTTGTCTTTTCAAAAAAAATTTGCATGGTTATATGAAAATGTGAATTATAAAAGTTTAGATTATGAGCTTTTTGCTGATAAGATAGAAATTGATTTAATAACAAAAAACTCTAAAATATTTGAGAAAAATACTAAAAAAGTAAAAATTATTAAAAAATAAAGATGGCAATAATTAAAAAATTTAGAATAAAATCTTTTAAAGAAAATAAACCTTTAATTAAATTAGAAAAAATTTCTTTATCCTTTGGTAAAAGACAAATTTTAGATAATATTAGTTTTAGCATAAATAGGGTGAAATTTTAGGTATGCTTGGGCCAAATGGAGTTGGTAAATCTACTTTATTCAATTTAATAATTGGTCTACTAAAGCCTGATTTTGGTTCTATAATAGTCAATGGAGAAAATGTTTTAGATTATCCCATATCAGAAAGAACAAAAAAATTTAAAATTGGCTATGTTCCTCAATATGGTGGATATTTTCATGACCTTACTTTATTAGAAAATTTAAAGGCAGTAAGTGAAGTGCTAATAGATAATAAAAATGACCGAAATTCAAAAATAGATTATTTAATTTCTAGATTTGAGTTAGACTCCGTACTAAATATACAGGCAAAATTTTTATCTGGAGGTCAAAAAAAAAAGTTAGTCATTGCTATGGCATTGATGAGTGACCCCAAGGTTCTACTTTTAGATGAATGCTTTGCAGCTCTTGACGTGATGACAATTAAGATGCTTCAAGAACTAATTGTTAGTCTTCAATCTGAAAAAAATATTTGCATCTGCATATGTGATCATCAAGCAAGAGATCTTCTTTCGTGTGTTGATGTTGCAATAGTTATGTCTAATTGTAAGATTGTAGCTAAAGGTACACCATCAATGCTTATTAATGATTCGAAGGCAAAAACAGCATATTTTGGAAATTCATTCAAAATTAATTAATAAATTATAAATGCCAAGCTATTTATCTATCAATAAAAGAATAGATAGTTTTAATAAAAAAATTATCGTAAGTGGTGACAAAAGTTTATCTATTAGATGGGTTCTTTTAGCATCACAAGCTATTGGAAAATCCAAAGCTTATAATTTATTGATGTCTGAAGATGTTATTGCTGCATTAGAGGCTATAAAAAAATTAGGAATAAAAGTATTAATTAAAAAAAAATATTGTGAAATATTAGGAAAAGGTCTTAATAATTTTACATACAAGAATGGCTTAGTAATTGATGCTAAAAATTCTGGAACACTTGGAAGATTAATATTGGGCTTATTAATCAAATCAACAAAAAAAATAAAATTAATAGGTGATAAAAGTCTCTCGAAAAGAGATTTTTCAAGAGTAACGGAACCGCTTAAAAAATTTGGTGCCAAGTTTCAATATAAGGTAAAAAATAAACTGCCTCTATCAATTATAGGATCCCATAATTCAAAAGATATCCATTATGTAGAGAACAAAGGATCCGCGCAGTGTAAAAGTTGTGTTATGTTGGCGGCGCTTAACTCATCAGGAACAACATACATAAAAGCAAAAAAATCAAGAAATCATACAGAATTACTTTTTAAATATCTTAAAGTGCCTATCAAAATAAAAAAAACAAAAAAATATGATTTCATAAATATAATCAAACCAAAAAAAATTAATGCATTTAATTATAATATTCCAGGAGATATAAGCTCTAGTGCTTTTTTTATGGTTCTTACAATATTGTCTGAAAATTCAAAACTTTTAATTAAAAATATTAACATTAACCCCTCTAGAATAGGTGTGATTACTATTTTAAAAAAGATGGGTGCTAAAATTTCATTAAAGAATAAAAGAAATTATAAAGGTGAAAAAATTTCTGATATTCTAATACGAAGTTCAAAAAACCTTAAAGGAATAAACTGTCCATCAGAATTGAATAGTAGTGCTATAGATGAGTTTCTAATTATTTTTATTGCTGCAGCTAAAGCAAAAGGAATATCTTATTTCAAGGATATATCTGAGCTTAATCAAAAAGAAAGTCCAAGATTAAATTTGGGATCTAAAATTTTGAATATGATGGGTGTAAAAACTGAGCTAACTGAAAGTTCAATAAAAATTTATGGTCAACCAAATTTAAAAATCACAAAAAAAATTGTTATTAAGAATTATTTAAAAGATCATAGAATTTTTATGATGAGTACTATTGCTGCTTTAACATGTGGGGGTGTATGGAAAATTCATGATAAAGATTCTATAAATACATCTTTTCCATCTTTCTTAAAATTAATCAAAAATATAAATAGTAAATCTCTATGAAATTAAAAAAAAAAATTAAAGTTGCAATTGATTCTCCAGCAGCTGCTGGAGCTGGTACCCAAGCAAAATTAATTTCTAAACATTTTAATTTATTTTATTTAGACACAGGAAAAATTTATAGATTAATTGCTAGTATAAAATTAACCCAGCCTAAAAAATATGGACACACATTAATTAAAAAAAAAATGAACCAACTAACTATAAAAGATTTGCAGAACAAAAAGCTTTTATCTGATGAAGTTGGTACTATGGCTTCTATTATATCAAAAGATAAGAAAATAAGAAAACTTGTTCATGCTTTTCAAATTAAGAGTGCTTATCATCCCCCAAAAAAGTATAATGGTTCATGTTTGGATGGAAGAGATATTACCTATAAGATAATTCCAGACGCAGATTTTAAATTTTTTATAACAGCAAATTCAAAAACTAGAGCGCTAAGAAGGTATAAAGAGCTAAAGGGCTCTAATAAGAAAATATCTTTTAATGATATATTAAAAAGCATTAAAAAACGTGATAAAAGTGATTATAATAGGACAATATCACCATTAAAGAAAACGCAAGATTCGATCTTGATTAATACTACAAATTTAACTAAAAGAGCATGCTTTTTAAAAATTAAACAAATTATGGATAGGAAACTCAAAGCTTAATGGAAATTTATAAAGACCTTTCAAACCCTGCATCAAAAGAATTCGAACAACTACTTAACTCACAGTTTACTAAAACAGCAAACCTTGAAGAAGGAAAAATAATTACAGGTGTAGTAAACAAAGTAACTGAAAACTTTGTTTTTCTTGAAGTGCCTGGTTTAAAATCTGAACCAATCCTAGACATAAATGAATTAAAAAGCATGGGTATGCTTGATAAGGCAAAAGTAGGTGAAAAAATCTCTGTACTTCTTGAGAGATTAGAAGATAAAAAAGGTGAAGTTTTAGTTTCTGCTTCTAAAGCACAAAAAATTCAGGGATGGGATAAGCTTGTTGAGGCTTATGAAAAAAACGAGCCCATAATGGGAAAAATTACAGGACGTGTTAAAGGTGGGTGTATTGTTGAACACATAGATACAGGGTCTTTAATGTTTTTACCTGGTTCACAAATATCAGATAAGCCCCTAAAAGATATTAGTCACTTAATGAATGAGCCACAAAAGTTTGCTCTTATTAAATTAGATAAAGTTAGAGGAAATGCCTGTGTTTCAAGAAGAGAAATTATTTCTTCTTTCAAAAAAGAGGATAAAATTAAAATCATAGAAAAATTCAAAGTTGGAGATATTATTAAAGGTGCAGAAGTAAAAGGATATAGTTCATTTGGATGTTTCTTCAGTGTTAATGGAGAGTTAGATGTTCTAGTTCACTTACAAGAAATATCTTATTCAAGAGTAAATCATCCTGATGAAGTTTTCACAATAGGTGAAAAACATGATTTATTAGTTATTTCAGTTGATAAAGAAAAATTACAAGTTGGTTGTTCGGTAAAACAACTTTCGCCAGATCCATTTGAAAATATTTCTAACTACGAACTAAACAAAGTTTATAAAGTCAAAGTAGTTAAATTAATGGATTTTGGTGCATTCTGTGAACTTGAAAAAGGTTTATCAACTTTACTACATTCGAGCGAATTAAGTTGGACTAAAAAAAATATATCTGCAAAAAAAATGTTTAAAGTGGGTGACGAGATAGATTGTGTAATTACTGAAATTGATAAAGAAAAAAGAAGAGTTGCGATTTCACATCGTTTAACTACTGAAAATCCATTTGAAACTTTTGAAAATAAATATCCTATTGGATCTGAGGTTGAAGGAGAAGTGGCAAGTAAAAATGAATACTCAATTTTCTTAAAAATTAATGGATTAGATATTGATGCATTTCTTCACTGCAACGACCTTACATATTTAAATAATGGTGAAGAAGAATTAGCCAAATATAAAGTTGGTGATAAATTAAAGGTTAAAGTTCTAGAAGTAAAAGCTGCAGAACAAAAAGTTAGAGTTGGTTTAAGACAAACTCAGCCAGACCCATTTGATTGGTTTAATGATAAAAAAATTAAACAAGCTATTACAGTTAAGATCATTTCAGCTGACAATAAAGGGCTTATTGTAAGACCCGAAGGTTGTGAAATGGATTTCATCATCAAAAAATCTGCAATAGCTATTAATGCTGCAGATGCTAGACCAGCTAGATTTACTGGTGGAGAAAGAATTGATTGTGCAATAGCAGAGCTAGATTTAGAGAAAAGAAAAGCAACACTTAGTATCAAATTACTTGAAGAAATTGAAAGAAAAGATGCATTAGAAAAATATGGTGCTGAAGGATCAGGAAAAAATCTTCCCTTCTCTTCTCTTTCTGATGACTTAGAGAAAAAGAAAAAAGAAGACGAATAAAAATTGGCTATTGTAAAATCAAAACTTCTTAAACAACTAGCAAAAAACTACCCAAATTTTTTAAAAAAAGACTTAGAAAAATTTACCAACATAATTCTTAACGAGATTAAATTTGCTCTTAAACGGGGTGATCGAGTTGAGTTGAGAGGTTTTGGGGTTTTTTCTACCAATATTCAAAAAGCAAGAATATCTAGAAATCCTAAGACTGGTGAAAAAGTAAATACCCCCCAAAAAAAAACAATTCACTTTAAAATGGCGAAAGATATGTTTAAAAAATTAAACAATGAAGAATAAAAATATTTTTGTAGCCTGTGATGTATCAAGTCAAAAAGAAATATTAGATTTATTAGAATTAATTCACGAAGACATATCTGGCATAAAAATTGGGCTTCAATATATCACCCAAAGAAGTCCCAATGAAATAAGAGAGCTTTCAAAATTTAATAAACCTATATTTTATGATGGTAAATTTTTTGACATTAAGAACACACTAGTTGAGTCTATTAAGTCTCTTCAGGAACTTAATGTAAAATATGCAACAGTACATTTGTTGAATGGATTAGATGCTCTTAAAGCTGCAAATCTAGCTGCTAAAAATATTAATATAAACCTTTTAGGTGTTTCAGTTTTAACAAGTTTTGGAGATGAAGACCTATCTAAATTAGGTTTTAATAATAAAGTTGAGGATCAAGTAAAAACTTTAGTTAAAATTGCAATGGATGCAAATTTATATGGAGTCATTTGTAGTCCACTTGAAATAAAAATGATTAAATCTATTGCACCAAAACTTAAATGCTTTACCCCAGGAATTAGAATGGATGACTTAAAAGATGATCAAAAAAGAACTCTTACTGCTAATGAAGCAATCGAAGAAGGTAGCGACTGTTTAATTATTGGCAGACCTATTACTAAAGGTAACCCAAAAGAAAATTTAAAAAATATCCTTTCATCAATTAAATAAATGAAGTCTAAAATTTGCGGAATCTCAGATTCTAAAACATTAATTCATTTAACAAATCACTCTTACCCTCCTCAATATATTGGTTTTATTGTCAATTACCCAAAATCTAAAAGATTTGTTCCCCACGAAAAGCTTAAGCAAATTTTAAATGTAGATAAAAAAAAATCAAAATATGTAGCTGTATTAGTTAAACCAAATGAAAATATTCTAGAGGAAATAAAAAATTTACCTTTTGATTATTATCAGATTTATGACGCCACCCCATCTGAAATTAATTTAATTAAACAAAAATATAGAAAAAAAATTATTGTTTCTCTAACCATTAACAGTAAAGAAGATGTGATGAAATATTTAGACTACTATGATATTGCAGATATAATTTTATTCGATAGCAAAGGTTATGAAAAAAGTATGTCTTTTGATCATCAATTAATTCAAGATATTAAAATCAACAAAGAATTGATGTTAGCTGGAAATATTCAAGTTGAGGATAACCTTGAAAAATATAAAAAAATAGCTGATATTATAGATATTTCTGGTGGCCTAGAAACATCTGGAATAAAAGATATTTCAAAAATAAATAATTTTTTAGATAAAGTAAAACGAATTAATAATGAAACTTAAAAAGAAAATTCCTTTAATAGACCAGCATGATAAAAGTGGATTTTGGGGAGGAAAATTTGGTGGAAACTTTATACCTGAAACTTTAAAAAAGCCTGTTGAAGACTTAACGATATTATTTCAAAAACTAAGACATGATAAGACAGTTTCTTAAACAAAGAGATCTATATTTTAAAAATTATATAGGCTCTCCTACTTCATTTGTAAAACTTGAAAACCTATCTAATCATCTGAGAGGGGCTCAAATATACGCTAAAATGGTATCTGAGGCGAACGGAGGTGCACATAAAATCTATAATGCAACAGTGCACTGCCTTATTGCCAAAAAGGCAGGAAAAAAATACGTCGTTGGTGATACTGGAGCGGGCTATGCTGGAAAAATGCTAAGTATGGCAGCAAAAAAATTTGGTCTTAAATGTAAAATATTCATGGGTGCAAAAGATATAAAAAGACAAAAACCAAATGTAGATGCAATGAAAAAAAACGGTGCAGAGGTGGTGCCTGTTTACTCTGGAAGTCAAACATTGGTTGATGCTGTAAGTGAGTGTATGCGTTACTGGGTTTCAAATTGTGATAATACTCATATGTGTGTTGGTTCAACTGTTGGTCCCAATATATTTGTTAAAATTTGTGGTTGGAGTACTGCTCAAATTTCAAGAGAGCTAAAAATTCAAATTAAATCAGAATTCAAAAAAATTCCAAAGAAAATTAAACTAATTAATTGTGTGGGTGGTGGAAGTTCAGCTTATGGATTTTGGAGTGAGTTTATTGACTATGATAAAAAACAAATTGAGTTAATAGGTGTTGAAGCTGGTGGACCAAAAAAATCAAAGCTACATGCCGCTCCTTTAACAAACGGAGCTAAACTTGGTATTTTACATGGTGCGGCTGCTTATGTTTGTCAAAACAATGAAGGTCAGATTAACGATACTGCGTCTATTTCTGCTGGACTAGATTACCCTGGCGTATCACCTATTCACTGTTTTTTAAAAGATACCAAGAGAGCTAGATACACATCAGCAACTGATGAGGCTGCATTAAATGCTTATCAATTAGTCACAAAACTTGAAAAAATAAATCCTAGTTTAGAACCAAGTCATGCTTTTGCAGAAGCTATAAAAATTGCTCCTAAATTAAGTAAAGATACAATTATTATAGTAAACTCATGTGGGGATGCAAAAAAAGATCGTGATATTTTAAAAGCAAGATTGGGGAGAATTAAATAGTATGTCTTTAATTAATCTTGCATTTAAAAAAATAAGAAATGAAAAAAGACCTGCATTACTAACTTACACAGTAGCTGGAGATAACACTAAAAAGAAATCTCTTGAGATACTAAAGTCAATTGCAGCTTATGCTGATATTTGTGAGATAGGGTTTCCACACAACACTCCAATTGCTGATGGGGGTCAAATACAATCTAGTGCTTATAGAGCCTTAAAAAATGGAATTAAAATTAAAGATGTTTTTTCAATTGTAAAAGACTTTAAAAAATTTAATAAAACTAAACCTGTAATATTGATGGGTTACTATAATATGATCTATCAATATGGAGATAGTAATTTTATAAATATTTGTAAAAAAGTTGGTGTTGATGGATTAATTGTTGTTGACCTTCCCTATCCTGAAAATAAAGAATTTGCAAAAAAATGTAAAAAAAAAAATATTAGTTTTATTCAGTTATTATCCCCAACTACCTCTACTAATAGGATGAAACAAATTGTCAAAGACTCACATGATATGGTCTATTATATAAGTATGCTATCAACAACAGGTGGCAAACTTAAAGTTTCACCAAAAGCTATTCTAGATAGATATAATAAAATTAAAAAATTAAATAAAAATAAAAATATTGTAATCGGATTTGGAATTACTGAAAAAACAATAGCATCACTGCGAAAAGCCGATGGATTAGTTGTGGGTAGCGCTTTATGCAAAGAAATATCAAATTCAATAAAAAAAAGACAAAATCCTGTCACAAATGTAACTAATATTGTAAAAAGATTAAAGAATAAAATATTATGAATTGGATAAAAAAAACTTTACGTTTTGGTGAAAAAATAAAAACAATTATTAAGCAACGTGCCAGTAAAGCTGAAATTGCTAACAGTGATTGGACCTCATGTTGTAAAGGGCCAATTTTAAAAAAAGATTTAGAAGATAATTTATGGGTTTGTCCATCTTGTAATAAACATCATAGAATTAGCCCCCGTCAAAGATTTGATATAATTTTTGGGAAAAATAATTATGAAGTTTTAAAAACTCCAATACCTCAAGATGATCCTTTAGAATGGCATGACTCAAAGCCATATAAAGATAGGTTAAAATCCGCGAGAAAAAAAACAGGAATGGAATGTGGAATGATGGTAATTAACACAAACATTCAAAGTATAAAAGTGACAGTTATAGCATCTGATTTTGATTTTGTAGGTGGATCTATTGGCGCTGCTGAAGGTGAAGCTTTTTTATATGGTATTCAGCATGCAATTGAGAACCAACAACCTTTTGTAGTTTTTACTTCTGGTGGGGGAATGAGAATGATGGAAAGTCTTATTTCATTAAGTCAAATGACTCGAACAACTTTAGCAATTAATGAACTTAAAAAGAATAATCTTCCTTATATAGTTGTATTAACGGACCCAACTGCTGGAGGTATAACAGCATCATATGCAATGCTCGGTGATATACATATCGCTGAACCAGGTGCTTTAATAGCTTTTGCTGGAGCTCGTGTAATCCAAGGAACCGTTCGTGAAGAATTGCCGGTTGGCTTTCAAAGAAGTGAATATGTTGAAAAAACTGGTTTTGTAGATTTAATAGTTGAAAGAAAAGATTTAAGAGAAAAAATTAGAGTATTATTATCAATATTGTTAAAGAAAAATTCTGCTATAAATTCAGCTACAAATGAAACTTCAGAAGATAGTAGAACACTTACAAAAGCTGCATCCTAAAGAAATAGATCTTAGTTTAGATCGTGTTAAAGAACTCTGTAAAAAATTAGGTAATCCCCAAGACAAAATCAAAGCTATATCTGTAGTGGGTACCAATGGTAAGAACAGCACAATTAATGCAATCTTTTCTATTTTAAAAGAAGCTAATTTCAAATGTAATGTTTACACAAGTCCTCATATTCTAAAAATAAATGAAAGATTTGTCTTCAATAATGAGCAATTAAGTGATGATGAGTTAGCTGATTTATTTGAAGAAGTAGAAAGTATCAATGAAAATAAACCCATTACATTTTTTGAAATATTAACAGCATCTTATTTTTATAAAGCTGTTCAATACCCAGATAATATTAACCTTATAGAAGCTGGCTTATTTCACCGGTTTGATGCAACTAATATACTAAAAGAAAACTTAGCTAGTGTTGTATGTTCGTGTTCTATTGACCACACAGACTGGCTACCAAAAGATGAAAGAACAATTGAAAAAATTATATTTGAAAAAACATCTACACTTTTAAATTCAAATATTATTGTAGCTAAACAAAGCGCTAAAGAGACGATGAATTGTATTAAAAAAACTATCTCTCAAAACCCATCTAGTAAAGTATTTTTTAATGATGATTTTAGTTACTCAATTAATGAAAATGATTTCTTCTATTATGAGGATAAATTAGGTGGATTAAAACTTCCAAAGCCTAATGTTCTTGGTCAATATCAATTAGAAAATATTTCAACTGCAATAGCGACCTTAAGAACCTTGGATATTGGTATCAAGGACGAACATATTCAAAGAGGTGTTACAAAAATATCTAGCTTAGCAAGACTTCAGGAAATTAAATCTGGTAAATTAAAAGAGTTAGTTAAAAACAATAAATTAATAGTTGATGGAAGCCATAACGAAGGTGGTGCTAAAGCATTAAACGAATATCTTCAAACCTTAGATTGTAACAAACATGTTATTATTGGAATGATGGCAAACAAAGAACATGAAAAATACATCAATTACTTTAAAGATGTTTCATCTATAACCACCATAGATTTAAAAACTCAACCAAACTCTATTAGTGGAAAAGATTTAAAAGAGAAATTTAAAAGTATACCTAATGTTCAATATCAACCAGATATTAAGCAAGCTATTAAATCGATTGATTTAAAAGAAGGTGATCTTTTATTAATTACAGGATCTTTGTATGGTGCCGCTGAAGTATTAAATTTAAATTAGATATTTTTATCTAAAAACTCTTTCATTTGACTTTCGGCTACTCCTCCAACCTTCCTGTCGATTTCTACACCTTTTTTATAAACAATAACGGTAGGCACGCCTCTTATTCCAGCAGCCGAACCTGTGTTAATTCCACCATTTTCAATATCGGCATAATAGAAACTAGCTTTATCTTTATAATTTTCAGATAACTTTTCCATTACAGGTTTTAAAGCTTTGCAAGGTTGGCACCATTCTGCAGAAAATTGCACAATAGAAACATCTTCATTTTTTATTTTTGTTTCAAATTGTTCGTCTTGAAAGTCAATTAGCATATTAGTTTTATAAATTTTTATTCTATTAATTCAATATCAAAAAGGTATTTTTTTGTTTAATTCACAAAATAGTTATGCTTGTTCATATTTTTTCTGTATTCCTTCAACAAATTCGTTAATTTCATCCAAAAACTTAAGTTTTTCCTCATCTTTTTCATTTGTATATCTTTCCCTTAAATTATCACATTCATAATAAAATTCTTTGCATGTCCACCATTTCTCTTTTTCATCGCTTAAAATTCTTTCAGCTATTCCTCTTTTAATCGCTTTATACATATCTGGTGGTAACGTTTCTGGTGACTCTTGATATATTATTTTTTTTCCAAAACTCACCATTCTCTCATCCTCAAATTTATCTAATAATATTAATTTATCCTTCCATGATGCTGCATGCCATTTTGGAAATAAAGCTGTATCTTTTTGAGGTGTAAATTTTTTATAAATAGTTTCTTCAGCTAGTAAATCAACCTGTGAGTCAAATTGAGCTTTTTCTTCAGCAGCTTCTCGTAATGCGGTTAAAACATTTTGAGAGAATTTTTCATTACTATTTACTAATTTTGCACGCTCTTTAATTAGATCGGGATCAAGATTGCTATATGGTTCAACTTGCAGTCCATAACTTGCATCTAAAATTATAGGAGCTTTATTTGATCGTATAGTTCTTAGAAATTTTAATTTTTTAATAGCACTTTTAAGTTCAGAAATTGACATATTAAATAATGGGATCGGATCAATTTTAAGATCAAACGCTTGACCCCACTGATAGATTGGATGAATGCAATGTTTTGGGTGGAGTGGTGCAACTACAAATCTATAATTTTTACCAAAATGATATTCAGCTAATGTAAACATTTTTTCAGTTTTAAATATTGTCTCAGTATCACTCTTGTTTGCTGTTCTTAAAAATGTATCCCAAGTCTGAGGTTGATTTTTTTTAATTAATCCTAAAACCTTAACTGTTAGTTCTGCATCGAATAAAGCACTATGGGCACCACTTGATTCAAAGCCATTCATTCTAGCTAGCGACTCTAGTTTCATTACTGGATTACCTTTTGCATTTATTTCAGTTTTTACAACACTTTCATCGACTGCATGAGCACCTCTTGCAATGTTTAAACCATCATGTCTTTTGTTGGGGGTTGCATTGGTGATATAAGGATATCTAATTCCTCTAAAAAATTCGTTTCTTATCATCTCATCATCAAAGCCAATGTTTGACCAGCCCATAAATATTGCTGGGCTCCATTTTTTAAATGTAGCTTCTAACTGAGATAACATTTGGTAGTGACTTAAATTTCCTTTAGTTAATAAATCAACACTAGTTTTGTTAACTATTAATGCCATTGCTTGAGGAACTTCTCCTTCTGGCAATCTACATCTAAAATTAAAACGATCTAATTCTTTAAAATTTGGGTCAACTAAAATACCCCCTACTTCAATAATACTTCCCCATGAAGTATTGGCTGAACTACTTTCTATATCCCAAATTGCTAAATTCATATTAGTTCATATTCCGTTGATGATAGTATTGTTCTACTTTTTCTAAAAACTTGTTTTGATATTCTTCTAGTTTTTCACCTTGAATTCTAAAGTCTTGAAATAAATTATCTACAGTACAAAGTAAAACAATTCCTTGAGTTATTTTTGAATTATGGACAACGTTATGAGCTAATGAATAGGCACCTAATTGAAGATAATAGTCTTCAATCCACTCTTCTTTTTTTGGTTTATTGGACTGCTTAAAATCTATAATAGTTTCTTGTCCTTCATACACACCTACTGCATCACATGTGCCCGCGTATTTGCCTGGATAATATAATGTTGCTTCAATACCATAAATTTCCGACAATTTTCCTTTAATACCTTGTTCGATAATTTCATCTGCCATTTTTTTAGATTTACTAGCCTCTTCTTCTAATAGCTCTAAATTTAATTGACCTAATAAGTATTTTTCTAAATGAGAATGCATTGATGTACCTCTGCTTGAAGCATCATTTTTAATTCTATTCGCTTCAGCAGCACCTACTCTTGCTTTCCAATTTGCAAGGGATGCTTTTTTTTCTTCACTTTGTGTTGCTTGTAATATGGAAGTTACCGATGGAAGTTTTTCTTGATTAACTGAATACATTCTTGAACCACTTACAATTGACCTCATAGATTTTGGATAAGTAAATTTATTATTCCATTGCATATATTTTGTTATAAGCGTTATTTAGAAAAAAAAGAAATTAATTTTTGGCTTGTTTTGAATGGTCAACAAATTTTTCTACATTTTCTGTTTGAATTGCTTTTTCGATTTGTTCAGGATCTTTAATATTCTCTAACGTTCTAGTAATTGATCTTGCGTCTGTCCCAAACTTGTCAACAACGATCATTGCTTCTTCTAATTTTTTTCTTAGAGCAACTATATTTTCAAAATGTTTTCCAAATCTTGAGCTAATTGTTTTTAAATGATCGTAAATTTCTGTTGCACCTTTTTGAACCTTTAGAGATTGAAAGCCCATATGTAGTGATTGCAGATATGCTGAAAGTGTATTTGGTCCACAAATTACAACTTTATGTTTTTTCATTAACTCTTGAGTTAATAATTCTTTGCTAGTTGGGTCTTGGTATTCAGTTAGTTCTTTATATAAACTTTCAGTTGGTGCATAAACAATTGCAAAATCTGTAGTTTTAGGAGGAACAATATATTTCTCATTAACACTTTTAGCTTTAGCTTTAAAAGCAGTGGCTAATTTTGCTCTAGCATCTGCAACAGCTCTTTTATCATCCGCGTCATAACCATCGGTAATAGCTTTAAATTTTTCTACTGGGAAATGACTATCCACTGGAACTAGAACATCTCCTTGAAGCTTAATTGCAAATTCAACATTTTCACTTGTGTCCTCTTTCATCTTAACATTGGTCATGAATTGAGAAGCAGGTAATAAGTCTTTAATCAGTGCATCTAATGAAAACTCTGCAAGTGTTCCATATTTTTTAACTCCAGCCAAAATTTTTGTTATACCTTCTTGGCTTTTATTTAATAACTCTACTTGGTTATTGAAGTTACCAACTTTTTCATCAACTTTTGTTAAAGCTTCTGTCATATCTTTAGTAACCCCAGTTGATAGATTGTTAAACGAGGTCGACATAGATCCTAGTGAAGTATTAATAGTAGTATTTAAGGTATCTTTTAATGAGGTGATTTCAGTTTTTAAATTTGCTATTTCTTCATTTTCCTTATTTTCACTTACATCATTAGGTTTTGATCTTAAATTTAGGTAAAGAATTGAAGATGCTATGCCAACTAATATGATCAGTAAAATTACTAAGATTATATCCATGATTCTATTATATTATTTTATAGTAAAAATTTGATTAATATATTTAAATATTTACAATTAAATTATGGACTTAATCTTGGTATTCAAAATAATATTTATTATTGCAATTATCGTTGCATCCTATGCTGTAATTAGAAATTTTGATATTATTAAGATTATTTTGATTTATTGGAAAGATCTAATTCTTCGAAAGTAGTTTAACTAGTTTTTTAACTTCTGGTTTTTTTACAGATGATTTAGATATCATCATGCAAGCTACAGATTCTAAAATTTCACCATCTTTTAAAATACGTAAATTATTAGCTTTTAAAGTCTCACCAGTTGAAGATATATCTGTAATAATTTCGCTTGATCCTGTGAAAGGATAAGCTTCAGTTGCCCCTAAACTTCCAACTAACTTAAATTGAGTAACTCCTTTTGAAAATAAAAATTCTCTAGTTAGATTTGGATATTTTGTTGCTACTCTTAGTCTTTTCTTTTTCTTATCTTTAAACTCAAATGCAATTTCTTCTAAATCTGCAACGGTTTGAACATCTATCCATGGGTCTGGTATTGCAACAACTAAAGTTGCTTTTCCAAAATTATACTTTTTAGATACACTAACTTTATTTTGAATATTTACTTCACTCTCTTTTAATAAATCATAACCTGAAAATCCAAGGTCTAATGAACCATCTGCAAGTCTTTCTATAATCTCTCGTGCATGTAAATATAAAACTTTAACGTGAGATAATTGTTTTATCGATCCTAATAAATCTCTTTCTCCTCGTTCAGAAATCAGATTGAATTTATTCTTTTTAAATATTTTTAGAACATCTTTTCTAAGTCTACCTTTACTTGGAATACCAATATTAATTATATTTTTTTTCATTAGTAATTTAAATTTAAGGCAGCTCCTACTGCAGCTACTTGATTTTTTGAACCTAAATCAGAAATTAATTTATCGTATCTTCCACCATTAATTATATTTCTATTCTTTGACTTAGACTTAATATCAATTTTAAATACCATGCCTGTGTAATATTCTAGTTGTCTTCCAAATGAAGCTGAAAAAACTACATTTAGTTTTGAAATTTTATTATTTGAAGTTGGAAAATATTTTTGATCAACTACTAAATTAATCTTGTTTTTTTTAAAAAATTTATTTAGTTCATTTGCAGCTTTATTTATTGGACATTTGATTTTAAGAAACTCTTTTATAATCTTTGATATATTTTTCCCTTTACTGGCTCCTCTTGGGTCTCTAATTTTATTATCAAACCTTTTTAAAATTTCATTAATTGATCGACCTGCAATAACTTTTGATGGATCTTCTTTTAACATTTTAAAATATCGTTTTTTATCAATCTCAACGATTGTGGGATCTACATCTGAGTTAGTCTCTAATCTTTTCAAAAGATCATTAAAATATTTCTCCCTCCAAAAATGCCTTGATAGTCTTAACTTCCATCGTTTTGGAATATCTAGTTTTGAAATTAACAAATTAAAAATTTCAACATTACCAATTGTTAATGTACCTGATGTATATTTAATATTTTGAAGGGATTTTAAGAGATGTATTGATAATTTCTTTGTCATCATTCTTTTCATCTTTAGATCCAATGATTTCAAATCCAACTTGATCTCTAATTATAGAGTCTTTTTTATTCTGTGATTTTCTATAAGCCTGACCACTATAAAAAATCTTCTCTTTTCCCTTTAAATTATTTTCTAAATATCTAAGACATGATGCAATGGTTAAATCAGGTCTAAGGCAAAGCTCACTTCCATTTTGATCAATGAAAGAAAATATAAATTTTCTAAAGTTTTCACCTGATCTTTGAACAATATGGTTAGCTTCAATTACTGAAGGTAAATCAATATACTTAAATCCTTTAGACTTTACTGATCTAAGGATATTTTCAGATAAGTTTTTTGACTTCATTAATTAAATCAGCTTTTGGAATTGTTTGATTATTTTCACCTTTAACACCTTTAAGGTTTTTAATAGTAACCGTATTGTCTTTAAACTCATTTTCTCCACAAATGATCGCAACTGGTAATTCACGTTTATTTGCAAAAGTTAATTGTTTGCCTAGGTTTTTTTTGCTATCTAAAAAAATTTCAGCATTAATATTATTATCTCTTAACTGATCAACTAATTCATAATAATTTTTTAAGTATTTTTCATCCATTACACAAACTAAAACTGGTTTTTGATCCTCTATTTTAATTTGATCTAATTGCATTAGAGCAAATAATAATCTGATCAACACCAAAACTTATTCCTGTTCCTGGAATATCAACTCCTCTAAATCTTGATATCAATTTTGCATAAGCTCCACCTGAACATATGCTTCCAATATCTACTTCTTTGCCTTTATTGTTTGTAGACTTTAAAATTTAAATTAGTCTCTACAATAAAGTCAGAATAATAAGCAAGGCCTCTAACGATTGTAAAATTAGTTTTAACCCGATTTAAATTTGATCCATATCCAAGTACTTCAAATACATTTTCTAACTCACTTATTCCTTCTTGGGATAATGGATTTTTTAAAGTTTGTTTTAGTTCTTTTAAATCTTTTATTTTTAGAAAATTTAATATTTGTGCTGCTTGATCATCAGATAACTCAGCTCCTTTAGTAATGGCGCCACTTTGATCTTTTCTCTCTTTTTTTAATAAATCTTCAACTCCCTTTAATCCAAACCCTGGCTTATCTAATTTATCGATTGCCCTGATAACTTTTATTTGTTTTTCTTCAGAAATTTTTAATTCATCAATTAAACCTTGAACAATTTTTCTATTACTCACATTGATTGTAAATTGATCTTTGTTTAAACCACAATCTGATAATGTGCTTGATATTAAATTACAAAGTTCTGCATTTGCTTGAGCAGGATTAACGTTTCCAACAATATCAAAGTCTGCTTGCATAAATTCTCTGTAACGGCCATTTCCAGCTTTTTCATTACGAAATACATTTTGGATTTGATACCGCTTAAAAATAGATGGAAGTTCTTGATTGTTTTCAGCTACAAATCTTGCAAGTGGGCTTGATAAATCATATCGAAGCGTAATACTTTTTTCACCATCTTGGAACGAGAATACATCAGACATAGGGTTGCTATCGTCTTCTGCAAGAAAAGATCCTATGTTTTCACTAATTTCAAACGAAGGGGTTTCAAGAGCTTCTGCTCCAAACTTAATAAAATTATTCTCAATAGCTTTTAATAGCTTTTTTTTGAGAAGAAGTTTTTTATCCCAACGATCTTCAAATCCTGAAGGTAATCCAGGAACTAATTTATTTTCTTTATTCATTTTTTGGTACCCGGGCTGAGAATCGAACTCAAACTTAAAGTTCCACAAACTTTCGTGCTAACCGTTACACCACCCAGGCATTCCTTGTTTTTATATTATTTTTGTGTGGATTAAAAATTATATTATAAATAAATAGCCTACAGGCTATGGAAACAGATTCTATGAGTACTTCTTGAAGTCTCTCTATATGTAATATTTATAATCATGAGCATCTTTTAGACAATAAATTATAATTTTCAATACCTAAATACAAAAAGGACGTTATCTTATTTTTCAAAGATAAAACGCCCTTTTAAATATGTGAAATTAAAGAACTAATCTATTTTTTTTAGATTTATAGCTGAAGGGCCTTTTGGACCATCCTCCATCTCAAATTCTAGCTTATCACCTTCGTTAAGAAAACGCATACCAGCATTTTTGACAGCTGATGCGTGAACGAATGCATCTTTTTCTTTGTCGTCTCTTTCAATAAAGCCATAGCCTTTTTTGCCATTAAACCACTTTACTGTTCCTTTTAGCGTGCTCATTTTTTACTTATCCTTTTATTATTTATATGAAAAAAATTATTTTATTTTTTTAATCATTTCAATAGGAAATTAAAAAATGGATATTCAAGGTATGGTGCCTCGAGCATGATTCGCACATGCGACACAAGCCTTTTCAGGGCTCTGCTCTACTCCTGAGCTACCGAGGCATTTGTTTACCCTCTAAAAGTGATCCGACCTTTAGTTAAGTCGTAAGGTGTCATTTCGACTTGAACCTTATCACCTTGAAGTACTCTAATTCTGTTCTTACGCAATTTGCCTGCAGCATGAGCTGTTACAATATGGCCGTTCTCTAACTTTACTCTAAACATTGCATTTGGTAATAAATCCTCAACAATTCCTGAGAACGATAGCATTTCTTGTTTTGACAAATTTATTTTCTCCTAATTCTTTTTTCTACTGACTTAGCGTGTCCCACTAAACCTTCGTAGTTTGCAAGTGTTATAACTGATGGTCCAAGGGTTTCAATCCCTTTTTTTGATAGGTTTATATATGAAATTCTTTTATAAAATTCATTAACACTAATACCACTGGAATATCTTGCTGAAGAATTAGTTGGCAAAACGTGGTTGGAGCCCGCGTTATAATCTGTCATAGCCATGACTGCATATTTACCTAAGCAGATAGATCCTGAATTTCTAATTTTTCCTACCATTTTTTTATAGCTTTTAATATTTAATTCTAAATGTTCGGGTGCAATTTTATTTACTGTATCAATAATTTTTTGATCTGACTGCATGTGAATTAAAATTCCATTATTACGTAAACTATTTTTTGCAATTTGAGATCTAGGCAACTTTTTTAATTGCTTAATAATTTCATCATTAACCTTTTAATAATTTTTTTATCTTTTGAAATTAATATGCATTGGGCAAGACTATCGTGCTCTGCTTGGCCTATTAAATCACTTGCAACCCATTCAGGATTTGAAAACTTATCACAAACAATTGTAACTTCTGAAGGGCCTGCAATCATACCTTCAATTCCAACATCTCCAAAAACTTCTTTCTTAGCTGCCGCAACATAAGAGTTTCCTGGACCAACGATTTTATCAACTTTTTTAATTTTCTTAGTGCCATATGCCAAAGCTGCGATAGCAGAAGGTCCACCTATGGAATAAATCTCTCTAATTTTACATTTTTTTGCAGCATATAATACTGCAGGATTTTGAACCCCTTTTTGTCCAGGATTAATCATGACAAGTCTTTTTACCCCAGCAACAATTGCTGGCACCGCATTCATTAAAACACTTGAGGGATATGATGCTGTAGAGCCAGGCACATAAATAGCAACCGCTTCAATAGGCACATATTTATATTCAAGCTTGTTTTTTAAATTATCAGTATAAGAAATATTTTTAAATTTTTGAAATGAATGAAATTTATAAATTCGATTATAAGCAAGATCAATTGCTCTCTTCACTTTTGGATCTAGAGATTTAATAAGTCGATTAATCTTTTCTTTATTTGGGGCAATTATACTATTTTTATTAAATCTTTTTTCATATTTTAAAATAGCTTTATCACCATTTACTTTAACATCTTTTATAATTTTAATAACTGAAGCTGAGCTAAGTTGAATTTTATTTTTTCTTTTAGATAATAAATTATCTAAAATATTATCAAAGTTTTTATTTTTACTGTCTAATATTTTAATCATTAATTAGCTTTATTTTGGTCATCTAGAGTTACTTCAATTATCTCAGCTGACAATGCAATATATGCATTATTTTCAAAAATTAAATTTATTTCATAATTGTCATTATTTTTTAAATAATCTATGCCAATTAACTCCAATTCTTCATCTGAATTGTTTTGTTTTATATTTTTAGACTTAACTTTATCTACAAATTCAAACTTACAAATACTGTTAACTTTTTTATCTTTTTCATCTGTTTCTATTTTTAATCTATTAAGCGAGAGTAAAAAAACTTTGTTTAACGGAAGGTATTTTATATTCTCAATCTTAACTTTGGCCCCAGAACAACATGCGGATATCAACTGTAATCCCTCATTATCTGTAGCTATTATTTTTGATAAATATTTTTTATCCATTAATTAATCCTTCTTATTTTTACCCCTACCTTTTTTAATTTTTTTTCAATATCTTCATATCCTCTATCAAGGTGATAAATTCTATTAATTATAGACTTTCCTTTAGAAGCAAGTGCTGCAAGAATTAATGATACAGAAGCTCTTAGGTCAGTAGCCATCAATTCAGCTGCTTCAAATTTAATATTTCCTTCTATTATTGCTTTGTTTCCATTAATAGAAATTTTGGCACCCATTCTATTTAATTCTGCAACGTGCATAAATCTATTTTCAAATATATCTTCTTTAATATAGGACTTTTTATTAGCTTTACATAATAAGACCATCATTTGAGCTTGGAGATCTGTTGGAAATCCTGGATAAGGAGATGTTTTAATATTTATACTTTTAATTTTTTTACTTCCATGAATTAAATTTCATTTTTTTTAATATAATTTTTGCATCCTATTTTCTTTAAAACATTAATTTCAGTATTAATTATTTCAGGATTAATTCCAGTAACTTTTAAATTTCCTTCAGTCAATGCAGCAGCTATCAAATAAGTGCCTGCTTCAATTCTATCAGGCATTATTTTATAACTTGAATCTTTAAGTATATTTACTCCCTCAATTTTGACAGTCTCTTTGCAATCCATTTAATATTGCATCCCATCGTGATTAAAAAATTAACTAAATCTTTAATTTCTGGCTCAATTGCACAATTTGATAAAATAGTTTTTCCTTTTGCTAAACATGAGGCTATAATTAAATTTTCTGTAGCACCAACTGATACTTTTGGAAATTTTATTTTTGCACCTATTAATCCTTTTGGGGCATTAGCATAAACATATCCTTGAATGATTTTATAATTGACCCCAAGTTTTGATAGAGCATGTAAATGAATATCGACAGGTCTAGTTCCAATTGCACAGCCACCTGGTAATGAGACTTTTGCTTTTCCAAATTTTGCAAGTAAAGGACCTAGAACTAAAATTCCTGCTCTCATGGTTTTAACTAAATTGTAAGAAGCAAAAGTTTTATTTTGTTTATTATTTTTAATAATCAAATTTTTTTTATTATAATTAATAGCTGAACCAAGAGATTTTAATAAAAGTATCATAGTTTCAATATCTTTTACTTTTGGTAGTTTGATAAAGATACTTTTCTATTTGATAACAATGTGGCTGCTAAAATAGGAAGAGATGCATTTTTTGAGCCAGAAATTTTAACTTGCCCTTTGAGCTTTGCTGCTCCAAAGACTTCCAATTTTTTCATGATTATACTTTTGGTAAAGTTACTCCAGTTTGACCCATATATTTTCCTTTACGGTCAGCGTACGAAGTTTCGGGAGATTGATCTCCTTTCAAAAATAAAAATTGAGCAACACCTTCATTTGCATAAATCTTTGCTGGAAGTGGTGTGGTATTTGAAAATTCAAGGGTAACGGTTCCAAAAAATTCAGATTCAATAGGGGTTACGTTTACTATAATTCCTGTTCTAGCATAAGTACTCTTGCCAACAACAATACACATGATGTTTCTTGGTATTTTAAAAACCTCTATAGTAGTTCCTAGAGCAAAAGAGTTAGGTGGGATAATGATATAATCAGAGCTTTTTTTAGTTACAAAATTATCTGGTGTAAATTCTTTAGGATCAACAATTGAGGAGTTAACATTGTGAAAAATTTTAAATTCATCTCCTACTCTCGCATCATAACCAAATGAACTTAGACCATAAGAAATTTTACCCTCTCTGACCTGTTTGTCTATAAAGGGAGAAATCATTGCCTCTTCAACTGCCAACTTCCTTATAGATTTGTCGGAAAGTACTGACATTATTTACTTTTCTTCTTATTTTTTTTTTGAAAAATTTTTCTTTTTTTTAAATTTTTTTTAAGAGCAAGACTTAACTTCTCATTTTTTTCTTTATCATTCATTATTTATCTGGATTAGTTAGAAAATCTAATGTGATAGGTTTTGAAGCATCTAAAACCTTCTCTGGCTCTTGTTGAGCTTTTGGACCTTCTTTAGCTTCTCTTTTTGCTCTTTTTTCTGCAAGCTTTTTTTCTCTCTTAGCTTGCTTTTCCATGAGCTTGTTTCCTTTAGTAGATTTATAATCGTAATGAATTCCCATAAAATTTTTCCTTCACTAGGTATAAATCATTATATGAAAAAAATTAAGGCAATATTTTGAAAAAAATGATTTATTATAAAAATACTCAATAAATACCAAAATAGCCCCTATAGTTAAATGGCATAACGTGTCCATGGTAAGGATAAATTTCAAGTTCGATTCTTGGTGGGGGCACCATAAATCAATTTTTTTCAATTAATTGACAAAATAAAATATTTCTATTTTTGCATATAATAAGAGAGTCTTTAATTTTTAAATTTTCAGTAACATAATTTAGTTTTTTTTTATTTAGATTTATAAAAACCATAAAAGTCTTTTTATAAATATTTTTTATATTTTGAATTAACTTATTAAAATCTTTATCTTTTTTTAAAGGATCATTTATTATTAATAATTGATATTTATCATGCATATTAAAGTTTAATATATCTTTGTTAAAAATTTGTATATTTTCATTTTTTAATTTAAGAGACTCTAAATAAATTTCTTTTTCAAACTCAATACCATCTATTTTAAAATTATTTAAAACACCTAAATAATACAAAATTTTTCCATACCCAGAACCCAAATCACATATAAATTTTATGTTATTTTTTATTATAAAATTCTTTATCTTTTTTAAAAAAAAAGTATGAACAAGGAATTGAGTCGGAAAAATAATTACTATCTAAATACTTAAATTTATTAAATGCATTATTATATTTTTTGTAATAAATAGCCTCATTTACCAAGATTAAAATAGAGTAAAAATGATAATTTTTAATTATATCAAATAAAGCTTTTAAGTATTTTTTCATATAATATAATTAATATCTTAATGAGTGATTTATCAATAATATTATGTACTTATAATGAAGCAATCAATATTAGTGTGACTCTTGCTAAGCTCATTAGAAGAAATTCTATAAAAGAAATAATTATTGTTGACGATAACTCAACAGATGGAACTATAAAAATTATTCAGAGTCTTAAAAATGATAAAATAAAATTGTTTGTTAGAGAAAAAACTAGAGGGTTTGCAAGTGCATTTATTTTTGGAATATTAATGTCTAATGGTCATTATATCTTAAGATTTGATGCTGATATGCATCAAGAAATTGATTTTTTTATTGATACTTTTGAAAAAAATAAAGACAAAGATTGTGTGATTTTTTCAAGATATGTTATCCATGGTGCTGATCTGAGAAGTACTTATAGAAGTGTACCTAGTTTTATATTGAATAAGATTTGTCAATACTTGCTTCAAATAAGATTCGAGATTATACAAGTTGTATAATATTTTTTAAAAGAGATCTTTTGTCAGATATCTTGCCACAGAATTCTTACTATGCAAACTTCATTATAGAATTTGTTTTTTTATTAATTATTAAAAAAAAAAATTATCTAGAAGTTGCTTTTGTTCAAAAAAAAATTACAGAAACAAATAGTAAATCTGCACCTAATATAATCAAGTTTTTTAATAACGGTTTTTTTTATTTAATGACAATTCTTAAATGTGTATTATTAAAAATAAAATATTAATTTATGAATTTTAAAGTTAAAAATATCATTGTAGAAAAAAAAATAGTAGCAAAAGTATTTAAATATACTAAAAAAAAATTAAAAGGAGTTCATTTTTTTACTCCTAATAATCTAAATTTCCAAATAGGAAGCATGTCTCATAGTAAAAATCATATAATTAAACCTCACTTTCACATCAATCGCAGCAAAATTATTAAACAAATGTCGGAATTACTAATTATTTTTTCTGGACAACTAAAAGTTTTTTTTTACAAAAAAAATAATTTAAGATCTAAGTCAGTAATTATTAATAAAAAAGATATGATTCTTCTATTATCAGGTGGCCATGGATTTAAAGTTCTTAAGAAATTAGAGATGCTTGAAATTAAACAAGGACCTTTCATCGGTGAAAAAGACAAAAAAAGATTAGAAAAACTTTGAAAAAATTTATTCCTGTAAATAAACCTTTGATCACTAAAGCTGATGCTAATAAAGTTTATTCTGTTTTAAATAGTGGCTGGATTTCTTCAGAGGGTTCCAATGTTAAGAAATTTGAACAAAATTTTTCAAAGTTTATTGGTCATAAATATTCTATTGCTGTCTCGAGTGGCACCGCTGCGTTGGAAATTGCTGTTAAGTGCCTAAACTTAAAAAAAGGGGATGAGGTAATCATCCCAAATTTTACCATAATATCAAATGCATTAGCTGTAATAAAGCTTGGTCTTAAAATAAAATTAATAGATTGTGACATGGAGAATTGGAACATGAATATTAAAAAAGTTGAAAGAGCTATCACAAGTAAAACAAGAGCTATTATTGCAACTCATATATATAATTTTCCTTTAAGAGTTGATCTATTAAAAAAATTTTGTAAAAAAAAAAAAATATTCATTATAGAAGATGCGGCGGAAGCTCTTGGACAGAAAATATATAATAAAAATTGTGGTAGTTTTGGTGATATTTCCACATTTAGTTTTTATGCAAATAAACAAATTACAACTGGAGAAGGAGGAATGATAACCACTAATAACAAATTATTTTATAAAAAAATGTTAAGTTTAAGAAACTTGGCTTTTGGAAAAAAAAATAGATTTAACCATGATGATATTGGATGGAATTACCGTATGACAAACATACAAGCGACATTAGGCATCAATCAACTTAAAAGAATAAATAAAATTGTAAAAACTAGACACAATGTTGGTCTACAATTTTATCAAAGATTAAAAAATAACAAAAATATATATATCCCTGAACCAAAAAAAAATTATGCTAAAAATATTTACTGGGTTATTGCAATATTGATAATTAAAAAAAACATAAGACTTGATGCTAAAAAAGTCATGGATAAACTCAATAAATTTGGAATAGGTACACGTCCTTTCTTCTGGCCAATGCATAAGCAAAATATTCTAAAAAATTTAAAATTATATAACTCTAAACAGTTTAAAAATTCTGAATATATTTCAAAATATGGATTTTATTTACCCTCAAGTCTATCTTTAAAAAAAACTGAGATTGATTTTATTTGTCAAAAAGTAAATCTTATTTTTAAATAACAATATTCTATTCTATATATTTTTTATGAAATTTTATTAAGGGATTTTCTTGGAACAATCTGATTCCATTAAAATTGAACACTTTTTTTGAAGTATTGTAGATAATTTTATATCCAATATTTGTGGAAATATCTCCAGTTATCACTGTTTTAGGACTCCAAAAAAATGCAAATAAAAAAAATGCAAATGCACAAAGAGATTTATTATTAAAAAATTTACCTAATATTGAATTATTAATTTCTAATTCATTTTCTATTATGGAATTTTTTAGAAGATAAAAATAGAGTAAAATTGCAAACGTATAAGTTATATTTATCCATCTACCCCAATCATACCCAAAAATAAATAACATTAACGCTGGGCAATAAAGAATAAAAAATACTGTCTTTAATTTAAAGTTTCTTGTGATAAAATTATTTTTTTCAATAAACTTAGTTTTTGATATAAGAATGTTTAAAGGTAAAAAACCAACTAAAAAAATTAAAATATATCTTAAATAATGAGTAAAATTTGCATTGTCATGTATCCACAAAGTATCAAAGTGGATTGTGCTTGTGATTAACATGTTTGCTGACATGTAGCATCTTTCGCTATAATTGGTGCTAATAAAATTACACATTAATTCATGTCCAGTATTGCTTAAAGGTGTAATGAATATGTAAATAAAAGTTACAATTCCTGGAAAAAAAACAATTAATGATTTTTTAAATACTTCTTTAAATGTTTTTAAATTATTTTTAATTATAAATACTGTTAAAAAAAATGGAAAAAATAAAACTACCTGCTCCCAAAGTAAACAAACAACTGGACTTACAAAAAATATTAAATAATTAATGATCTTAGCACTAAATTTATTTGCACAAAAAAAGATAGTAATTAAAAAAAATAAAAATAAAATAATTTCTTTTCTTCCCAATACTTCTAATTCTGCTATTGGATATAATAAAAAAATAGGCGCATAGAGTGCGAATTTTTGTAAAATATTTAATTTTAAATTTCTTAAATAAAAATATATTAATGCAAGATAAGTTGTATGGATTATTGTTTGAATAAAAAATATTGATCTTCTTAAAGAAATATCCAACAAATTTGCAAAAATCATAGCAATCTCACCACCAAGTCCTCTTCTGGTAAAACCACCTTGATAGTTAATTAACCATTCTGATATAGATGAGTCATTTCCAACAAGGTGTTTTATATCTAGCCAAAAAATTACTAAGCAAATGTTTACCAAAATGAAAATAAAAAATGGTTTTTTTAAGAATTGATATTTCATTTATTAGAAATTTTTTTTTTGAGAATTAATGATATCAATAATATAATAATAAAGCCTATAATTGGAAAGTATATTTCAGGTAGCACCAATAAAGAAATCAATGGTGGAAACTTTTCAAATTTAAATAATGCTTCACTTAAACCACTTGCAAAGCTGCTTAATATAAACACAGAAGGTAAAATTCCTAAAAAAGTTCCTATAAAATAATTTTTTGCATTTATATTAAATATTACTGGTAATAAATTTGCTATAAAGAAAGGAACAAAACCAACAAATCTAAATATAATCATTACCAATAAATGATTTTTACTAAAGAGAGTTTCAAATTTTTAAATTTATATAATAATTTTTTTTTTAAAACTTCATAAAAAAAATATTTAGCAATAATGTATAATGCTAAAGCGCCCATAGATAAACTGAATGTAACTAAAAGTTCCAAGCCATTTACCAAATATAAAACCGCCCACTAAGATTATTGGACTTCCAAAACCAAGTAAAAAAACCCATAGTACCGTAAAAAGAAAAAAAAATATCGACATAAGAAATAAGTTATTACTTTTTAACTCATTTAACTTGTCAGCATTAGATTGAATAATCTTAATACTGTTAATCTCTTTCAAGGTAAAATATGAAAAGAAAAAGTATAAAAATAAGCAAATGAAATACTAGATAGAAGATAACCTAAAATTATCTTAACTTTTTTTGATTTTTCCATAATTTACTTAGAGTAATATAAAATCTTCTATTTGCTATTTATACATTTAATTACTATAAAGGGCGAAATTTATTAAAAATTAAATATATCCTATGAAAAGAACATATCAGCCTAAAGTTGGAAAACGTCTTAAGAAACATGGCTTCAGATCAAAGATGGCAACTAAAGGTGGAAAAAAACTTCTAAAGAGAAGAAGAGCTAAGGGACGTAAGAATCTTACAGTATCATCTACCCAAAAAAAACCTCAGGGTAAATAATTCAAACTAAATGAAAAGCAAAATTGTTGCTCTTTCTAAAAACGAAGATTTCAAAAATTTACTTAAGAAAAAGAAAGTCTCAAACAAGTATATCACTCTTTTTTTTGGTCCTCTCGCAGATAAGGATAATAAAAAACTAAATATTAGCTTTGTAGTTAAAAAAAAACTTATCCGTGGTGCTGTAAAGAGAAATAAAATTAAAAGAAGATTAAGAAATATAATGAACGAAGCTGTAAAAAAAGTGTCTATAAACTTTAATTATTCTTACCTTGTGATTGCGAAAATAACTATGCTAAACAATGAATATGCGATAATAAAAGATACTTTATTCCAAGACATAGAAAAGATTAAGTAATGAACATTATATCAAATATTTTAATTGGCCTGATCAAATTTTATAAAATAGTTATTAGTCCTTATTTAACTCCTTCGTGTAGATATCTCCCAACCTGCTCAGAATATACAATTGAATGTTTAAGAACATATGGGCTTATTAAAGGGATCTCAAAAAGTACTAAACGAATATTTTCGTGTCATCCCATTAAAATGTTGGGTGGTGGTGAAGGGTTTGATCCAGTAATTAAAGAATTAAAGGGTAAGAAATAATGGATACAAAAAACGTAATTGCAGCTATATCCTTATCAGCAGCTGTAATTGTTTTATACTCTCTTTTTTTTCAGCCTGATCCTGCAGCTATAAAACAAAATCTAGCTGAACAAAAAAAAATTGAAAACAATACAGATACTCCAAGCTTAGATAAAAATGAAAACTTTGCAAAACTATCAAGAACAGATGCTTTAAAAGAAAATGATAGAATTCAATTTGAAAATGAAAGTGTTATTGGATCAATTTCTTTAAAAGGTGCAACAATAGATGACTTAACTTTTAAAGAATATAATGTTGAACTGAATAAAAATGAAAAAATAGTCTTATTAAACCCAAGAAATGTTGAAGATGGTTACTTAATTGAAAGTGGCTTTGTAAGCACTAATAAAAATATTGATATCCCTGATGCTTCTTCCGTCTGGGAGATTTCTGGAAATAAAAGATTAACTAATAATAATCCTGTGAAACTAACATGGAGCAACTCTCAAGGCATCACATTTGAAAAACATATAAGTCTAGATGACCAATTTTTATTTACTGTAAAAGAAAAAATAATTAATTCATCAGATAAATCTTATAATTTTTACTCCTACGGGCAAATAATTAGAAACAAAATACCAGAGATATCTGGCTTTTATATTTTGCATGAAGGGTTTTTATCTGTACTTGATGATCAATTAATTGAAGAAGATTACGATGATATCCAGGAAAAGAAATTTACTCAAATTGCACAAGATGGATTTGTTGCTATTTCAGATAAATTTTGGGTTACATCAGTTATACCACCAAAAGGAAAAGAGTTTAAAACAACTTTTGATTATAAAAATAAATTCAGAGCCAACTACATATCAACTAAAGGTATAGAAGTTAAAGCAAACAGCTCTATTGAAGAAAAAATTCAAATTATAGTTGCCGCTAAAAGAGTAAGTGTCATTGATGGTTATGCTGAAAATTTAGATATCAATAAATTTGATCTAGCGATTGACTGGGGCTTTATGTATTTCATTACAAAGCCTTTATTCTTTGTATTGGATTACTTCTTTAAATTACTTGGTAATTATGGTTTAGCAATTATTGCTGTCACTATTTGTATTAGATTGGCTTTCTTTCCTCTTGCCAACTTTAGCTTTAAGTCCATGGGGAAAATGAAGTTATTAGCACCTGAAATGGCTCGTCTGAAAGAATTGCATAAGGATGATAAAATGAAATTGCAACAAGCGATGATGGCTCTTTATAAGAAAGAAAAAGTTAATCCTATGAGTGGTTGTCTACCTATCCTGGTTCAGATTCCAGTTTTCTTTGCGCTGTATAAAGTATTATTTGTAACCATTGAAATGAGACACATGCCATTTTATGGATGGATACATGACTTAAGCGATAGAGACCCAACATCTTTATTTAATGTTTTTGGTTTGATTCCTTGGGATCCACCTTCTTTCTTATTAATAGGTGCATGGCCAATAATTATGGGAATCACGATGTGGATTCAGCAGAAACTTAATCCAACACCACCAGATCCTATACAGGCTAAAATATTTATGTTTTTTCCAGTATTTCTAACTGTAATTCTTGCACCCTTTCCTGCAGGTCTTGTTATCTACTGGAGCTTCAACAACATCTTCACAATGATTCAACAATATATTGTTCAAAGAAAAATGACTATCAAAACAACATAAATGTCATCGTTAAAAGAAGAAGAATTAACAAACATCCTACCTAAAGACGGCCCAACAGTTAAAGAGGTAAAAAAATATTTAGAAAAGTATAATGATGAATTTATTGTCATTAAATGTGGGGGTAGTGTTTTAATTGATCCAAAATTATTTAAAATTTTTATTGAAGATGTTGCTGTTTTAAAAAAACTTGGTTTTAATCCCATAGTTATCCACGGTGGTGGAAAAAGGATAAACAACAAACTAGATGAGCTTAATATTAAAAGTGATTTTATTAATGGACTAAGAGTTACAGATAAAAATACTATTAATATAGTTGAAGATGTATTGATTGAATTTAATAAAGAAATTGTCAATGCTTTAAAGGATCAATCTTGTGAAACAAAAGGAATTACTTCAAAAGAATACAATATAATAACTGTAAAACCTGAAAGTGACAAATTAGGTTTTGTAGGTACTCCCACTCACATTAAAACTAATGTTTTAAAAGAAATTATTAAAGTTAATGAAGTACCCGTTGTTGCACCATTAGGGTTAGATGAAAACAATCAAACTTTTAATATAAATGCCGATACTGCTGCAGGATCAATAGCAATTGAGTTAAAAGCTAGAAGATTAATGATTATCAGCGATGTAGAGGGCGTATTAGACAGTGAAAAAAAACTAATCCCTGAAATTAATTCTAAAAAAGCTAATGAATTAATTGATCAAAAAGTAATTTCTGGTGGAATGATACCTAAAATTAAGAATTGTCTAGATGTTGCCAGTAAAGGAGTTAAGGCAGTTGTAATAATTGATGGAAGAAAAAATCACTCACTCCTTTTTGAACTATTGTCTGATAAAGGTTCAGGAACTTTAATTAGAGAATGAAAAATTTAATTAATACTAAATACTGGCTATTCGACTTAGATAATACTTTGTATTCTGGACAAACAAAGGTTTTTTCTGAAGTTGATAAAAAAATGTCTTCTTTTATTTCAAAGAAATTTAATGTGGATTTAATTAAAGCAAAAGAAATTCAAAAAGAATACTTCTATGAATATGGAACAACATTATCAGGATTAATGACTCACGATAAAATTGATCCACATGAATTTCTGGAATTTGTTCATGACATTGATATTAGCTGGCTTCCTAAAGATGAAGTTGCTGCGGGAAGAATTAATTAAAATTAAAGAAAAAAAATATATTTTTACTAATGGTTCTCATGCTCATGTTGAAAATGTAACTAAACAACTAGGTATAGATGGTTTGTTTGATGGAGCATTTGATATTGTTGATGCTAATTTTATACCTAAACCAAAAATTGAACCTTATAAAAAAATAATTGAAAAATTTAATCTTGATCCAACAAAATCAATATTAATCGAAGATATTGCTCATAATTTAGAACAAGCTAAAAACTTGGGAATGAAAACTTGCTGGCTTGAGAATGATGAAGTATTTGCAAAAAAAGATGCGGATAAACCATATATTGATTATAAGATTAAGAACTTGCCTTCTTTTCTTCAAGAAATTAATGTATTAAAAGCACAATAAAACTAACCTACTAACGATAAAATAAAACTATGAAAGAATTTGAAAACATTATCAATACAGCTTGGGAAAATAAAGATTCCATAAATGGTCAATCTGATAAGTCTATATTAGATGCCATCAACCAAACGATTGAACTTGTTGATAATGGTGAACTAAGAGTTGCTGAAAAAAATGGTAATGAGTGGGTAGTTAATCAGTGGGTTAAAAAAGCAATAATGTTAAGTTTTAGGACCCATGATATGGACTCATTGAGTGGCCCATATAGCAGTTGGTATGACAAATCTCATTTACTAAAAGGTAAAACAGTCAGGTTGGACTAAAGAAGATCATATAAAAGCTGGTTTTAGAATGGTTCCGAATTCTCCAGTTAGAAAAGGGTCTTTTATTGGAAAGAATGCAGTGCTTATGCCTTGCTTTGTAAATATTGGAGCATATGTAGATGAAGGTACTATGGTGGATACTTGGGCTTCTGTAGGATCGTGTGCACAAATAGGAAAGAACTGTCACATATCAGGTGGTGCTGGAATTGGAGGTGTATTAGAACCAATGCAAGCTAACCCTACTATCATCGAAGATAACTGCTTTATTGGAGCTCGTTCAGAAATAGTTGAAGGAGTAATTGTTGGAGAAGGATCTGTATTATCTATGGGTGTATTTATTGGTCAATCTACAAAAATTGTTTACCGAGAAACTGGTGAAGTAATCTATGGAAAAATTCCACCGTACTCAGTAATAGTACCAGGCAGCATTCCAAGTAAAGATGGTAAAGGTCCTGCTTTATATTGTGCAGTAATTATTAAACAAGTTGATGAAAAAACTAGATCTAAAACCTCTATTAACGACTTATTAAGAGACTAAATGCCAACTTATAATGAAATTACATTAGCTAAAGAGCTAATAAGATTTCCAAGCATTACACCCATTGATGCTGGTGTAATGAAATTCTTAGCTAAAAAATTAACTGCTATTGGATTTAAATGTAAGATTTTAGAGTTTAAAGATAAAAACTCTAAACCAGTTAAAAACCTATATGCAAGATTAGGTAATTCTCAACCAAACTTTATGTTTGCTGGTCACTTAGATGTTGTTCCTCCAGGAAATATAAAAGATTGGACGATTAAACCTTTTAGTCCAGCTATTAAAAAAAATCATCTTATTGGTAGAGGTGCTAATGACATGAAAAGTGCAATTGCAAGCTGGGTTGTTGCTGTAAATAACTTTGTATCAAATAATAAAAAAATTAATGGATCAATTAGTTTATTAATTACTGGTGATGAAGAAGGTGTTGCAATTAATGGTACTAAAAAAGTAGTTGATTACTTAAAAAAGAAAAAAGAAAAAATAGATTTTTGCTTAGTTGGTGAGCCAACAAACCCTAATAAACTTGGTGAAATGATTAAAATTGGTAGAAGAGGAAGTATCAATGCTGAATTAACTATAATTGGAACTCAAGGTCATGTTGCATATCCTCATCGTGCTAAAAATCCATCGACTTCATTGATCAAAATACTAAATGAAATAAAAGAAATAAAATTTGATAAAGGAACAAAAGACTTTCAGCCAACAAATTTAGAAGTAACTAAAATTAATATCAATAATACAGCTGATAATGTTATTCCAGGACTTGCAAGAGCTACCTTTAACATAAGATTTAATAATAAACATACATCTTCTAGCTTAAAGAATAGATTAAATAAAATTTTCAAAAAAATTACTAAAAAAGATAAATCTAATTTTAAAGTAGAATATCGTGTATCAGGTGAAGCTTTTTTAACTAAGCCCAATAAAACAACTTACATGATTCAAGATGTAATAAAAAAAATTACAAAAATTAAACCTCAATTGTCTACAACAGGTGGAACTTCAGACGCAAGATTTATTAGAAAAATTGCTCCATGTTTAGAATTTGGTCTAGTAGGTAAAACAATGCACAAAGTAGATGAGGCAGTATCTATTTCAGACTTAAAAAAGTTAACAAAGATATATTCTGAAATTCTTAAAAATTACTTTTAATGATTTGCATTAAAACAGATATTCCTAAAGAACTGAATGATATTGATGATGAATTAAAAGCTATTTATCACTCTAAAGATACAGTTTGTTTTTTTGTTTTTAAGAATAGAGAACAGCGTAATGAGTTTGTAGAAAGAACTAAAGGAATGCCAAAAGTAGAACGAGAAACTATTTATCAAGAATATCTATCTTAAATGAAAACTGGTTTAATAACCTCTGATACTTATCAAAATCATAATACGGGCGACGGTCATCCAGAGAAAATTGATAGAGTTACAGTAGTTATCGATAATTTCAAAAAATTAGATAATAAAGATTTAGTTTGGAAAAAACCTTCAAAATTTGACCGGTCACTTTTAGAAATAACTCACAATTCTGATTATATAAATTTTGTAGAAAAATCTTTTCCTGAAAAAGGATTATCTTTTTTAGATGGAGATACAATTGTCTCTCCAGGAAGTAAGGATGCCACATCAGATGCCGTAGGTTCAATTATTACAGCTATTGATGGTGTTCAAAATAAAGATTTTAAAAACGCTTTTTGTGCTGTTAGACCTCCAGGGCATCATGCAGAGAAAAATAAAGCTATGGGTTTTTGCATCTATAACAATGTAGCTGTTGGAGCTAATTATCTCATAAATAAATACAAACTTAAAAAAATAGCAATTATTGATTTTGATGTGCATCATGGAAACGGCACTCAAGATATTTTTTATGATAATGAAAAAGTTCTATATATTTCTACTCATCAATACCCCTATTACCCAGGGTCGGGTACTAATGATGAAAAAGGAAAACACAACAACATATTAAATATTCCTTTGCCAGCAGGAACAACATCAGAAGAATATTTAAATGCCTATGAATCTGTACTTAATAAAATTAAAGAATTTAAACCTGAATTCATCTTGCTTTCTGCAGGGTTTGATGCCCATAAAGATGATCCATTGGCACAACTTCAATTAGAGTCAAAAGACTTTTATAACATTACCAAAAGAACACTTGGAGCTATCAAAACAATATTGTGATGGAAAAGTAGTGTCAATTTTAGAAGGTGGATACGATCTACTAGCACTTCAAGAAAGTACTGAGATGCATGTAAAAGCTTTACTAGAATTTAATTGATAATTTCTCAATACACATTAAAGAACTCACAATGAAACTTTACAAAATTAAAAAATCTAACATCGATAAAAAAGGTCGTGGGCTATATGCTACAAAAGACATCAAAGAAGGCACTAGAATTATTGATTATGTTGGCAAAATTATTACTAAGAAACAAACGGAAGAATCACAAAAGTTTGATAATGCAAAGCCCATCTATTTATTTAATTTAAATAAAAAATACGACTTGGATGGAGATGTTTCTTGGAATACCGCACGTTTAATAAATCACTCTTGTTCTAATAATTGTGATTATAACGGGACAGGTTTAAAGTTATGGGTAGTTGCTATAAAAGATATTAAAAAAGGTGAAGAAATTACAGCTGATTATGGTTTTGGCTATGATGAAGATTACAAACAATTTCCATGCAAATGTAAGTCAAAAAATTGTTGTGGCTATATTGTTCGAGCAGAGTCTAGATGGAGAATTAATAAAAAATTTAGCATTGGCCGACAAAAAACTAGTAAATAACTTTTTCTAAAAATAATCCCTCAGCAGGTGCTGGTGGTGCACAAAGAATTCTTTTTTTTGATTTAATAACAAATTCAAATTTTTTTAAATTCCATTTATTTTCAGCTAAGTATTTTAAACTACCTACCATTGATCGTACTTGTTGTTGTAAAAATGATTGTGATTTAAATTGTATTTCAATTCTTCCACCATTTGATTTAATCAAAACAGATTCCATAGTTTTAATTGGACTTTTTGCATTACAGCTTGATGCTCTAAAAGTAGAAAAATCTTTAGTACCTAAAAGTTTTTTTGCTCCTTTTTTCATTAACTCAATATCTAATTTTTTTATTATGTGCCAACCTCTTTCTTTTTCAAGAGAAGGCTTACTTAATCTATTAAAAATTATATATTTATAAATTCTTTGTTTGGCAGAATGTCTTGCATGAAATTTTAGACTTCTTTTTTTAATTTCTAAAATAGAAATACCTTTATCATTTATAAAATGATTAATTGATTTTAATAACTTATCTAAATTTTGAATTTCTTTTTTGCAGTCAAAATGAGCTGACTGCTCTATCGCATGAACGCCTGCGTCTGTTCTTCCAGATCCTATCAAAACCACTTTTTCTTTTAAAAGTTTTGATAATTTGATTTGTATTTCTTTTTGAATTGATTTTCCTTTAGATTGTATTTGCCAACCAACAAAACTTGTTCCTATATACTCTATCAAAATTTGATATCTAAACATTTGTTAATCTTGAGCCTTTTATTATTTGAGAACCAAGAACAAATTCATTAATATTTTGAGGCTTTTTTCCTTGTCTTTGAATTTCAATAACTTTTATAGATTTTTGATCTCCACAGCTAATTTCTAAGTCACTAGTCATTACTTCACCTATCTCACCACTTTTAGTGCCTAATTCTGCTTTTAAAATTTTATATCTTTCTTCTTTAAAAATAAAAAAAGCCCCAGGGCTTGGGTATAATCCATTTATTTTACCAATTATATTTTCTGCATTATCACTCCATTTTATTTCACCCTCAGATTTTTTAATTTTAGATGCATAGGTTGCATTGTTATGATCTTGCTCTTTAAATCTTACAGTATCATCAAGTATACCATCAATATTTTCTGATATTTTTTCTGAAGCTAAAATTGAAAGTTTTGTTGATATTGTTTCTGCATTGTCATTTTCTTTAATATCTATTTTATATGAATTACAAACAGGTCCTGTATCAAGTTTTTCTCCAATTTTCATAATACTAATACCTGTTTCTTTTTCTAAATTTATAATTGACCTTTGAATAGGGGCAGCTCCTCTCCACTTTGGTAATAATGATGCATGTATATTAATAAAACCTTTTTTGGATAAATCTAAAAAATCATTAGGAATAATTTGTCCATATGCAACTACTATAACTATATCAACATCTAATTTTTTAAAAAAATTAAATTCTTCATTATTACCTTTTAAAATTCTAGGGGTCCTACATTCAATATTTAATTCCTCTGAAATAAGATGTATTGGTGATTTATTGTATCTTTGCCCTCTTTGTGATTTTTGTGGTGGCTGCGTATAAGTTGCAGATATCAAATATTTTTTTTTATGAAGTGCTTTAAGTATAGGTACAGCAAAAGATGGTGTACCCATAAAGACAATCTTCCTTGTCATTACTAAACAATAATTCTTTTAGATTTAAATTTAGAAAGTTTTTTTATAATCATTGATTTTTTGAGTTTTGATAAATAGTCTATAAATAAAATACCCTCTAAATGATCAATTTCGTGTTGAATACATGTTGCTAATAAACCCTCTGCTTTTAATATTTGTTTTTTTCCATAATAATCTAAATATTCAACCTCACACGTTTTTGGTCTTTCTATTTCTGCAAATTGATCTGGTACTGACAAACATCCCTCTTCATATCTAGATTTATTTTCATTTTTATTTTTTATAACTGGGTTTACAAAATACAGTGGCTCTTTTTTGTTTTCATCTCTACTAATATCCATAACAATAATTCTTTTAGGAATACCAATTTGAATAGCCGCCAAGCCTATTCCAGGTGCTGCATACATTGTATCAAGCATATCATCCATTAGCTTTCTTTCTTCATCACCCACCTTTTCAACAGGCTTTGAAATTTGCCTCAAAAATTTATTTGGTTCTGTCAAGATTTGTTTAACTGCCATAATTATCTATTATTTTAGTATAATTTTTAAACTTTTAAAGGAAGAACTTTAAGCAGAATCTTATTTCTTATTGGATCAATATCTAGCTGGTTAAGAGCACTAATTATAAAATATAATGTATCATCATCAATATTTTTTAGTTCATCTCGTCCAATAACTTCAATAACTCTAAGTATTGTTGCTGCCATATCTCCACTATTTATAAATATTTGAATATCTGATGGCATTTCATAGTCATTGGGTTCATATAAAGTATTAAATTTATCAAGAACTTTTACTCCATCAGACTTTAAAGACTCAATTAAAATAATATCTTTTTTTGAGAAAAAATATTTTTTATCTTTTTTAATTTTTTTTAATAAATTGTTTACGTCTTTATTAATATCACTTAAGCCATTTTCTAATATAAAATGATTAATCAATTTTGATTGATGTAAAATTTTATTATTTATTTTAATATTAGTTAATTTATTTTCTTTTTTATCAATATAATTTTGATAAAAAGTTGTGTAGTTAGATGGGACTTCTTGTTCATCAATATCACTTAAAAGAGTTTCTTAATTCATCAGAAAATGCGTCTTCTATTTCATCGATTTTAAACGAGTTTTTTAGTGCATTCATTAGCTCAAGTTTTTTTTCTATATCTGTTGTAATCAAAATTCCTTGATAAATTAAAGCCCTAGCCTCAATAGCAGGGAGTACTTTTGTAGATTCTTTAATGTTGAGTAGTTGATTTATGGTGAATTGGAATCTCTTATAAAGTTCAAATAATTCCTTTTCTGAATAATTGCCATCATGAGTGGCCTTTTCAATATTTGCAATTTTATCTAATTCATTAATTTCAATATCATTAATTTTATATAAAAGGTTTGATGTCGACAAATATCGCCATATTTCTTTTGCTGTTGAGTTTTTAGGTTCAAATTTAAAATCTGGGTTAGTTATATGAGATAAATGAAAATTTAAAATTGTATTTTCTGATATTTCTGTATCAGGTTCGTTGGTATAACCCATCAAATAATTAATTTTTTTTTCAAAAAACTTATCATTAAAATCATTAAGTTCTTTTTTTAAATCTATCAGTAGTTGAGCTTCTTCTTTTTTGTTATTATGAATAAGGCAATAAATATTAAATTTAGATAAATAAACATCTTCTATGGAATCTTTAATTTCAGAAAATATTTCACAAGCTTTTTTAACATTTGATTCAGACAAATAATAATCAACTAAATATTTAGTTAATTTTGAATTCTCATTGATAATTTGATTTTTTAATAGATAACTTTCAATTAATTGATAATTTGATTTTTTAATAAGCCAGTTAGACTTTATTTCTAAAAACTGTTCTTCTGTAATATTTTGTTTGGGATAATATGCATTGGTCAAAAGTAAAATATCCATTATTTCTGAAGCATCTTGAGATAAATTGAGCTTATCTATGCGCTTAAAAATATTTAAAATTTGATCACCATTAGAATTAGACCACATATTTATATCTAGCCCATTTTCTTCTGGATCATATAAGCCTACTAATTTTACCTCTTTTGAGACTAAAGTTTGTGATTGCTCTATACTTAACTCACTATTACTTTGAGATTGCATTTCATAAATACTGTTCTGAGGAATTTCTTTGTCATCATCATTTTTGGTATTTAAGACTTTATTGGTATTGCTCTTTTCTTCTATACTCCAGATATCAATAGGTTCTTGTGATTGAACATTAAGACTTATAAAAAAGGAAAGCAGAAAAATTATAAAACATTTTCTATTTAACAATTTTAAATTTTTCATTTGAGATAATTTTTTCAACATCTTTGTTGGGATATGGAACTTCTATTTTTCCTAAAAACATTGTGGCAACTACAACAACAACTAAAATCAATAATACTTTAATTAATAGACCTTTAGTTCTGCTGCTACTTGTATTTTTTGTAAATTGCATATAATCTTTTATTAATTTCAAATTAAGACATATTTGTGTTTTTTCAATAAAGAAAGCTTATGGATTCAAATAAAAACATCATTTTTTTAGGAATGATGGGATCTGGAAAATCCTCTATAGGAAGTTTAGTATCAAAAAAACTAAAGCTTCCATTCATCGATATTGATAATTTAATTGAGGAGTCTTTAAGGATGTCAATTACAGAAATATTTGAAAATAAAGGAGAAGATTATTTTAGAAAATTAGAAGAAAAAATCACACTTAAATCCTTAAAAAATAAAAAAAATGTGATTGCTCTGGGTGGAGGTGGTTTTATAAATGATAATATTAGAAAAGAGGTTTTGTCAAATCATATCAGTTTTTGGCTTGATTGGGATGAATCAATTTTACTTCAAAGAATAAGAAATAGTAAAAAAAGACCATTAGTTTTTAAATCAACCGATAAGGAAATTAAAGAAATTATTAAAAAAAGAATTAAGGTATATTCTAAAGCACAATTTAAGATAAACTGTAATAAACTTACAAAAACTGAAATACAAAAAAAAATAATAAAAATTTATGAGCTTAATTAAAATACAAGTGAATACTGCCAATCAAAAATACCCTATTTATATAGGAAATAATATTTTAAATAAATTAAATAAATTTTTAAAAAACACTTCTATAAATTTAAATCATTGTCTTGTTGTGGCAGACAAAAATGTCCCCAAAAAATTGATTAAAGAAGTACTTAAATCTTTACCAAGATACTCAACCATAATTCACTATTTCAATGCGAGTGAAAAAAATAAAAACCAAAATAGTGTACAAAAAATTTTATCAATTCTTTTAAAAAAAAACTTTAACAGAAACGATTGTTTAATTTCTATTGGAGGGGGCATAACAGGGGATGTCTCAGGGTTTGCAGCAAGTATATATAAAAGAGGTTTAAAATTTATTAATATTCCAACTACTTTACTCTCACAGGTGGACTCATCAATTGGTGGTAAGACTGGTGTAAATACCCCATATGGTAAAAATTTAATTGGATCATTCTATCAACCAAGTTTAGTTATTTCTGATATTAATTTTTTAAAGTCTTTGCCAAAAAGGGAAATCGTTTGTGGTTATGGAGAGGTACTTAAACACGCTCTGATTAAAGATAAGAAATTCTTTTTATTTTTGAATAAAAATGGAACTAACATTTTAAGATTAAAAAGCCCATTCATTGAAAAAGCTATTTATCAAAGCTGTTTAATAAAAAAAAGAGTGGTTGAGGAAGATGAAAAAGAGATGGGGATAAGAAAAATATTAAACCTCGGACATACTTTTGCTCACGCATTCGAAGCAACACTTGGATACTCAAAAAGATTAAATCACGGTGAGGCTGTTATACTGGGAGTAAAAACAGCAGCAAAGTTCAGTCTAATAAATAAAAATTTAAATATAAAAGATTTTCAAATAATTGAAAATCATCTTAATAAATTAAATCTTCCAAGTGATATTAATAAATTTTTTTCAATTAAGGATCTTAATAAGATTTTATCTTTTATGAAAAAGGATAAAAAAAACAATACAAAAAAAATTAATTTAATTTTATTAAAAAAAATTGGTACCCCTATTCATAAACTTGAATTCAATGAAAAAAGAATTGCTACTTTTTTACAAAAAGAATTAATTCAATAATATTTGTATTGAATGTATATAATTTTTAAGCTCTAAATCTAAGATATTATAAATTTTTTTTGTTGATTCTATTTTAGATAATTGAGCAAGCTCATTAGATTTAATGGTCAATTTTAAATGGTACCTTCCTTCTTGATTTTGCTTGTGGTTTTTATGTAGAAAACTTTTATCTTCAATTTTTAAATCCTGAATTATAATTTCTTTTTGAAGTTTATTTTTAACAATTGTAATTAATTCATTTATATTCATAAATAATAACTTATTATTATATAGCATGAAAAATATTTGTGATTGGAATAATTGTTTTGAAATAGGTGAATATAAAGCACCAATTGAAAAAGATAATAGTAAGAAATACCGATTACTTTGTTTGGCACATGTCAAAGAATTCAATAAGAATTGGAATTATTTTAAAGGTATGGATGATGAGCAGGTCTTTGATTTTCTTAAATCTGATATGACATGGCATAAACCAACTCAAAGCTTTAGTTCTTCTGATAATTTTTTTAAAGTTTTGTGGAACACAACTTTAAAGGATGAATTTGATAAAACAAAGCTTAGGGGTGAATATAACCATATGAATCAATTTAAATTTGATGCTAATGATATTAAAGCTTTTAGTATTTTGGGTGTTTCTGTTGGATTAAAATGGGAACAAATACAAAACAAATTCAAAACTCTTGTCAAAAAATTTCACCCTGATATTAATTTAGGAAATAAAGAATACGAAGAAAAACTTAAATTAATTACTTTAGCTTACACCCAGCTAAAGAATACATATAGGGAAAAAATTGACACCTAATTTAAACATACAACCAGATATCAAAATATCTTTAAAACAATCTTTTGGAATTGACTCAGATATGGAAGTGGATGCTTTCTCAAAAAAAAGTGAGTATGTCCCAGAAATAGACAAAAATTACAAATTTGATAGAGACACCACTCTTGCAATAGTTTCGGGATTTGCATTTAATAAAAGAGTTTTAGTTCAGGGTTATCATGGAACTGGTAAATCAACTCACATAGAACAAATTGCTGCTAGATTAAATTGGCCCTGTATTAGAGTAAATTTAGACAGTCATGTAAGTAGAATTGATTTAATTGGTAAAGACGCAATAGTTGTAAAGGATGGAAAACAAGTTACTGAATTTAAAGAAGGTATTTTGCCTTGGTCAATACAAAACCCAGTTGCTCTTGTTTTTGATGAATATGATGCTGGTAGACCAGATGTTATGTTTGTTATTCAGAGAGTTCTAGAAGCAGAAGGTAATTTTACTCTTCTAGATAAAAATAAAGTAATAAAGCAAAATAAATTTTTTAGACTGTTTGCAACATCTAATACTGTAGGATTGGGGGATACTACTGGATTGTATCATGGAACTCAGCAGATTAACCAGGGTCAAATGGATAGATGGAATATTGTAACATCACTGAACTATCTTAGTCTTGATAAAGAAATGGAGATTGTTTTGGCAAAAAATAAAAATTTGAATAATTCAAAAGGTAAAGAAAAAATCGCAAACATGATTAAAGTAGCCTCTTTAACTAGAAAAGGCTTTATAGCTGGAGATATATCTACCGTAATGAGTCCTAGAACAGTATTGCATTGGGCAGAAAATGCTGAAATCTTTAAAGACACTGGCTATGCATTTAGAGTCACCTTCTTAAACAAGTGTGATGACATTGAAAAAAATACTATAGCTGAATATTATCAAAGATGTTTTGGTGACGAACTGCCAGAGTCTATGGTTAATATTCAGATTTAAATGAGCAGCAAAGAAAATAATTTTAAAGAGCAATTTAAACAAGCTTTAATTTCAACTGCAAAAGTAATTTCTGAAGATTATAAGTTGGATGTAAAAAAACTTGATAAAAGTTTAAGTAATAAAAAGATTGATTTTTTTGATGTAACCAATTTATCTAGTAAAAATGATTTTATTAGATTGAGAGCAGAAACAGATTCAGGAGCTTTAAAGAAAAAATTTTCAAATAAAGATATATTTAATAAAAACCTACCAAATAATCCATCTTGTAAATCTTTATATAATATTGCAGAAAAAATTAGATATGAGGTTTTGGGTGGAAAAATGCTCAAAGGTGTTGGAAAAAATTTAAACGAAAATTATAAACAAAAAATTAATTCTAATCATAAAGATCAAATCAAAACTAAGGATGATGTTCCTGTTGCTGAGGCATTTGAACTATTTATGCTAAAAAAATTTTTTAATTTAAAACTTAACTCAACATCATCCAAAATGTTAAGTGTTTGGGAGAAAGATTTTTCAACATTTATTGATAAGCACATAGATTTTTTAAATGAAAACTTAGAAGATCAAGACAATTACAGTTTAAAATTTTCTGAGATTTTAGAAAATATGGATATTTTTAACTCAAATAATGAAGAAAATAATCAGAATGAAGATGAAAAAGATAATTATCAAGATAATAAATCTGAGAATAGTGATGAAAATCAATCAGATGCTAAAGAAGATGAAAATAAACAAGATGAGGTAAAAGCTAGTCTTGATGCAGGATTTGATCTTAGTGATCAACAAATGAATGAACAACTAGAGGATTCTGAATCATTAGAAGAAAGCTCAGAGAGTATTCTTCAAAAATCTAATCTTAACAATATTGATCAAGAATATAAAATTTATACAAATGAATTTGATGAAATTGCAAAAGCAGAAATTTTAGAAGACTTAAAAGAAACTCAAAAACTACGAAAAAATTTAGATCAACAGTTAATTGGTTTTCAAGATCTTATAACTAAGCTTGCTAATAAATTACAGAGACAACTTCTTGCTAAACAAAATCGATCCTGGGAATTTGATTTAGAGGAAGGTTTGTTGGATAGCTCAAAGTTAACAAGAGTAATTATGGATCCATATAATTCTTTATCATTTATGAGAGAGAAAGATCTTGATTTTAAAGACACTATAGTAACACTTCTAATCGATAACTCAGGTTCAATGCGTGGACGTCCAATTACTATTGCTGCTCTTTGTGCGGATATATTGTCTAGAACTTTAGAAAGGTGTTCTGTTAAAGTAGAAGTGTTAGGTTTTACCACTAAAAATTGGAAAGGTGGAAAAAGTAGAGAAGCTTGGACAAAAAGAAATAAGCCAAAGAATCCTGGAAGACTAAATGATTTAAGACATATAATTTATAAAGGAGCTGATACTCAATGGCGACAAACTAAAAATAATATAGGTCTGATGCTTAAGGAAGGTCTTTTAAAAGAAAATATAGATGGTGAGGCTATATCGTGGGCCTACAATAGAATAAAAAAAAGAAAAGAGGAAAGAAAAATTTTGATGGTAATTTCAGATGGGGCTCCTGTGGATGACTCAACCTTATCTGTCAATTCTGGAGATTTTCTAGAAAAACATTTAAAAAAAATAGTTAAGTTCATAGAGGTTAAAACTGATGTTGAAATTCTTGCAATTGGAATTGGTCATGATGTATCGAGATACTATGATAAAGCCATTAAAATAACAGATGTTCATGAGCTTGGTGATGTTATGATATCGCAGTTAAGTGGCTTATTTGAAACTAAAAAAAAATTACATTAAAGTTTTAAAAGATCTTGATTTTTCCACTTTATATTAACTTCAGCACCTGTTCTTGTTTCTGAGTTTTTACATAAAATACTTGCATGATTTTTTTCAAGCAAAGTTTTTCCTATAAACATTCCAAGTCCTAATCCAGATTTTGACTTTATAGAAGACTTTAGAGATTTAACATAAGGTTCACCAATTTTACTTAGCACATCCTTAGGATACCCCTCACCATCATCCTCGATCATAATTTCAGAAAACTCACTATTTGTTTTAAGTGTTATAAAAACTTTTTTTCTTGAAAATTTATTTGCATTACCAATAAAATTTCTCAAGCCATAAATTACCTCTATGGACTTATTAAATCTTAATGGATTAGAATTTTGATCATAATTTACAATAAACTCTTTTTTGCTTATTTCTTGAAACGATTTAACAATCTCATCTATATATTTTGACAATGTAAGATTGCTATCAATAAAATTATCCTCTACTATTGGGTTTAATGTAAGCTTTTTAAGTATCTCACTACACCTATCTATCTGACTGACTAACAATTCAACATCCTTTTTAACATCAATATCATCTTTAAATTGTTTTAATAAATCTGATGAAATAATTTTGATAGTTGAAAATGGAGTTCCAAGAGAATGTGCAGCAGCAGCGGCTTGTCCTCCTAAGGATAAAAGTTCATGCTCTTTTGACATGATTTCTTCCATTTTATTTAGTGCCTCTTTTCTTATTCTGGATTCTGATCCAAAGGTTGAAGCAAAATAATTCAAAAAAAGTAAAGCAATAATCAATGCTATTGGAATTGAATAGTAATAATAGCTGTCTACGTGAAAATGTTCTTTAATTGGATAGGGTAAAGGTTGATTAAAAAAGGTAAGAAAAATAATTATTAAAACTGTGAAGCAAACTAATAATAAATTGCTTCTAAAACCTAAATTGGATGATGAAAATATAGCTGGGATAATCAAAAAAATTGAAAAAGGATTTATAATTCCACCTGTTAAATAAATCAAACAACTCAGTTGTAAAATATCAATAAATAAAAAAAGAAATGCTATCTTATCTGTTAGTTGAGTGTTCTGATTAATATAGATTAAATAAAGATTACTTAGCACCCCAATTAGAATTGTTGAATTTGCTAAAATTAGATTAAATCTAAAATCAAAAACAAAATAAATAAGGTTAACTGTTATAAGTTGACCAATAATTGCAATCCATCTTAAATTTATGTAAGTAGATTTTTTTAATGAAAAATATTTTGAAGTTTCGAAAAACTTCATTATTAGATATCTAGATTTTGAACATTAATAGCATTTGACACAATAAAGTCTTTTCTTAAGGCAACATCATTGCCCATTAAAGTGTGAATTAAATCTTGGTCTTTTTTTAAGTCTTTTGAATATTGAACTTGTAATAAATTTCTAGTTTCAGGATCCAAAGTCGTGCTCCACAATTCTTCTGGATTCATCTCTCCTAATCCCTTAAACCTTTGAATACTCATTCTTGATTTTTCTTCCTCATAAGCTCTCATAAATTCTTTTGTTCCTTTTTTTATTTTTTGTAATTCTTTGCTATGTTTTAAAATATAGTCTTCTAATTCTTTTTCATCTTTAATGTAAATCCCTTTTGTACCTTTATTTATTTTAAACAAAGGTGGTTGGGCTAGATAAACATGACCATTTTCAATCAATTTATTAAATGGCTTATTATTAAAAAATGTTAACAACAAAGCTCTAATATGAGATCCATCAACATCAGCATCGGTCATAATAATTATTTTACCATACCTTAAATCCTTTAAATCAATATCTTGAACCTTTGGGTCTAAACCAAGCGCATTAATCAAAGTTACCACTTCATTTGATGACATCATTTTTGCTAATGCCTTTGTTCTATGTTCGCTCCCATCTTTATTACTATTTTTTTTGAGAACAATTTCTTCAACATACGTATTAAGTATTTTTCCTCTTAATGGTAAAACAGCTTGATTAGATCTATTTCTCCCTTGCTTAGCAGAACCTCCCGCAGAATCTCCCTCTACTATAAATAATTCAGTACCTTCTTGTTTGCCTATTTGGCAATCAGCAAGTTTTCCAGGTAAACCACTTAGCTCTAGTGCACCTTTTCTTCTAACATTCTCCCTAGCTTTTCTAGCAACATCTCTTGCTAAAGCTGCTTGCATTACTTTTGCTAAAATAATTTTAGAAGTTGATGGGTTTTGATCAAACCATATTGATAATTTTTCACTTATAATATTTTCCACAATCATTCTAACCTCTGATGAAACTAGCTTATCTTTTGTTTGTGATGAAAATTTAGGATCTGGTATTTTTGCAGAAATTACACAAGTTAATCCCTCTTTAATATCATCACCTGAGATAGTTAATTTATTTTTTTTTAATAGATTATGTTCAGTAGCATATTTATTGATAACTCTTGTAAGTGCACTTCTAAATCCTAGTAAATGGGTTCCACCATCTTTTTGATATATATTATTAGTATAAGGATAAATATCTTCACCATAGCTTGCATTCCATTTTAGAGAGCATTCAATTTCTATATTGTCTTTTTTGCCTTCAATATAAATTGGTTTTTTAAACAAATCATTTCCTGTTTTATTTAAAAGTTTTTCTCTTTTTTCATCTAAAAAATCTACAAATTCTAAAACCCCACCATCAAATTTGAATTCAATTACCTTTTCTTTTTTTTGATTTAAATCATTAATTGTGATTTTTATTCCTTTATTTAAGAATGCAAGTTCTCGCATTCTTTTAATAATAATATTAGGTGAAAATTTTATTGAAGAAAAAATCTCTTTTGATGGTAAAAAAGTTATTTGTGTGCCAGTATTTTTTGATTTTCCTATAATTTTAAGCGGAGCAACTGAAACACCATCTTTAAATTCCATATAATATCTATTGCCATCTCTATCAATTTCTAATTTTAATTTTTCTGATAAGGCATTAACTACTGAAACTCCAACTCCATGAAGACCACCTGAAACCTTTATAGGAATCATGATCAAATTTTCCACCCGCATGAAGTTGTGTCATAATAACTTCTGCTGCAGACATTTTTTCACCTTTATGCATATCTACAGGAATTCCTCTACCATCATCTCTTACAGTAATTGTTCCATCAGAATTAATTTTAACTTCTATATTTTTACAATGCCCTGCTAAAGCTTCATCAATTGAGTTATCAACAACTTCATAAACCATATGATGCAAACCAGTGCCATCATCTGTGTCACCAATATACATTCCGGGTCTCTTTCTAACCGCCTCAAGACCTTTTAAAACTTTGATGGAGTCTGCTTGATATGTTGATTATTTTTCATATTTTTAATTGGAAATTAAATAATTATAACATTTTTTAAAAAAAATATGGAAATTTATCTTATAGCTAAATTATAAAAATGCCTATTAAACCTTATTTTAAAGGTTATTTTGATTGGCGGAGAGACAGGGATTCGAACCCTGGGTACCTTTAACAGTACACACACTTTCCAAGCGTGCGCTTTAAACCGCTCAGCCATCTCTCCTTAATTTTCAATAAATATCCATGGATGCTCTTTATAAACTGTATATTTTTTAAACCAGAAAGAGAGGTATCTTTCAGCAAGGTAAGCATATAATCTTTTAGTATCATAGCCAGAAAGATTTTTAAATCCTATTTTTTTTTCACATCTTTCTAACCAAACAAACAATTTGCTAAACCACTTGTTAGCAATTTTTGGTTTAGTAATAAACATAATATGAGGGTTAAATTTAGTGTTTGTATTCACATATGTTATAAAATCATCTCTATCTTCATCATCTAATAAATCAATTGCCAAATCTAAATTACCATAACCATGATGCATATCAAAATGTAACTTTAGATTTTGATATCTTTCATGAAATAAAATCAATGGATTTCTAATAACTGATCTCCATCCACGTTTTAAAATTTTAATTTTTTTTACACCACTAACATCAATAGGATGACAGATTATTGACTCAAATTCACTCCAATCTACTTCTGGCTGATAAAGCAAGTGTTCATTTAAATTGCTAATATCTATTTTTTTTTTTATAGATGATGATTTAATCCAAAAACGTCTTTTTTGACAAAAGCCTACCCAGCCATTGTCATTAAGTTTAATCAAATTTTTCCAATACCAATAATGAAAGGCAAGCTCTGAATAATATTCTTCTTTATAAAAAATATTATCTTTGCTATCGCAATTTAAATAATCATTTGGAAAATGATTTTTTCCAACTCCAGCAATTTTATATGATGTTTTTTCAATATGTGGTATTATTTTGTTTGTTACACAAAATATTTCTAAATTATTAATTTTCATTTTTTTTCAATAAAAACAATCTCATTAAATCTACCTTTAAATATATTAATTTCTTTTAGGTTATCTATGAAATATTTTTTATCATTGTTATTAATATACTTGGAGTCAAAATCTTTATTTTTTTTAATCAAATTAAGAATTTCTTTTAATGTTGGTTTTTCGTTTTTTAAATTCATATCTTTTCTTACATCTGGAAAATCAAGCTCCTCAACTATAAAAATTCCTTTTGGTTTTAATTTTCGAAACAAAATAAATAAACTTATAATTTGATCTTTAAGATAATGTCCAGCATCTTCAATGATAAAGTCAAAATTTTCATCTTTATTGATAATTTTATTTTTTAATTCTAATTCTGAGCTTGTATCAATTAAAAAATTTTTTATTCTTTTAGATTTATAGGTAAATAAATCTGGAAAAATATCACCACACCAAATCTGAGCATTTTTAAAATAAAAAAATAATGCTGCTGCTGCGTTGCCTCTAAAAGAACCTAATTCAAGTATATTTAAGTACTGTAATTTTTTTTTTTTAAAATATTTATCATAAAAGTGATTATAACTGTGTCCAGGAATCAACTTACTCTCTCTCTTAGCTGGCTTTTGGTATTGATTTATATAAAAATCACCCTTATCGCTATTAAAATATTGAAATAAATAATTTAGATCTTTATCGAAATAAATATTCATGATTTATTGAAAAATGATCTAAATTTTTAATTTTTGGATAGTAAAATTTATTTAACAGATAAATGAATGGAAGAGTAAAGTTTAAATAAAATTTTTTAAGCAAGCTTGCTTTTGCTAATCTATGTGAATAATAAATCTGTATAAATGTTTTAAATTTCATATAAATAAATTAATTAATTAACTCAATTTGTTATCATCTTATTATATTTTTGATACTGTAAAGCTATTAAAATGCATAATAAATTATTAAAAAAAATTGCAGGTATATTTGGTTATAAATTGGTTGATAAAAATTATATCAAAAATAATAGAGTCATTGAAAGCAATACATTTTTAACAATTGACAAGATATTAAACTCTTTATTTATTGAAAAAAAAATAAATTGTTTAATTCAAATCGGTGCAAATGACGGTTTAAGATTTGATATATTAAATAAATATATCAAAAAATATAAGGTAAAATCTATTTTAGTAGAGCCAATTAAAAAAAGTTTTAATGATTTGGTCAAAAATTTTGAAAGTTATGAAAATGTTATATTTGAGAATGTTGCTATCTCAGTAAACAATCAAATTTCCCACTTATATAAAATTAATCCCAAGAAAGAGGGGAAATATTGTGGTGAACATTTCAAAGGCATCATGTCATTTGATAAAAAACATCTATTAAAACATGGGGTAAAAAAAAATGACATAATAAAAGAAGAGGTTGTAACTACATCCATCAATAGTTTGATTAAAAAATATAATTTAGATTTTATAGATTTGATATTTATTGATGCTGAGGGTTATGATGCAGATATAGTTGAAGATTTTTTTAAAAATTCTTTAAAAAGACCTGTTATTATTTTTGAATATCTTCATGTTTCTAATAAAAAATTTGAACATTTAATAACTGTTTTTAATGAAAAAAAATATCTTTTTTTTTCTTTGAATGAAAATGTAGTTTGTTTTCCTGATGAAAAACAAAATTATATTAAATTCAATTAACTATCCAATCTTTATATTTATCTACATTTTTTAAAATGTAATTAGGAAAAGTTTTATCAATTTTACTCGCTTTATATTTTTCGTCTCTACCTATAATATCATCTCCTAAATCAATTTTTTTTTTAATTTCGTCTATCTGTAAATATTTTAGATCTATCTTTTCTTTAAAATGATATGGATCATTTGTTTCACATAAATTTTGGTATTTATAAAGTAGTTGTTCTGCACTTTTTAAATTACAAAAATGCCAACCACCATTTTCAATAATATTGTTTAATCTAAATTTATCAATTCTCCAAAAGGTCTTTTTTTAAATTTTAAATTTCTTAACCATTGTGGAGATTTTAAAAACTTTTTAACACATATTCTACTTCCATACCAGTAAGGATTTTTTGTACTTTGTAAATTTAATTTATAATAATAATGATTTTGTTTAAAACAGCATAACGCATTTCTTTTTTAAATTTTTGTATTATTCTGGATTTGGTATTTCATCTAAATCTGAAATAATAATCAAATCATTTTCTGACGAATATATAAGTCCTCTTAATATAGCATTCCTTTGAAAATTTTCTCTTAGGTAAGGATCATCACCATCTGGCATATCTTCTACTGGAACATATATTATTTTTTTTTAAAATTTGGAAATTTATCTATATTAAATCTCAATTTTTTAGGATTATTCTGCCATGTTTTATTTCCTTCAACTATTACAAAATAGTCTACATATTCATTTAGGATATTTAGTCTCAAATCTAACAATAAATCTTCATCCCAATATGAAAAACAATCGTAAATTTTCATAAGCTATCTTTATTAATCTTTAGAACTCCTATGAAGGCTTCCTGAGGGATTTCTACTTTACCAAATTGCTTCCCTCTGGCTTTTCCTTTTTTTTGTTTGTCTAATAATTTTCTTTTTCGATCTCTGGCACCACCACCATGAATTTTAGTTAATACATCTTTTTTAAAACCTTTAATTGTCTCTCTTGCTATAATCTTTCCACCAATAGCAGCCTGTACTGGAATCATAAAATTATGACGTGGAATTAAATCTTTTAATTTTTCACATACCTCTCTTCCAACAGTTTGTGCAAAATCTTTATGAACCATCATTGACAATGCATCAACTGGCTCAGCATTAACAAGAATTCCAAGTTTTACTAAATCACCTTCTCTGTGACCTATAATTTCATAATCAAAACTAGCATATCCACTGGTCATCGACTTAAGTCTATCATTAAAATCAAAAACAACTTCATTTAAAGGTATTTCATAATTTAAAACTGCTCTATTGCCAGAATAACTTAAATTTGTTTGTACACCTCTTTTATCTTGGCAAACTTTTATAATTGACCCCAAATATTGATCTGGAGTTATTATTGTTGCTTTAATCCAAGGCTCTTCAATAAACTTAATTAGTGTTGGATCTGGTAAACTAGAAGGGTTTTGAAGTTCTATAACCTCTCCTTTATTCATATGAACTTTGTAAACCACACCTGGTGTAGTTGTTAATAAATTTATATCAAATTCTCTTTCAAGTCTCTCTGTAATTATTTCTAAATGCAATAGACCTAAAAAACCACACCTGAAACCTAATCCTAAAGCTGACGAAGACTCTGCCTCAAAAGAAAAACTAGCATCATTTAATTGTAATTTACCTAAACCATCTTTAAGTTTTTGATACTCAGAACTATCAACTGGAAACAATCCACAAAAAACTACTGGTTTACTTCGTCTTAAAACCTGGAAGTGCTTCTTGTAATGGTTTAGTTGCATCACAAATAGTATCTCCAACTTTTGTTTCAGATAAAACTTTTATTCCAGTTGTTATAAAACCAATTTCACCTGCATTTAATTCTTTCATATCAGTTGCTTTAGGAGTAAATACACCAACTTTTTCAACAATATATTCTTGATTTGTTGACATCATTTTTATCTTCATATTTTTGGAAATTTTTCCATCAATAACTCTAACTAAAATAACTACACCAAGATAAGTGTCATACCAACTATCAACTAAGTAAACATTTTAAATCTGCATCTTTTTCTCCCTCTGGAGCTGGTAATGATACAATAATTTGTTCTAGAATTTCATTAATACCCTCACCTGTTTTTCCTGAACAAGGAATAGCATTTTCAGTATCAATACCAATTACTTCCTCAATTTGTTTTTTTGTTTTTTCTAAATCTGAAGCTGGTAAATCAATTTTATTTAGAACTGGTACAATCTCATGATTTATATCTAATGCTTGATAAACATTTGCTAGTGTTTGTGCTTCGACACCTTGTGTACTATCAACAATCAATATTGATCCTTCACACGCATATAAAGATCTGCTAACCTCATAACTAAAATCAACATGACCTGGTGTATCAATTATATTCAAGATATAATCTTTACCATCTTTAGATTTATAATTAAGTTTTACTGTTTGAGCTTTAATTGTAATTCCTCTTTCTCTTTCTATGTCCATTGAATCTAATACTTGAGCCTTCATTTCTCTTTCAGTAAGCCCTCCACAACTATGTATTATTCTATCTGCAATGGTTGATTTACCATGATCAATATGTGCAATAATTGCAAAGTTTCTTATATGATCAATCTTTGCCATAACTATGATCTAATCTTTGCGTCAGTTTTTGTTTCTACAGCTGATATAATAAGTTGATTAATTTTATTAAGGTCTTCTTCATTTAATGTTTTTTCTAAGGATTGGATAGTTACATTAAGTGCAATTGATTTTTTATTTTCTGGAATATTTGTACCCTCATAAACATCAAAAACTTTAACTGATTTTATTAATTCTTTATCTACATTGGAAATAATATCTATTAGTTCCTGTACTTTAAAATTTTTATCTAACACAAAAGCAAAATCTCTTTCTGATTTTTGAAAATCTGAATATTTATATTGAGTTTTTTGATCTTTTAATGATTTTTTAGGATGTTTAATATTGTCTAAAAAGATTTCAAAACCAACTAAAGCTTCTGATTTAATATCTAATTTCTTTAAAATCTTTGGATGAATATCACCAAAAAAAGCTATTACCTTTTCTTTACCTTTGTTTAAGAAAACTCTTCCTGATTTTCCTGGGTGATAATAATTAGGTGTCTCATCATCTATATAAAATTTATCTTTATTAAATCCCGCTTCAACTAAACTTTGAATAACATCTCTTTTTACATCAAAAACATCAACTAACCTTTCTTTTTCAATCCAACTCTGTCTAGTCAATTTACCTGACCTTAAGCCACTAATTACTGTCTGTTGTTCACCTGGTTGACTTCCTTGAAAAGTAGGGCCAATCTCAAATATTGATAAATCCTTAAATCCTCTTCCTAAATTCTTGTCTAAATGAATAATCAAATTTGAAAAAATTGAAGATCTTAATACATTTAAATCTGAACTAATGGGATTAACTATCTTAATTTCTTTATTTTTTTCTAAAAATAATTGATTAATTTTACTGTCTGTAAAAGACCAAGTTATTGCTTCTAGATACCCCTTTGAAGCTATAGATCTTTGTAAAAAATGAAATAGTTTTTGTTTTGAATTTAATGTGTCTCTAGCTCTATTCTTTTCAGGCTCAATCATTTTAATTTGATCATAGCCTTTAATTCTCACCAACTCTTCTACTACATCAACTTCTTGGGAAATATCAGGTCTCCATGATGGAATTATCAAATCAAAAAAGTTTTTAGTTTTTTTAACTTCAAATCCTAAATTTTCTAAAATTTGTATCATTTCTTTTTTTGCAATATTAAATCCAGTAATTTTTTCAAATAAAACAGGATTAAATTTTATATTGCTGTTTTTTGTTTTTTCTGTTTTTTGGATATCGAATTCACTAATTTCTCCACCACAAATTTCTTTAATTAATCTAGCTGCTTTTTCAAGACCTTGCTCTATGGATAGCGGATCAATACCTCTTTCAAATCTAAATTTTGCATCAGTATCTATATTTAAAATTTTAGAAGATTTTCTAATTGATCTTGGATTAAAATACGCTGACTCAATTAATACATTTTTTGTATCAAACTCTGTTCCTGTTCTAGTTCCACCTATTATACCACCAAGACCTAATACGCCTGAACTATCAGAAATTACACACATATCACTTTCTAATTCGTATTCTTTATTATCTAGTGCCTCAAATTTTTCACCTTTTTTAGAATTTCTAACAATGATTTGTTTATCAATTTTATCAACATCATATGCGTGCAAAGGTCTATTTAAATCAAACATTACATAATTTGTAATATCAACTATTGCAGATATAGGTTTTTGACCGAGAGATATTATCTTTTCTTTTAACCAATCAGGACTTTCTGTATTTTTTACACCTTTAATTAAACAACTGCCAAATGATGTACAGGCCTGACCTTTTTCATTTAAAATTTTAACATTAACAGTTTGTTTTCCTTTTTTTTTTAATTTTTGCTCTTTTTTCTTTATTAGTTTGCCAGCTCCAGCTGCTGCTAAATCTCTTGCTATACCACTCACTCCTAAACAATCTGCTCTATTAGGGGTAATAGAAATATCAATTACATTTAAATCATTTTTTGGAAAATAATTTTTACCAATTTTTTTTTCATATTTTTTTGTTGAAAGCTCTGTAATACCATCACTTTCTTCCGATAAATTTAACTCAGACTCTGAACAAAGCATCCCTGATGAGGTAACTCCTCTTATTTTGCTTACCACTAACTTCATTTGATTTTTTGGGATTACTGCACCTGGTGGAGCATAAATTGTTAACAATCCTTCTTTTGCATTTGGTGCACCACAGACTACTTTTACAGGATTACCCGAGCCTATATCAACATCGCATACTTTTAGTCTATCTGCATCTGGATGTTTTTCTGCCTTTAAAATTTTAGCTACTATGAATGCATCAAGCTCACCTGATTGCTTATCTACACTTTCTACTTCTAAACCAATATCTGTAAGTTTATCTATAATTTCGTTTTCATTTAATTTTGTGTCTAAATGTTCTTTGAGCCAGTTAGTTGTAATCTTCATCTACTTAGGCCTCTATAATTTGTTGGTACATCTATTGGATCAAATCCAAAGTGATTTAACCATCTATAGTCACAATCAAAAAAGGCTCTTAAGTCATTTATGCCATACTTAAGCATTGCCAATCTATCTATACCTATTCCAAATGCATAACCTTGAAACTCATCAGGATTTACCTTCACATTTCTTAAAACATTTGGGTGAACCATTCCACATCCCAAAACTTCAAGCCATTTGTCACCTTCTCCAATAACTATTTTTCCATCTTTAATTTCATAACCAATATCAACTTCAGCTGAAGGTTCTGTAAATGGAAAATGACTAGGTCTAAATCTCATTTTTATCTTATCAACTTCAAAAAACTCTTTAATAAAATAATTTAAGCATCCTTTTAGATGACCCATGTTAATATCTTTATCAATATGTAGTCCTTCTACTTGATGGAACATAGGTGCATGAGTTTGATCACTATCAGACCTATACGTTCTACCTGGTGCTATTATTTTAAAAGGCGGTTTATCATTTAACATTGTTCTAATTTGTACTGGAGAAGTATGGGTCCTTAACAATAATTCTTTTTTATCATCTAAATAGAAAGTGTCATGCATATCTCTTGCTGGATGATTGTCAGGCGTATTTAATGCTGTAAAATTATTATATTCATTTTCAATATCTGGTCCTTCTTCAACACTAAATCCAATTTCTGAAAAGATTGAGGAAATTTCATCTATAACCTGTGACACTGGGTGTATCTTTCCCTGTGTGAAGGGTCTCTCTGGTAAAGTTATATCTACTTTTTCTTTTTCAAGTTTTTGATTAATTTCTTTTGTTTCAATATCATCAATTTTTTCGGATATTAAATTTTGTAGTTCATCTTTTACCTGATTTAAGTCTGATGCAAATTTCTTTCTTTCTTCTTCAGCTACCTTTCCCAGCATTTTAAATTGAGAACTAATTAGACCAGCTTTGCCAAATAAATCTGTCTTGATTTGATTAACTTGATTAAGGTCTAAATTACCTTTTAGCTTTAAAAGAAATTCATCTTTAATTTTTTTAATATCAGACATATTGAGAGATTATTTCTTCACCGAAGAAAAACAATAGTGAAGATTAATTTAGTGCTGATTGAGCCTTTTGAACAATAGTTTTAAAGGCTTCTGGACTATCGTATGCTATTTCAGCTAATATTTTTCTATCTAGCTTAATGCCACATTTTGTTAAACCATTAATAAATTTTGAATATGTTAAGCCTTCAGATCTAACACCTGCGTTAATCCTTTGAATCCATAATGATTTAAATTCTCTTTTTTTTGTTCTACGGTCTCTGTATGCATACTGCATAGCTTTTTCCATAGCTTGCTTTGCAACTCTTATTGTACTTTTTCTTCTGCCCCACTGACCTTTTACAGCTTTTAAAACTTTTTTATGTTTCGCATGACTTGTGACACCTCTTTTAACTCTTGCCATATTATCCTCTTAAACTGTAAGGCATATATGATTTAACTATTTTGCCATCCTGTTTTGACATAGTAGTTGTGCCTCTTAATTTTCTAATTTGTGAATTTGTTCTTTTAATCATGCCATGTCTTTTTCCAGCCTGAGCCATCATAACTTTACCTGTAGCAGAGATTTTAAATCTTTTTTTTGCTGAACTTTTTGTTTTTAATTTGGGCATAATTCTGCGGTCTTATACAAATATTGTAATAGATTTACAACCTCTATTAAGGCCTATAAAGGCTGAATAACCATAATCATTTGCTTCCCATCAAATTTTGGGTGTAGCTCTACTTTGCCAATATCTTGCATATCAGCTTTTATCTTGTCCATTAATTCCCTACCTAGATGTGAGTGCTGCAGCTCTCTACCTTTAAATCTTATTGTAAATTTTACTTTATCACCTTTGCCAATAAATTTTTTAGCATTTTTAACTTTAAAATCATAATCATGAGTTTCTGTAACAGGTCTCATTTTGATCTCTTTCAACAAAACAATTTTTTGTTTTTTCTTTGCAACGTTAGCTTTTTTTTGAGCATCATACTTAAATTTACCCATGTCGATAATTTTACATACAGGTGGTTTAGCATTTGGAGCTATCTCGATTAGATCTAAGCCTTGTTCTTTAGCCATTGAAATGGCTTCGTTAGTATTTATTATTCCAATATTTTCTCCGTCACTTCCAATTACTTGTACTTCTGGAGCCGTAATTCTATTATTAGACTTAGGTCCTTTATCTTTAGTTCTTCTTTGAAAATAATTTTGTTTAAAATCTGCCACTTAGTTTGAAGATGCTTTGTTTAAAGCTGAGAAAGTTTTTAAAAATAAGTTTAATTCCATATTTTCTTGTTTGTTAGTATCCAATCTTCTAATCGTTACTGAGTTACTGTCAACTTCTTTTTTACCACAAATCAATAAAAGTGGTATTTTTGATAAAGAATGTTCTCTAATTTTATAATTTAAATTATGATTTTTTAAATCAACTTCAGAGCTCATACCAGCTTCTCTAATTTTTTCATTTACTTCTTTTGCATAGTTATCAAACTCCTCCGAGATTGGAATTACAACAACTTGTAAAGGAGCTATCCAAAAAGGAAATTTTCCAGCATAATTTTCTATTAGAATTCCTATAAATCTTTCTAAAGAACCAAACAAAGCTCTATGTAACATTACAGGTATTTTTTTTGTTCCATCTTTATCAACAAAAGAAGCATCTAATCTTCCAGGTAAATTAAGATCAACCTGCAATGTTCCACATTGCCAATCTCTACCAATGGCATCTCTTAGAACAAATTCAATTTTTGGACCATAAAATGCTCCTTCACCTTTGTTAATTGTATATTCAAGTTTTGATGCTTTAACAGCATCTAATAAAGCCTTCTCTGCTTTATCCCAAACATTATCATCACCAACTCTTAAATCAGGCCTATCTGAATATTTTAATATTACATTTTTAAATCCGAGATCTTTGTAAATATCTAAAATTAAATTAGTAACTATTAAGACATTCTTCAGTAATTTGATCCTCAGTACAAAATATATGTGCATCATCCTGAGTAAAAGCTCTAACTCTTAATAGACCATGTAAGGCTCCTGAAGGTTCATATCTATGCACCTTTCCAAATTCTGAAATCCTTAATGGAAGATCTCTATAGCTTTTTAAACCTTGATTAAAAACCTGTACATGACCTGGGCAATTCATTGGTTTAATAGCAAATACTTTTTCATCTGGTGTCTCAGATGTATACATGTGCTCACCATACTTTTCCCAATGACCAGATTTTTCCCAAAGAGCTCTGTCTAAAACTTCTGGAGTATTTACTTCCTTGTAGCCAGCTTTCTCTTGTCTCCCCCTCATATAAGCGACTAATTTTTGAAATAATTTCCAACCTTTTTCATGCCAAAAAACTGCTCCTGGACTCTCTTCTCTAAAATGAAATAAGTCCATTTCCTTTCCTAGCTTTCGGTGATCTCTTTTTTCTGCTTCTTCTATTCTTTTTAAATATTCATCTAAATCTTTTTGTGAAGCCCAACTTGTTCCATAAATTCTTTGTAACATTTCATTATTGGAGTCTCCTCTCCAATAAGCTCCTGATACTTTAGTTAATTTAAAATATTTTCCAATTTTTCCTGTTGAAGGTAAATGTGGACCCCTACATAAATCATGCCAATCACCATGAAAATATATAGAAACATCTTCTCCCTTGGGAATACTTTCAATAATTTCAGCTTTATACACCTCTCCAATCTCTTTAAAATGAGATATTGCTTTATCTCTATTCCAAACCTCTCTTGTCGTTGGAACATCTCTATCAACAATCTCTTTCATTTTATTTTCAATTTTTTTTAAATCTTCTTCTGTAAAAGGTTCTTTTCTGGAAAAATCATAATAAAAACCATTTTCAATAATTGGTCCTATGGTCACTTGTGTTCCTGGAAAAAGTTCCTGAACTGCCATTGCTGTTATATGAGCTGTATCATGCCTAATGGTTTCTAGGCCTTCTTTATCTTTGGATGTAAAAATTTTAATTGTACAATCTTTATCTATAACGTGACTTAAATCTTTAAGCTCATCATTTACACTAATTATGCTTGCTTGCTTAGATAAAGACTTGCTAATCTTTTCTGCAACCTCAAGACCTGTTACTTTATTTGGAAAATCTAAAGTGTTTCCGTCTGGTAATGTAATTAATGGCATTTAATTTAATAATTTTTTGTATTCTGAATATGTAGAAAAACACATTTTTTCAACATTAAATTTCTTAATTATATTTTTTCTACCTTCTATACCAATAGATTTCAATCTAGATTCATCTAATTGTAAAACTTCTACTATTTTTTCAGATAAAGATTCTGGATCACTAGATTTAAATAAAAAACCTGTTTTTTTATCAATGATTGTTTCATTAGATCCACCTATATCGCTCGCTATTATTGGCTTTTCCATTGATTGAGCCTCAACTGCAACCCTACCAAAGGCCTCTGGCTCTATAGAAGCTGAAACAACTAAACTAGATATTTTATATGCAAGTGGCATATTTTTACAATGTTCTATAAATTTTAATTGGCCTGTTAGTCTATGTTGCTCTGCTAATCTTTTTATTTTTTTTGTATAAATATCTCTTCCCTGGTCACTTCCAAGAATGACGGCATAAAATGATTGAAAGCCTAATTTTTTGTTAGCAAGGTTTAATGCTTCAATAAAAATCTCCTGTCCCTTCCATGAGGTTAAACGACCAGGCATTAATATTATTTTTTTACCTCTAGTTAATTCCCATTGAGAAATAAGTTTGTTTTCCTGGTCTTCTAAAGTTGTAGAAGGATCAAAGTAATCTACATTAATTCCTCTAAATATTACTAAAAATTTTTTTTTTACATTAAGATACTTTTTATAATTATGACTGATGTGTGAAAAAATAAAATTGGAACCTGCTATAATTAAATCTGATCTAACCATTACTGAATTGTAAAATTTTTTAATTGAATTATTAAAATTATACGTTCCATGAAATGTGGTAACAAATTTTCTTCTAGTTATTTTGGTTGCAATTAAGCATGACCACGCTGGTGCACGGCTTCTTGCGTGCACTATCGAAATATTATTTAACAAAATAATAAAGATTAAAGCTATAGAATTAAAAATTATTAATAATGGATTCTTACTATGTACAGGAAGTTTAATTAATTTAACTTTTTTTTTATCTATGAATTTTAATAACTCCCCTCCACTAGTAACTATATAAGACGAGCAATTATTTTCTGGTAGGTAATGTGCAAGATCATAACAACCTGTTTCTGCCCCACCATATCCAAGCTTTGGTATTACTTGCAAAACTTTTAATTTTGAAGACATTTGATAGAACTATATATTAAGAATGAACTCTAATAAACTGATATGAATAAATTTAAATATCTCAAAATTTCAAATAACAAACAAATAAGATATCTTACCAATAATTATAGGAAAAACTTATACGTTGTTTTTCTACACGGTTTTATGTCAAATATTGAGGGTGAAAAACCAAATGCTATTTTTAAATATACCAAAAATAACAAACTGGGTTTTCTTGCACTTGAATACTCAGGTCATGGAAAATCAACTGGTAAATTTACAGATGGCAATATCAGCAAGTGGACTAGAGAAGTAAAAATAACTATAAAAAAAATAGTAGGTAAAAATCCATTTATCTTAGTAGGTTCAAGTATGGGTGCATGGCTTTCACTTAACCAATTTAAATTTTTTGGAAATCAAATTAAAGGTTTTTTAGGCATTGGTTCAGCTCCAGAATTTTTACAAAACCTAATGTGGAAAAAGTTCTCCAAACCAATGAAAAAAGAAACAATTAAAAATGGAATTTATCATTTAAAACATGGCAATTATGAATATCCAATTACTTATCAGTTAATAAAAGATGGAAGAAAAAATAGAATTTTAAACAAAAAAATAAAATCTTTTATAGACGTTGTGATGATCCACGGAAGTAAAGATGAGGTTGTTCCAAAAGTATATTCAAAAAAAGTTTTAAAGATATTTACTAATGCAAAAAAGAAATTAGTAATAATTAAAGATGGTGATCACAGCCTTTCAACAAAAAAGGGGCTGAAAAAAATAATTTTAGAACTTAATAAAATTGTCTCTAATATAGCTTAAGCCCTCTACGTAACTTGGAAACTTTAATTTGTAATTAAAATAATTTTTAATTTTTTCGTTACTCACTTTTTTTGACTCTTTGTAAAAATTTTTTAACATTTCACTTTTTATTTCATCTACTTCAATTTTTTTAACATTTTTAATTCCTAACAATTTTGCTGCATATAATATAATTTCCTCAGAGGATGAGGGTTTATCATCTGCTAGATTATATATTTCTCCTGATTTAAATTTAAAAATTGAAGCAAATAAAAAGTTTGCAATATCCACTACATGAATTCTTGAAAAGTAGTGATCTGTTTTATTAATTATATTTACTTCACTTGATTTTAAGCGTGAAAGAGTATTTTTTTCATTAGAATAAATTCCTGACAACCTAAAGATTTGAATCGGCAATTCATTATTTTTAGCAAATGAGATCCAAGAATTTTCTGATTCAAGTCTTGCCAAACCCTTATCTGTAAATGGGTTTGTTTCACTACTTTCATTTACCCATTCTCCTTTATGATCACCATAAACACTAGTTGAAGATAAATAAGTTATCCATTTTACTTTTGAACTTTTAATGAATTCGGAAAAATTTTTTAAAACAATATCTTCTTTATTAATTGGAGGTATAGAAATTAAGATATGAGTTGCTTGATTTAATTTAATTAATAAATCTCTATCAAATTTTTTATCATCAAAAAGATAATTATTATATTCAATACCATTAGAGGTTTTTTTTGATGATTCTGACCTAGAAGTTACTGATAAATTAAGCTTGTAGTTCTCTGTACTTAATTTTTTAATAAAATTTTTTGCTACTTGGCCAAAACCAAAACAAAAAATATTTATTTCCTTCACTTTAACTTACTTCTTTTATAATGGGTTTTATGCTTAAAGGGTTTTCAAGTTTATCAATCATTTCTTTTGGACAAATTTGAATAAAGTTAGAAATTTCTTGATCAAAATTTTCAATTATCTTTTTAGATAAATTTGAATTTGTCTCAATATGATGCTCTTTGACTAATCCTTTTAAATAATTAATCCAGTATTCTGTTTCTGGCGTTTGCCAAATTATACTTTCTGGATTAGCTTTTTTATCAAATTCATTATTAATATTATAAACGAAAGCCATACCTCCCGTCATACCTGCTCCGAAGTTATCTCCAACATCACCTAAAACAACTACTGTTCCCCCTGTCATATATTCACATGCATTAGAATCGCAACCCTCAATAACTGATACTGAGCCTGAATTTCTAACAGCATACCTCTCTCCTGCTTGACCAGCTGCAAAAAGCTTACCTGAAGTTGCTCCATATAAAACCGTATTTCCAATTATTGTATTTTCATATGAAACAAGATTACTTTCATCTGGAAGTTTAACAACTATTGTTGCTCCTGAAAGTCCTTTACCAACATAATCATTTGCATCTCCTTTTAAAATGAGTTTCAGTCCTTTTATACCGAAGGCTCCAAAAGATTGTCCTGCTGTTCCCTTAAAATTTAAAGTTAAAAAATTTGCCTCTAAAGCTTCTGATCCATATTTTTCGTATAAGTGATTGGAAATTCTAGTTCCAACAGTTCTGTGTATATTTTTAATAATAAATTCTTTTTCTAAAACTTTTACTTTTCCTATCTTATCTTTTATTTCAGGTAAAATCTCTTGATCCAAAGTATCTGGAACTTCATTTATTTCTGGTGTTGTACAATATCTTGTATTATCTCCAGCATCTGTTTGAACAAAAAGTGGATTTAAATCTAAATCATCAAGATTGGGTGATGCTTTACTGATCTGACGCAATAAGTCAGTTCTGCCAATTACCTCATTTAAAGATTTAAACCCTAATTCAGCTAAAATTTCTCTTACTTCTTCACCAATAAATCTAAATAAATTCACTACTTTATCAGGAGTGCCTGTAAATTTTTCTCTTAGTTTTTCATCCTGAGTACAAACTCCGACTGGGCATGTATTTGAATGACATTGTCTAACCATTATACATCCCATTGCCACAAGTGCTGTAGTTGCTACTCCATACTCTTCTGCACCCATCATGGCTGCAATAACCACATCTCTTCCAGTTTTAATTCCCCCATCTGTTCTTAATGTAACTTTATGTCTTAAATTATTTAAAGTTAAAACCTGATTGGCTTCTGTCAATCCCATTTCCCAAGGTATGCCTACATATTTAACACTTGTTTGAGGCGTTGCACCTGTGCCACCATTGTGTCCTGAGATTAAAATTATATCGGCTTTAGCTTTTGCAACACCGGCTGCTATTGTTCCAATTCCTGAAGATGCTACTAATTTTACTCCAACTCTTGCTTTGGGATTTGCTTGCTTTAAATCATAAATTAGCTGTGCTAAATCCTCTATTGAATAAATATCATGATGAGGGGGAGGTGATATTAATGTTACTCCAGGTGTTGAATGTCTTAATTTAGCTATCTCTTTTGTAACTTTAAATCCAGGTAATTGTCCTCCCTCTCCAGGCTTTGCTCCTTGTGCAATTTTAATTTCTATTTCATTACAGTTATTTAAATATTTTAAAGTTACTCCAAATCTAGCTGATGCAATTTGTTTTACTCTTGAATTTGCACTATCTCCATTTTGCATTTTTACAAATCTTTTTTCATCTTCTCCGCCTTCTCCACTACAAGATGCACCTTTAATTCTATTCATTCCTATAGCTAAAGTTTCATGAGCCTCTTTTGATAATGCTCCATGAGACATACTCCCACTTCCAAATCTAGTTAATATATTTTCAATTGGCTCAACTTCTGAGACTTGAATAGGTGATTTTAAATTTTTAGTTTTAAAACCAATTAAATCTCTAAGATGAATAGGTGGTAGGTTATAAATTCCTTCTGCATATTTTTTATATGCCTCATATGAATTAGATGAGACAGCACTTTGTAATAAATGTATTAGCTTTCCTTGATATTGATGCACTTCACCATTTTTTCTATACCTGTATATGCCGCCAATAGGTAATACAGAATCTGTGCTTTCAAAAGCTTCTTTATGAATTGTTCTTAATTTTTTTTCTATTCCAATTAAACCTATGCCTGAAATTTTTGATAGAACACCAGGAAAATATGCTGATGCCACTGTCCTACTTAAACCAACTGTCTCAAAATTACATCCCCCTCGATAAGAACTGATAACTGAAATTCCCATCTTCGACATAATCTTCAAGAGTCCATAATTTACTGATTGCACATATCTTTCTATGCATTCATCATATCCATACTTACCAAATAATTTTTTTTCAAATCTTTGGTATAGACTATCTAATGCTAGATATGGGTTAACTGTGGTAGCTCCTACTCCTATAAGAGTTGCAAATGAATGTGTATCTAGGGCCTCTCCTGTTTGAGCATTAATAGACACATAACCTCTTAATTTTTTTTTAATAAGATGTGTATTAACTGCTCCAACGCTTAAAAGCATTGGAATTGGCAACCTTTCATTTGAAATATTTTTATCACTTAGCACCAGTTGAGTTAGGCCCTGCCTAGCAGATATTTCAGACTCCCTTTGAATTCTTTCAATGGCACTATCTAGATTTTCATCTTTTGAAAAAGTACAGTCGATGGTTTTAGAATTTTGACCAAAAAAATTTATAAACTTATCTAATTGTGAATTAGATAAAATAGGACTGTCTAAAACATATATATTTTCTTTAATTAAGTTAGTAAAATCCAATATATTTCCAAGATTACCAAAACGAGTTTTTAAACTCATAACTTTATTTTCTCTAAGAGAGTCAATTGGTGGATTTGTTACTTGGCTAAAATTTTGTCTAAAAAAATGATAAAGAGGTCTATACCTATCAGACAATACCGCTAAAGGCGTATCATCACCCATTGAACCAATGGCCTCTTTGCCATCTTCGGCCATGGGATGTAGAATAAGCTCTAAATCCTCTAAACTATATCCAAAAGCATGCTGTCTTTTTCTAAGTTCGTCTCCTGAAAAGATAGATTTTTCATTCTTAATTGGAAATTTTTTATCTAAATCAATAATTTGATTATTAAAATGTTTAAATTCTTTAGCTAAATAATCTTTAATTTCTATATTGGTAAATACTTTACCTTTAGCAATTCTAACACCAATTATTTCACCAGGTCCTAATCTACCCTTTTTAACTATTTTTTTCTCATCGATCTCAACCATTCCTGTTTCAGACCCGGCACACAATATTCTATCTTTAGTAATTGTGTATCTCATTGGCCGTAAACCATTTCTATCGGTAGCTACTATGGCCCATTCATTGTCTGTTGCTGCAATTGCTGCAGGTCCATCCCATGGCTCCATTGTACTATTTAAGAAGTTAAATAATTGTAAATGATCCTTTGGAAGTGTTTTGCTTTTTTTAGACCAAGCATCAGGAATTAACATTAATTTTGCAAGTGGTGCTGATTGACCTGAAATATTTAATAATTCAAATACACTATCAAGAGAAGCTGAGTCTGATGACCCTGGTGGAATAACAGGCTTTAAGTTTTCCATATCATCAAATAATGGGCTATCCATTTCTTGCTCATGGACTTTCATCCAATTGAAGTTTCCTTTAAGTGTATTAATCTCACCATTATGAGCTATTGCTCTAAAAGGTTGAGCCAGATCCCAACTTGGTGCTGTGTTTGTAGAAAATCTTTGATGAAATATTGCAAATCTAGAAATAAATCTTTCATCTTTTAAATCTTCATAAAAGTCTGCAATTGATTCTGCTAAAAACATTCCTTTATAGATAATTGATTTTGAGCTTAACGAGCAAATGTAAAAATCTTTAATTGCATTTTTAATTGCTTCCTTTTCAATTTTTCTTCTAGTTTCGTAAATTTTTCTCTCTAATTCTTTTTCAGTTAAATTTTTATCATTATGTTTAAATAAAACCTGCGTAATTTCTGGCCTAGTAAGATTTGCTTTTTCTCCTAGAACTTTTGGATTTACAGGTACTTGTCTCCATCCGTAGATACTAAAGTTACTTTTTGTTAATTCACTTTCAACGACTGTTCTTGCATTTTCTTGAGCTTCATAATTATTTCTTGGTAAAAATATCATTCCAACACAAATTTCAGATCCATCATGATCGTGGCCTGTAATTTCAATTTTTTCAGCAAAAAAATCAGATGGAATTTCTATATGTATCCCAGCTCCATCTCCTGTCTTGCCATCGGCATCGACTGCACCTCTATGCCAAACAGCTTTTAAAGCATTAATTCCATATTCAACTACTTTTCTTGATTTTTTTCCTTCTGTGGAAGCAATTAAACCTACTCCACAAGCATCATGCTCCATCTCTTTTGAATAAACATGTCCTTCTTCAAGTATTTTGAGGTTTTTTTTATAATTTTTCACTAAGCAACCATTTCTTTTTTGATTTCTTTGCTTTCAAGAAATTTTTTTATGGATGCTGCAGCATCTCTTCCATCCTTGATTGCCCATACAACAAGAGAAGCTCCTCTTACTATATCTCCAGCAGCAAAAACACCTGGCAAACTAGTTTCCATTGTATCAAAATCAGTTTTTAATGTTCCCCATTTAGTAACTTGCAAATCATCTGAACCAAAAAGTTTGGGTAAGTCCTCTGGATCAAACCCCAAAGCCTTAATAACAATATCTGCTTTAATATTAAAATTTGAATCTTTTTGTATTTCTGGCTTTCTTCTTCCACTTTCATCTGCTTCGCCAAGTTTAATTTTATTTACAACTAATTCTTCAACTTTATTTGTACCTAAAAATTCTTTTGGACTTGATAGCCAAACAAATTCAACACCTTCCTCCTCTGCATTAGCTACTTCTCTAGCTGATCCAGGCATGTTTTCTTTGTCTCTTCTATACAAACATTTTACTGATTTAGCTTTTTGTCTAATTGAAGTTCTTACACAATCCATTGCTGTATCGCCTCCACCAATTACAACAACATCTTTTCCTTCAGCATTTAAAGTTCCATTATCAAATAATTCTACCTTATCACCTAATCCTTTTTTATTTGAAGCTGTTAAAAATTCCATTGCAGGAAAAATATTTCCTAAATCATTTCCTGGTAATTCAATCTCACGAGCTTTATAAACACCAGTAGCAATTAATAATGCATCATGTTTTTTTCTTAGTTGATCTAAACTTGCATCTTTACCAGCTTCAAAATTTTGGATAAAATTAATTCCACCTTCTTCTAATAATTTAGTTCGTCTTTCCACTACGAATTTTTCTAATTTAAAATTTGGTATACCATAAATCAATAATCCGCCTGCCCTATCGTATCTGTCATATACAGTAATCTGATAGCCTAGTTTACGAAGTTGTTCTGCCGCTGCTAAACCAGCTGGTCCTGCTCCTATAATTCCGACACTTTGATTTTTTTCATTATTAACCTTTATCGGATGTACCCATCCTTGCTCCCATGCATTATCTGTTATATATTTTTCAATTGATCCAATAGTTACAGTGCCATGACCTGATTGCTCAATTACACAGTTTCCTTCACATAGTCTGTCTTGTGGACAAATTCTTCCACAAACTTCTGGCATATTATTTGTACTTTGTGATAGTTCATATGCTTCTTTTAATCTTCCTTCTGCTGTCAGTTTTAACCAATCTGGAATATTATTGCTTAATGGACAATGTACTTGGCAAAATGGAACTCCACATTGAGAGCACCTGCTTGATTGTTCACTAGCTCTTTCATTTATAAATTCTTTATAAATTTCATTAAAATCTTTTTTTCTATTATCAACTTCTCTTTTAGGTGGTGTTTGTTGACCTATATCTACAAATTTTAGCATTTTATCTGACATATTTTTTATTCCAAAATGTATATTATATTAGGATTTTCTTTTAAAAAAGACAAATAAGGTCATATATACTGACTTATAATTTTTATTATACGTTGATTACTAGGCTTATTATACTTTTTGCATATCTAATATGTTTAAATCGAATTGTTTTATTTAAAGATTATTTAAGCTACGAAGCTTTTAATGCTCACAAATTTAATTGAAATTATAATTTTATCTTTAATTCAAGGTGTATCAGAGTTTTTGCCAATTAGTTCTTCTGCACACTTAATTGTTGTTTCTACTTTATATGATTTTAAATCGAGCTCTTTGCTAATAGATGTAAGTTTACATCTTGGCTCCCTAATGGCAATTGTCTTTTTTTTTAGAGAAGAATTATTTAACATTAAACATAATCAAAAATTATTATTATTAATAGTTTTTGGGTCTATGCCACTAATAATAGTTGGTTATGTTTTGTATAAAACAGGTCTAATTTATTTTTTAAGGGATATTAAAATAATTGCCTGGACTACTTTAATATTTGGAATTATTTTATATTTTGCTGATAAATGTAAATTTGATAAAAAGATTTCTTCTAATCTTAATTTAAAAATAGTTTTATATATTGGTTGTTTTCAAATTTTAGCATTAATTCCAGGAGTGAGCAGAGCAGGAATTACAATGACAGCTTCAAGGTTCTTAAGATTTAATAGGTTTGATTCTAGTAAAATTTCTTTTTTACTAGCTATACCCGCATTGGCTGGAGCAAGCGTTTTAAATTTAAAAGATATCATTGGACAAAGTTTTGAAATTAATTATCTAGTCTTTATAGCAATAACATTGTCTTTTTTATTTTCTTATTTTACAGTAAAGTTTTTTTTAAAGTACATTAATAAATTTTCTTTAAATATTTTTATAATTTATAGAGTTATAGTTGGAATAATTTTACTTTTAATAATTTATAATTAATTCTTTTTAACTATTGGGGCTAGTTGTGAAAATAAAACTCCAAATAAAATGAATAAACATCCAAAAAGATTATTGATATCTAAAATTTGATCTAATAAGATCCATGCAGCTATTGTTGCAAAAACACCTTCAAGAGAAAAGATTATAGCAGATGGTGCAGGAGAAATATTTTTTTGTGCATAAATCTGCAAAACAAATGCAAGTCCACCTGATAAAATACCTGCATATAAAATTTGAAATTTTTCTTTTAAAATATTTGACCAAATAAAATCTTCAAAATATAATCCTATAATTAAAGATAAAAACGCAACAATTAAAGTTTGTATTGCCCCAATCGTTAAAGGTAAATTATAATTTTCTATAATCTTTCCAGTAAATATAATGTGAGTACTCCAGAAAAAAGCACCCAATATTACTAATGTGTCACCAATTCTGACTGTCGCACTATAAAAATTAGTTAATAAATATCCTCCTATTACACAAAGAATGACTGAGGGCCATATGCTCCAATGAATTGGTTTTTTGTATATCAAAAAAACTATAACTGGGACCAATGGTACATAAAAAATCGTAAAAAAAGCAGCATTTGCTACATCAGTATACATCAATGCCACTTGTTGAAGAGCCGAACCTAAAAATAATGAAAATCCTATTAATACTGCTAAATTGATAAATTGTTTTTTATCTTTTTTTAGAGATTTTGAAATATTTTTTCTTTCAAAAATAAAGGCTAAAGGTGTTACTGCTAAAAATCCAACAAAAAATCTTACTGCATTAAATGTAAAAGGACCAATATCGTCCATTCCTGTATCTTGGGCAATAAAAGTTGTTCCCCATATCAATGTGCAAAGTAATGCACTAAATAATGAGGCTGTTTTTGACATGAAGGTTTATACGGCTAACTTATAAGCAAAATTTTTACCCAGATTTTCTTTAAGGTCATTATTAAACCTGGCTGCTTCTGCTCCATCAATTATTCTATGATCATACGACAAAGAAATAGGAAGCATTGTTCTTGTTTTAAACTTACCATCAATAAAAATTTGTTTTTTTTGTGCTTTACCTACACCTAATATTGCAACTTCAGGAAAATTGATTATTGGAGTAAAAAATGAACCCCCAATACCTCCTAAGCTAGTAATAGTCATAGAACCACCAAAGAATTCTTTTTTATCTATTCTTAAATTTTTACATTGTTCACTAACTGTTTTTAACTCGTTACTTATTAAAGAAATATTTTTATTATCTGCATTTCTAATCTTTGGAACCATTAAACCATGAGTGGTGTCTACTGCAATGCCAACGTGAAAGTATTTTTTTATCGTTATTCATCATTCATCATGAGATTAGGTCATAGACCACCAAAGAATTCTTTTTTATCTATTCTTAAATTTTTACATTGTTCACTAACTGTTTTTAACTCGTTACTTATTAAAGAAATATTTTTATTATCTGCATTTCTAATCTTTGGAACCATTAAGCCATGAGTGGTATCTACTGCAATGCCAACGTGAAAGTATTTTTTCATCGTTATTTTTCCATTCTCAATATCATCAATTGAAGAGTTAAAACTAGGAAATTTCTTTAATGATGCCACTAAAGCTTTTACAATAAATGCTAATGGAGTAATTTTTTTTCTTTCACCAGTATACATATCTGTAAGCGAAGCTCTAAAATCTTCCATCTCAGTTATATCTACTTCATCATGATTGGTTACATGTGGTATCGTTGTCCAAGAATTTACTAAATAAGTAGAAGCTAGTTTTTTTACTCTTGGTATATCTTTAATTTCAACTTCACCAAAATCAGTATGAGAAAACTCGCTTATAATTTTTTTAGGCTGGGTTTCAATTTTTAGCTGATCACTATTAATTTTAGTTGCTATAAAATTTTTAACATCGTTCTCTATAACTCGTCCTTGCCTCTCACTACCTACTATTTCATTAATATTAACACCAAGTTCTCTAGCAAATTTACGAACCTTCGGACTTGCAGAGGAAAGTTCTCCAATATTATTCTTAATTAAATTATGTACTGGATTTATTTGTTCAACTTTTTTTTCATTTTTTTGATTAACTGTAGGTTCTTCTTTGTTTACAACTTCCTTTTCTACAACTTTTTTTTCTTCTTTAGATTCTTCTAAAGTTAAAATTAAATCACCTTCTGAAACTTTGTCTCCTACTTTAATTTTAACTGACTTAATTTTACCATCAACAGAAGATGGTATTTCAACGCTAGATTTGTCACTTTCAATTGTAATTAATGGGTCATTTTTAGATAATGACTGACCGTTTGAAACTAATACCTCTATAACCTCAACATTTTTAAATTCGCCAATATTTGGTACTTTAATTTCTTTATCAGTCATCTTACAGTTTTGTTGGCATCGGCTTATTGCCATCAATATTATATTTTTTTATAGCTTCTTTTGCATATTTTGAAGCAATTAACTGTTCTTTTGCTAAGACACTTAACCCATAAGCAACTATATGTTCTTTATCTACTTCAAAAAATTTTCTTAAATTTTTTCTAGTATCACTTCTACCATATCCATCAGTTCCTAATGAGTAAAAGCTTTTATTTGTGTAAGGTCTAATTTGATCTGAATTCATTCGCATATAGTCTGATGCAGCTAAAATAGGACCCTCACTTTTACCTAAACATTTTTCAACAAATGAAACTTTTTGTTCTTTATCAGGATTTAAAAGATTATATCTTTCAACTTCCATTCCATCTTTTCTAAGTTCATTAAAGCTAGTAACGCTCCAAATTTCACTATCTATTTGGTATTCATTTTGGAGAATTTCAGCAGCAATCATCATCTCTCTTAAAATTGTACCAGAACCTAAAAGTTGTATTTTTGTTTTTTTATATTTTGTAAATTCTTTAATTTTATACATTCCTTTAAGAATTCCCTCTTCACAATTTTTATCTTTTGGCATTTCTGGATGTGAATAATTCTCATTCATAGTTGTAATATAATAAAAAACATTCTCATTTTTTTCATGCATTCTTCTTAGGCCTTCTCTAAAAATTACTGCTAATTCATAATGAAATGTTGGATCATATGTTACACAATTCGGTATTGTTGAAGCTATTAAGTGGCTATGACCATCTTGATGCTGTAATCCTTCACCTGCTAAGGTTGTTCTTCCTGCTGTTGCCCCAATTAAAAATCCTCTAGCCTGACTATCTCCAGCAGCCCAAGCAAGATCGCCTATTCTTTGAAAACCAAACATCGAATAAAAAATATAGATTGGTATCATTTCAATATCATGATTTGTATATGCTGTAGCAGCTGCAATCCATGAAGACATTGCACCCGCCTCATTAATTCCCTCTTCTAATACCTGACCACTTTTATCTTCTCGGTAAGAACTCAATTGAGCTGAATCTTCTGGTTCATATTTTTGACCTTCATGAGCATATATCCCAATTTTTTGAAAAAAACCTTCCATTCCAAATGTACGTGCTTCATCAGGAATTATTGGAACTAATCTAGGCGAAACATTTTTGTCTCTTAATAAATTTGTGAACATTCTTACCATTGCCATGGTTGTCGACATTTCTTTTTCACCAGTTGACACTTTCATAAAATCAAAAATATCTTTTGGAGGTGCTTTAATCGGTTTTGCATAACTGGTTCTTTCTGGAAGGTATCCACCAAGACTTAGTCTTCTCTCTTTAATGTATTTAATCTCCAGAGACTTCTCATCTGGTTTGTAGTATTCAATATTTTTTACCTGTTCGTCTGTTAAAGGAACATCAAAACGATCTCTGTAATATAGTAAATCATCTACATCCAGTTTCTTTGTTTGGTGAGTAGTGTTAACACTTTCCCCTGTTTTGCCCATTCCATAGCCTTTAATCGTTTTCGCTATTATAACTGTTGGGCTACCTACATTTTTTGATGCTTTGTCATAAGCTGCATAAACTTTATGTGGATCATGACCTCCTCTATTAAGTCTCCAAATATCTTTATCAGATAAACTAGAAACCATTTCTTTAGTTTCAGGAAATTTTCCAAAAAATTTTTTCCTAACATAAGCACCATCACGAGCTTTCATTGCTTGATACTCACCATCAACAGTTTCATTCATAAGTTTAACTAAGTGACCAGTTTTATCGTTAGCAATTAAAGAATCCCAATATGAGCCCCAGATTACTTTTATTACATTCCATCCAGCGCCTCTAAAACTTCCCTCTAATTCTTGAATAATTTTTCCATTACCTCTTACTGGCCCATCTAATCTTTGAAGATTACAGTTTACTACAAAGATTAAGTTGTCTAGTTTTTCCCTTGCTGCCAATCCTATAGCACCTAAAGATTCGGGCTCGTCCATTTCTCCATCACCAAGAAATGCCCAAACTTTTCTACCTTCATCTTTAATTAAACCCCGATTAATTAGATATTTCATATATCTTGCTTGGTAAATCGCAAGCATTGGTCCTAAGACCCATTGAGACAGTTGGAAACTGCCAAAATTTTGGCATCAACCAGGGATGTGGGTATGATGAAAGTCCACCTGGCTTTACTTCTTGCCTAAAGCGATCAAGCTGCTTTTCATTCAATCTACCTTCCAAAAATGCTCTAGCATACATGCCAGGTGCACTATGGCCTTGAAAATATATTAAGTCCCCACCAAATTTATTATTTTTTGCTCTCCAAAAATGATTCATTCCAACATCGTATAAAGTAGCTGCAGATGCGAAGGTACCTATATGTCCTCCCAATTCTGGAAATTTTTTATTTGCTCTAACAACCATTGCAGCTGCATTCCATCTAATTAATGATCTTATTCTTCTCTCTATATTTTGATCACCATTTGATTTACTTTCAGCTTCAGGTGGGATTGTATTAATATAAGGTGTATTTTGAGTGTAAGGAATATTGGCCCCTTTTTGATATGCTTTATTGATTAATTCTTTAATTAAAAAATGAGCTCTTTGATTTCCATCTTTTTCAACAACGGCAGATAAAGATTCTATCCAATCTTGAGTTTCTAAAGGATCGATATCATTTTCACTAATAACTTGAATTGATAGATTGTTTTTTTTCTTTAATTGGCTCTGGTGATAACGTTTTTTCTTTTTCAGTAACTAAAGTAGACTCCGCTTCTTTAATAATACTTTCAGTATCTTTAGGTATAATCTTTTCAACTGGTGCATCATTTGTAGATTTAATATTAAGTATTAAATCTCCCTTGGATACTTTGTCACCAACTTTAACATTTAAAAATTCTACTTTTCCAGAAACTGTTGCTGGAATTTCAACACTAGATTTATCACTCTCTATAGTAATTATTGGATCATTAACTTTAATTTCATCTCCAACTTTTACTAAAAGTTCTATAATTTCAACTTTTTCAAAATCTCCAATATCTGGGACAAGCAGCTTTTCACTCATATATTAAAATGACTTATACACTGAATATAACCTAACATTGGTATTATTTTATGGAAATAAATAGGCTTTTTTGTAACAACTTTATTTAAAAAATTAATAAATCTTATCAATTTATATAAAAATAAAGTTTTAAGTTCTTTCAATGCACATAGCTATGCCCATTCCACCACCAATACAAAGAGAGGCACAGCCCTTACTTTTGTTCTCTCTAATCATTTCATGAATTAAGGTTACCATTATTCTAGCTCCAGATGCGCCAATTGGATGACCTAATGCGATTGCACCACCATTAACGTTAACAATTTTTTTTGGTATTTTAAGTTCCCTTATAACTGCAATACATTGTGCTGCAAAAGCCTCATTAATTTCAAATAGATCAATATCTTCAATATTCCAGCCAGCCTTTTTTAATGCCATATTAATAGCCTGAATTGGACCCAGTCCCATTAATGCTGGATCGACCCCACAAGTTGCCCAAGATGTTATCTTCGCTAATGGTTCAATGCCTCGTAGTTCTGCTTCTTCTCTTGACATCAATACAGTTGCTGCTGCACCATCATTTATTCCTGATGAATTTCCTGCTGTAACTGTTCCATTATTTTTAAATACAGTTTTTAATTTTTTTAAATCTTCTATATTTAAATTATCTCTTGGATGTTCATCTTTCCCCAGAATTAATTTATGATTATCAATATCAAATTCTAATTTGATTATTTCATTATCAAATTTATTTTTACTTATTGCTTTCTGAGTTTTTTCTTGAGAATTTAAAGCAAAAATATCTTGTTCATCCCTAGAAATTTTATATTTTTCAGCAACATTTTCAGCAGTAACTCCCATGTGATAATTGTTAAATGAGTCTATTAATCCATCTTTTAGCATTGTATCTAATAGTTTTTTTTCATCTAATCTTTTATCTTCTCTAAAGAATATAGAGTGAGGTGCCCTAGACATGTTTTCCTGACCACCTGCAATAATAATATTATTTTCTCCTAATTTGATTGATTGATATCCTGAAACTATTGCTCTTAATCCAGATCCACATACTTGATTAATAATATGGGCAGGTTTTGAAATTGGAACTCCAGCATAAATTGATGCCTGTCTTGCCGGATTTTGTCCAAGTCCAGCAGTAAGAACGTGACCCATGATTATCTCATCAATTTCGTTAGGTTTTAAATCTGATCTAATGATTGCCTCTTTAATAGTTGATGCACCTAATTTTTCAGCACTAATATCTTTTAGCGATCCCTTATATGAGCCTATTGGTGTTCTCAATGCAGCTGTAATCACCACATCGTTTGATTTTTTGGTCATTGCTAATACATCATAATATTTTATAAGTTAATTTACATTAAAAACTTTGATATGTTGGGTAAATTATTTAATAAGGACCGCTGGCCAAATTGGATAAGGCGCTCGGCTACGAACCGGGAGATTCCAGATTCGAGTTCTGGGCGGTCCACCAAAAAGGATAAAATAAAATGTTAGATTGGTTATTAAAATCATCACTACAAAAATCAGTAATATATTTTTTTATTATAGTTTTTATAATTTTATTAATTTTAACTTTCACATTATAAATAACCATGAGCAACAAATTTGAACAGATAAGTATTAAACCTGGCTTTATGCAGCACAACGGTGGTGTTTTATTCCGAACTATTTCTGATACTGAATATGAATTTAAAACTACAATTAATAAAAATCATTTAAATGCTGCTGGAATTACCCATGGAGGTTTTCTTTCAGCTTTAATCGATGCAGGAGCAGGCACAGCAGCACACAGGGCTGCTGGAAATGCACCGTGTGTAACTATTTCTTTAGATTTAAAATTTATTGGTTCTTCAAAAGTAGGTGATGAAATAATTGGTTTTACAAAAATATTAAAAAAAACAAATACACTAGTATTTTTATTTTGTGAGCTAAAGTGTAACGATAAAATTATAACTTCGGCATCAGGTTTGTGGAAAATTCTAAAAATAAAACCATCTAATTTAGGTCCTGGTGGTTAAGTTTTAACAAATCTAATATTAAACAAAAAAATGAGAACTTTTTCCCTAACGATTCGGTCATGTTTTAACCTATTTTTGTTCTTTATCACTAACAACATATGGTGGGGTATAAATTAAAGGTACCATAAATAGAAATGAGTAAAAATAAAATTACTGCTGTTCTCGGTCCAACTAACACTGGCAAAACCTATTTAGCGATTGAAACAATGCTATCATTTGATTCGGGAATGATTGGTTTTCCATTAAGACTGCTTGCACGAGAGGTATATGACAAGATAATAAAAAAAATTAGCCTAGATAAAGTTGCACTAATTACTGGTGAAGAAAAAATTATTCCAGCAAATGCAAAATATTTTCTTTGTACGGTAGAGTCAATGCCAGTTAACAAACATTTAGATTTCGTTGGAATTGACGAAATACAAATGTGTGCAGATCATGAAAGAGGTCATATTTTTACTGACAGACTATTAAACCTTCGTGGAGAAAAGCTAACTATGTTTATGGGGTCTAGCACTATTAAAAATATCATAAACAAATTAGATGAAGATACCGAATTCATTAATAGAGAAAGACTTTCTAAACTTTCATATGTGGGCCATAAAAAGATTTCAAGAATAAATAGAAAAACAGCTATAATAGCTTTTTCTACTGAAGAAGTTTATGCAATCGCAGAACTTGTAAGGAGACAAAAGGGTGGAGCAGCAATAGTTATGGGTTCTTTAAGTCCAAAAACTAGAAACGCACAAGTAGAACTTTATCAATCAGGTGATGTTGATTTTTTAGTTGCTACTGATGCGATAGGAATGGGTATTAATATGGATTTAGAAAATGTCTATTTCTCAAATTTAAAAAAATTTGATGGAAAAAAACAAAGACGCCTCAATATGTCTGAGATTGGTCAAATAGCTGGAAGAGCAGGCAGATATTTAAATGATGGAAATTTTGGTATTACTGGAGATTGCAAAGAAATTGCTGCGGAAGAAGTTGAATTACTTGAAGGTCATAAATTTGAAGAGATTAGAATGTTGTTTTGGAGAAATTCAAATTTAAATTTTAATAATGCTTTAAGTTTAATTAAATCACTAGAAGAAAAACCAAATACACATTGGTTAAGAAAAATACATGAGTGTGGAGATGAAAAGGTTTTAAGATATTTTTTAAAAGATTTAAAAAGATTTAATATTGAAAACAATAAAGAGACCCTAGAATTGCTGTGGGAATGCTGTCAAATACCTGACTTTGTAAAAAAGACGTATGGCAATCATATAGAGGTTGTGAGTAAAGTTTTTGGTTTTTTAAATAGTAAAGAAGGCAGAATTACTAATGATTTTATGCGTCTACAACTGATGAAATTAGATAAATTAGAAGGAAATGTAGATTCTTTATCAAATAGAATTGCAAATGTTAGAACTTGGTCATATGTTTCTAATAAAATTAACTGGGTTGAAAATCAGGGGTATTGGATTGAAAAAACAAAATTATTAGAAGATAGATTGTCTGATAGATTACATGAGGAGCTTACCAAAACTTTTATCGACAAAAGAGCCAGTGTGCTAGCAAGAGGATTAAAACAAGATATAGAATTTAAAACTGAGATAATGGAAGATAATAAAGTAATAATTGATGATCAATTTATTGGGAGCTTAAAAGGCTTGAAATTTGAAATGGATTTAAAAGTTGGAGCCTTGGAAACTGATATTAAGTCACTAAAAAAAGCAGCCAGACAAACAGTAGGTCCAGAATTACAAAAACGGATTGGATCGATCATAGAAACTGGATTAATAGAAATAAAAGATGATTTTAAAATTTATTGGAAAGATTTTCCTATTGCAAAATTAACTACTGGTAAGGATTATCTCAATCCAGATTTACTTTTAATTGTAGATGATATTTTAGAAAATAATGATAAGCAAAAACTATCTGATTTTCTTGAAAAATGGATTAAAGAAAAAATTAATTACATACTAAAAAGTCTGATTGATTTAAGAAATCTAAAAGAAAGTAATTCATCAATAAAAGCTTTGGCTTATCAGCTATATGAAAATAATGGCGTTATAAAAAGAGAGATTGTTTCTGACTATTTAAAAAAACTTGGCCAGGATGAAAGAAAAATTTTAAGAGATATGGGTGTTAAATTTGGGAGATATCATGTTTTCTTATTTAGATTACTAAAACCAGAAGCTGTCTCCTTAAGAACTTTATTGTGGAAAAACTTTAATCAAAAATACTTTGATCTAACACCTCCAACATTTGGCTTAAATTTTTTAGAAGATAAAGATATTAAGAATAAAAATTTTATGCTTCTTTGTGGATTTGAAAATTTTGATAATTATTATGTTAGGATCGATATTTTAGAAAGGTTATTTGTTCAGATAATAAACTCAAATAATGATAAAGATAAAGATATAAAACTAGTTCCTGAAATGCTAAATTTATTGGGATGCAGCAAGGATAACTTTAAAAACTTAATTAAGAAAATGAATTATAAAATAATAGAAAAAGATAAGGAGATATATTTTAGATATAATCCAAAAAGACAAATTAAAAAAGCTTTTAAAAAGAAAGAAACTTCAAATAGTCCTTTTAAAGTTCTAAAAAATTTTAATTTTAATTAATGATTAATTTTTTTAAAAATAAAGAAAAAACCATTTCAGGAGATAATGACTCATTATGTAAGATTACAGCTCTACTTATACATGCTGCAAAAATTGATGAAAATTATGAAGAGACTGAAAAAGATATAATTAAAAAAACTTTAATTGAACTAGGAGCAGAAAAATCAAGCATAGATGACATTATTTCAAAAGCAACTACTATTGAAGAAAATTCCAATCAAATACTTGATTTTACAAGAGAAATAAAAAATTCACCAGAGTCTGATAAAATTAAAATTATTGAATCATTATGGAAAATTATTTATTCAAATAATAATGCAGATATGTATGAAGCAAACTTAATGCGAAGACTTGCTGGTTTGTTATATATAAATCCTAAAATAATGGGTGATTTAAAAGAAAAAATAAAACAAGAATTAAAAAAATGACATACCTAGTAAATGAAAAATGTATTAAATGTAAATTAATGGACTGTGTTGAGGTTTGCCCTGTCGATTGTTTTTACGAAGGAAAAAATATGCTTGTAATTAAACCAGAGGAGTGTATAGATTGTGGCGTTTGCGAGCCAGAATGCCCTGTTGACGCTATAGTAGCTGACACTGAGTCTGGTAGCGAAAAATGGCTTGAAGTAAATACTAAGTATTCAGAAATCTGGCCGAATATAACAGTTAAAAAAAATCCTCCTGAGGATAATGAAAAATATAAAAATGAAGAAAACAAGTACGACAAATATTTTGGCGAAAATCTTTAAAAAATCTACTAAGAAAAAAACTAAAAAGAAAACTGCTGCGAAGGTGGTAAAAAAAGTCTCAAAGCCAAAAATAAAAAAAGTTAAAAAAGTAGTTACTTCAAAAAAAACTAAAGTTATTAAAAAGACTACAGTAAAAATAAAAAAAAATTTAAAAACAATTTCAGTAAAAACTGCACCTCAAAATATTGAAATTAAGACTGATAATTTAAGAATTTCAAAAAGTAATGAAATTAAACCTGAAATTATAAAGGTAAAAAAACAAGAAACTGAAAAAAAAGAATACAAAGTAAAAGACTATGTTGTGTATCCAAAACATGGCGTTGGTCAAATTACTGAATTTAAAAAAATCAACATTGGTGGAATAGATGTTGAAACTTATGTCCTTAAATTTGAAAAAGATAAAGCTAATGGAATGGTGCCAGTAAATAAACAGTCTCACCTTAGACCACTTGCAACCATCAACCAAGTTAACAAATGTATATCCATTTTAAAAAGTAAACCAAAAGTCAAAAGATCAATGTGGAGTAGAAGAGCCCAAGAGTATGAAGCAAAAATATCTTCTGGTAAAATCTATGAACTTGCTGAGGTTGTAAGAGATTTAAATAAAGGTGATGATTTGATGGTTGATCAATCTTATAGCGAAAGACAACTTTTTGAAAAAGCATACGAAAGAATTTTATCTGAATTTCAAATAGTAATGGGTGTATCACTAGAGGATACACAGAAAAAACTAGATAAGGCACTTAAGAGAAATCTTGAAGGACAAGCCAAGGCTGCTGTAGCAGCTCCTACTAAAGCTGTAGAACCTGATGAGCCTGAGGCTGATCCAATTACCGATACTGAGGATTAAAAATTAGAGCAAAAAAAAACGCCTCTCACACATAACGTTATGAGAAGCGTTTTTTGAAAAGATTAAGATACTATCTTTTTCTTCTCTTAGCTTTTTTAGCTTTTTTAGCTTTTTTCTTAGTTTTCTTTTTAGCTTTTTTAGCTTTTCTTCTTGTAGCCATCTTTAGCTCCCTGTTTAAGTTAAACGAATCAAATTGATTCGTTGATAGCTTATTTTTATTTTTTTATGCAAGTGATGTCAATTCTTTAATTCAATAACAATTTTAAATTTTTTCTAAAAAAATTTTTATTTCTTTAAATTTTTTTAAGTAAAAAAAGTTATAGTTTATGCGATTAATAATCCATTTATAAAAAAATTAAAAAAGTTTTTCAATTTCATTTTTATAAGTTTCTAAAATTTTATATCTTTTTAATTTTAATGTTGGAGTCATCATGTTGTTTTCAATTGTAAATTGCTTTTTTATTATTAAAAATTTTTTTATTTTTTCTATTCTTGATAAATTAATATTTATTTTTTCTAATTCAATTTGAACTTCATCTACACTAATGTCGTTATATTCTGGGCTTAGTACTAATAAAGCAACTAGAAAAGGTTTGTTATCACCGAATACTAAACTTTGTTCAATATATTTAGATTTATTTAAATCATTTTCAATTTTTATTGGTGAAATATTATCTCCACCAGGTGTAATAATTATATCTTTTTTTCGATCTGTTATTTTTAAAAACTCTCCATCAAATTCTCCAATATCTCCAGTAGATAACCATCCATTTTTTAAAACTTTATTGGTCTCTTCTTCATTTTTCCAATAACCTAGCATCACATTTTCACCCTTAATCAATATTTCTCCATCGTTTGCTAATTTTACTGAATTTCCTATAAATGGTTTTCCAACTGTATCAACTCGAATATCTTTTATAGAATTACAGCTAACTACTGGTGATGTTTCTGTTAAACCATAACCTTGTAAAGTTGGTAAACCAATTGCGTTTAAGAACGAACCAACTTCATAGTCTAAAGCTCCACCTCCTGAAATAAAAGCTTTTAAATTTCCACCAAATTGTCTCTTAATTTTTTTTCTTACTAAAGCCTCACAAATAAAATTAACAATACTTTCACTTAATAATAATTTTTCTTTATTTAATTTTTTCCTACCCAATATGACAGTCTGGTTTACTAGCAGTTTTTTTAAACCCTTTGATTTTGCAAATGTTGAATTAATTTTCTGATATAAATTTTGATAAAATCTTGGAACAGCTGTCATTATTTCTGGAGAACAATCACCCATATTTTTTATAAGTTTATCTATGCTTTCTGCATAAAAAACTTGTGCACCAACCACTATCTGTACAAATTGAACTGTATGCTCATATGAATGTGAAAGTGGCAGCCAAGTTAAAAACTTTGGAATTTTAGAAATAAATTCTTTTAATAATAGATTCGCACCCTCACAATTATTAAGAATACCTCCATGACTTAACATTACACCTTTTGGGTTTCCTTGTGTTCCAGAAGTATAAATTATGCACGCTATATCTTTTCTTTGAATATCTAAATTGAAGAAATCTTTACTACTACTAATTTTTTTTTCAAAAATTTCATCTATGTTTAAATGAAATGTACTATCAAAATCATCTATACTTTCAAAAAAAATAATTTTTTTTATAAATTTTTTTTTAGGAATTATCGTTTTAATCTTTGAATATAAAGTTTTATCAGAAATAATTAGAATACTTGGAGTGCAATCATTAATAATATACTCATAATCTCTTTCAGTATAAGTAGTGTATGCTGGTACAGTTATTCCACCTGAAAGCATAATTGAAAGGTCGGATATCAACCACTCAGGTCTATTTTCTGATACTAACAAACATCTATCGCCCTTATTGATGTATTTATTTATTTCTTCAGATAATTTTATAATATTCAAGTAAACACTTTCCCAAGAATATTCTTTTTGGGGTCGTTTTAATGATTTTAAAAAAATATCTTCTTTATTTTTTTTTTGGTATTGGTGTTGAAATAATTCTAATAAATTTTTAATGTTGTCTATCTTCATAAAAAAATGGTGGGCGAAGAGAGAATCGAACTCTCACTTCTTGCGAAACACGATTTTGAGTCGTGCGCGTCTACCAGTTCCGCCATTCGCCCTTAATTATCATTATTATAACTATAAAATTAAATAGTATAAGAACTTAATTTATACTAAAACGAAAAAATGTTTAATGAATTGTATCAGAAATCTTTAAAACTTGCTGCTCATAAGAGTTCTAAAACATTTCTTGCATTTGTATCGTTTATTGAAAGTTCTTTTTTTCCTATTCCTCCAGATGTTATGATTGTGCCAATGGTCATTGCAAAAAAAAATGATTATTTAAAAATTTTTTTGATAGCAACAATATTTTCCACACTTGGTGGAATACTGGGATATTTTATAGGTTTTTATTTCTTAGAAATTGCAATGAGTGTTGTAGAGTTCTATGGCTATGAAGAAAAACTCTTTAATTTGAAAGAAAACTTAACAAAGGGTAGTGGTCTTTATATATGGCTTGCCACCCTATTTCTTGCTGGTTTTACACCTCTGCCATTTAAAGTTTTTACCATAACAAGTGGCATGATTAGTTTTAACTTATTTATATTTATTTTTATTTGTTTAATTTCTAGAGGATTAAGATTTTTTATTGTTGCTTATTTTTCTTATAAATTAGGTGATGCTTTTAGTAATTTTATGAAAACTGATGCGGCTAAATGGTTTATGTTTTTAGGTATTCTAATTGTAATAATTTTTGCTGTAATATATTTTTTTATTAAATAAATGAATAATATAAAACGAGAAACAATTCTTAAACTAGTATTAATATTTAGTATTATTGCAATTTTATCTGCTTATTTTATTCAATATGTGCTGGGACACCAACCATGTAACCTTTGTTTAATTGAACGAATTCCATATATCTCTTCTATAATAATTATTTCTGCTATCTTAATTTTTAAAAAAATTGAAAAAATACTTTTGATAGTTTTGATAATAATATTTATGAGTGCATTTATCATATCCCTCTATCATTTTGGAATAGAACAGGGATTTATTAAAGAGTCTTTAGTTTGTGATTTAAGCTCAACAAATACAAATTTAACAAAAGAGACTATCCTAAATGAATTAAAGCAAAAAACAATAAGCTGTAAAGATGTAACTTTTAAAATTTTTGGCTTATCTCTTGCGACTTTTAATATTTTTATCTCGTTAATAATTAGTGTTATAATTATAAAACTTTTTTTAAATTATGAAAAAAACAAATAAAAATAGAGTTAAAGAATTTATTAGAGTAGATCATGCTGGTGAGCGAGGTGCAATAAAAATTTATGAAGGTCAATTACTAGCGCTTAATACATTTATAAAAGACGATGATTTAAAAAAAAAAATTGAACAAATGAAAGTCCATGAAAAAGAACACTGTGATTATTTTGAAAATGAAATAAGAAAAAGAAATATTCAGCCTACTAAGTTTCTACCTTTATGGGATATTCTTGGTGTTGGACTTGGCTTTGGCACGGCTATTTTAGGAAAAAAAGCAGCTATGTTATGTACAGCATCTGTTGAAGAAGTTATTGATGAACATTACTCGAGTCAAATTTATGAACTAGAGAGCGATGAAAAAGAACTTAAGAAAAAAATAATCAAATTTAGAGAAGATGAATTACATCATAAAGATATTGCATACGAGGAAGGTGCTACAAAACAAGGCGCTTATTCTATTTTAGATAAAATAATAAAAACAGGCTCGAAGATTGCAATTTCTATATCTGAAAAAGTATAATTAAGCTTCAAGCTCAACATCCCAGTATAAATAATCCATCCAACTTTTATGAAGAAAGTTTGGAGGAAAATGTTTACCATTTTTATGCAAATCTTCAGTTGTTGGCTGATATGGAGCTTGATTAAGAGTCATGTCAGAATTTTTTAACAACCTACCACCTTTTTTTACATTACATGACGAGCATGCAGTTACAACATTGTCCCAATTAGTTTGACCTCCTTTAGACCTTGGAAGTAAATGATCAAAAGTTAGCTCTTCACCACTTCCACAATATTGACAAGAGAATCTATCTCTCAAGAATACATTAAATCTGGTAAAGCTTGGATTTGCCTGAGGTTTTATAAAACTCTTTAAAGCAATTACACTTGGTAATCGCATGTTAAAAGATGGACTTCTAACTATTTTATCATAATTGCTAACGATAGAAACTCTATCTAAAAAAACTGACTTAATAGAATCTTGCCAACTCCATAGTGACAACGGATAATAACTTAGAGGTCTATAATCAGCATTTAAAACTAAAGCTGGACACTTTTCTAAAGATAAATTTTGATCACCAAAAATCATAAATAAAACTTTAACTGAAAATTATTACTTTATCAATGAATAGAATTTTAAATATTAAAACTATTTTTTATATAGTTTAATGCAGCACTTGAGGCTTCGATTGGAATATGATGTTCACAATTCTCAATCATTTTTGTTTCTACCTCTACATTATTTCTAATTAAAAAATCTTTTGCCTCTAATAAATGAGTAGGGGATACAACAGCATCTTTGTCTCCATGTATTAAAAACATTTTTGTTAAAGATTTTTTTCTTTTTTTTAAATCATCTTGATTGATTATTTTACCTGAAAATCCAACTACACAATTATAATTCTCATTACTTGTTAAACCTAAATTTATGGACATCATGCAGCCTTGGCTAAAGCCAGATAAACAAATTTGTGAATTTTCTAAATTGTATTTTTCTTTAATTTCTTCAATAAATTCATGCAGTTTAGTTTCTGCTTTTTTGGATTGTTCTAAAATATATTCTGGATCATCTTTTGTTAAATCAAACCATTGGTAGCCACCTGGATTAATTTCACATTTTTCATGTCCATTTGGACATAAAAAAATAGCATTAGGTAAAAACCTCTTCCAGTTTAGTGTTAGCATGCTTATATCTTTTCCATCACCACCATATCCATGAAGCAAAATAACCGCATATTTAATTGGAATATCTTTTTCAGGGTTTACAATTGTTGTTGATAGGCAAAATGTCATAGATATTTTATTATGTTTTAATATAAAAAAAACACTCTACAATATAATTATGATTTCAGGAACATTAGTTAAAATACTTGGTATAGTTCTCTTGATAGTGGTGGCCGTTGTTTTGATTCTAGGAATTGGCACTCTATTTAAAGGTGGCGAAACAAGTAAAAAATATTCCAATAAGCTAATGCAACTTAGAGTATTGTTGCAATTTTTAGCTATAGTAGCATTAGTTTGTTTTGCCTACTTCTTTAAAAATTAATTATAATTTTTTAACCATTTAATAAATCCTTCATCATTAAAATCGATTGATCCTATTAAACGAGCAAATTCTTCACCTTTTTTATTAAAAAAAATTGTTGTTGGAACTCCTCTTAAGGAAAATTTTTTTGCCAAAGTAATTGGTGAATCAAAATAAATATCTAAATTTTTAATATTTAACTCTTTAAAAAAAGACTCAGATTTTGAAATATCCTCTCGGCCGATATTAATTGGAAAAATCTTTAAATTATTAAGCTCTAAATTTACCTGAAGATTATCGAGTGATGGCATTTCCTCTCGACAAGGAGCACACCAGGTAGCCCAAAAATTTAGTATTAGTAATTTTCCCTTAAAATCACTCAAATTAACACTATTCTGATTTGCATCGTTGAAAATTACATTTTCATACGTTTTAGGATTTTTAGTTAAAACCAAATTTTTTATATCTAGCTTTTCTTCTGCATGGCTAAAGGTGCTAGCCACTAAATAAATAAATATTATTAATAATTTCATACTAAATATGTATAATTAATTATCATGCTAAAAAATAAAAACAATACTGCAATATGGGGAGCAAGAATAAAAAAAGATGCTTCCACCTTATTTCAAAAAGTTGGTAACTCAATCGATGTTGATAAAAAACTTTTTAGAGAGGATATTTTAGGTTCTATTGCACACGTTGAGATGCTTTTTAGACAAAAAATTATTAGTTTTAAAATTAAAAATAAAATAATTTATGGACTAAACAAAATTGAAAAAGAAATTTTAAAAAATAAATTTGAATTTAACAAAAAGTATGAAGATATTCACATAAATATTGAAAAAAGATTGTTTCAAATTATAGGGGAAGAAGCTGGCTATGTTCATACTGCTAGATCAAGAAATGATCAGGTAATTACTGATTTTAAAATGTGGACAACATCTGCTACTAAAGAAATTAATAAAAATTTAGATAGTCTTATAAAAACAATTCTTAAAATTTCTGAAAAAAATATTGAAACTATAATGCCAGGATTTACTCATTTGAAAAATGCTCAAGCAGTTTCATTTGCTCATTATTTAATGGCTTATGTAGAGATGTTTAGTAGAGATAAAAAAAGATTTTCATATAACCTGGAAAGTTTATCAGAATGTCCATTAGGTGTAGCAGCATTAACAGGAACCTCTTTTAATATTGATAGAAATTTTACGTCAAAAAAATTAGGATTTAAAAAGCCAACTAATAACTCTATTGATACAGTGGCGGATAGAGATTTTGTTTTAGATTTTTTGTATAGTGCTTCTGTTTGTTCAATGCACATCTCAAGAATTGCTGAAGAACTTATTATTTGGAACTCTGATGCTTTCAATTTAATTGTTCTATCGGACAAAGTTGTTACTGGTTCTTCAATAATGCCACAAAAGAAGAATCCTGATCTATTAGAATATTTAAGAGGAAAAACAGGATCAACTTATGGAAACTTATTTTCGATGCTAACAATATTAAAAGGTCTTCCAATATCCTATTTTAAAGATCTTCAGGATGATAAGGAAATATTATTCAAATCTAATGAGATATTAAATAATTGCATAGCAATTTTAAATGAAGTTTTGAAAAATTTAAAACCGAACAAGCAAAAAATGCTAGACCTTGCAAATTCAGGCTACATCACGGCTACCGATTTAGCTGACTATCTTGTTAAAAATCATTCAATGCCATTTAGAAAAGCTTATCAAACAACTGCATCGATTGTTAATTTTGCAGAGAAAAAAAATAAAAAATTAAATGAATTGAGCATTGAAGAATTAAAGAAAATAGAACCAAAGCTTACAACTGAAGTCTTAAAGGTATTTAATGTAAAATACTCTGTAAATTCAAAAAAATCCTATGGTGGAACATCTTTTGATAATATTAAAAAAATGATAATGAAATATAAGAAATTATAAAATGATGAAAAAATTAATCTTAATCTGTATATTTTCTTCTTTGTTATTTGCCTGTGGAAAAAAAGGAGACCCTAAATATGTTGGGAACGAAATGGTTTTTCCTAAGTCTATTAATTAATGAAATATATAAATAAAAAACTTTCTATAGAAAAAATTAAAGTTGAGGATATTGCCAAAAAATTTGGGACACCTACATACTGCTATTCTTATAAAAGACTAAAAGATAATATAAATAATTTTAAAAATAATTTTAAATCATTTTCTCCGCTGGTCTGTTTTGCAATAAAATCAAATACTAATGTAAATTTAATTAAAGAAATTAGAAAATTAGGCTTGGGCGCAGATGTTGTTTCAATGGGAGAGTTGATGATGGCCCTTAAAGCTGGGGTAAACCCAAAAAAAATTGTTTTTTCTGGGGTTGGTAAAACGGCTAAGGAAATAAACTATGCTATTGATAAAAAAATTTTATTAATAAATGCAGAGTCAAAAAGTGAAATTATTGAAATAGAAAGAATTGCAAAAAATAAAAGGAAAGTAGTTGATATAGGAATTAGACTAAATCCAAATACAGATGCCAAAACTTTAAAACAAATTTCCACAGGTAAAAAAGAAAATAAATTTGGAGTAGATGAAAAAATATTTTTTGAACTAATTAATTACACAAAACTATCCAAAAATATAAAATTAAAATGTCTAAGTGTTCATATTGGTAGTCAGATTTTAGATCATCAGCCATATGAAAAAATGCTTAATGTTATCGATAAAATTATTAAAAAAAGTAATCATAATTTTGAGTTTATTGATCTTGGTGGGGGAATGGGAATATCTTACGAAGAAAATACCAAAAAACTAAACTATAAAAAATACAATTTGGCTATAAATAAATTTTTAAAAAAACATAAATCTAAAATTATATTTGAACCAGGTAGATCTATAGTTGGTGATATAGGATCACTAATTTCTCAAGTAATTTATATAAAACAAAATGAAAAAAAAGATTTTATAATACTTGATGCTGCAATGAATGATCTAATGAGACCAGCTTTATATGGTGCAAACCATAAAACTTTACCTGCAACAAAACACAGCAGGCTTTCAAAGAAAACTTATGAATTTGTTGGTCCAATTTGTGAAAGTACAGATAAATTTACAACTTTAAAAAAGTTTCAAAAATTAAAAGAGAAAGACCTTGTTGTAATGTGTGATACTGGGGCGTATGGAATGTCTTTAAGTTCAAACTATAACCTCAGACCAAAAGCTGCAGAAATACTGATCAAAGGAACTAAAATTAATGTTATTAAAAAAAGACAAAAACTTGATCAATTAATCTAGTTTTTGATTAAAATGATAAGAAATTTTTTATTCTCTCTATTTTTTTATATTGGAATTATTTTTATTTCTTTATTATTTCTACCATCACTTTTTCTTCCCAAAAAAATTGTTTTATTTGGTGGTAAGATCATGGGATACTGGACCTCTTTTTGCTTAAAAACTTTTTTATCAACAAAAATTATAATTAAAGGAGAAGAAAATATTATCAATAATAGAAAGTTTTTTATTGCTGCCTCTCATCAATCAATGTTTGAAACTTTTTATTTACAAACAATTTTTAAATCTCCAGTTTTTATTCTTAAGAAGGAATTATTAATGATACCCATATTTGGCTGGTATTTAAAAAAAATTGGTTCAATATCAATAAAAAGAAATAAAGTAACTAAAGATAATCTTGGCTTCTTTAATGATATATCAAAACAAATAAATGCATCTGATAGACCATTAATAATTTTTCCACAAGGTACACGGTTGTCTCCGGAGGAACGCACACCTTTTAAAAAAGGTTCAGGCAGAATTTATGAGGAACTTAAAATATCTTGCCAACCTATAGCTATTAATTCTGGAAATACTTGGCCAAAAAAAGGACCTAAAAAAATTGATAAAATTATAACTATTTCAATTTTAGAACCAATTGAACCTGGATTAGAAAAAAATGTTTTTTTACACAAGCTTGAAAATGTAATTTATAGCGAGCTCGATGCTATTAATTAGCCTTTCATAGGCATTATTACAAATATACTATCAAAGTCACCCGGATCTTTAATTAATGCTGGTGAGCCAGTGTCATTAAAGAAAATCTCTATTTTATCTCCATCAAGCTGTGAAGCAACGTCAATTAAATATCTTGAGTTAAAGCTTATCTCTAAATCATGATCGAATTTTACATTTAAGCTTTCTTTTCCATCTCCGCTATTTGTATTGTTTACAGATAAATTTAAAACATCTTTTGATAAATTAAATTTCACGCCATCTTTTTTATCTAATGACACCGATGCAACTCTATCAACTGAATCTAGAAAAAGTTTTAAATCTATATCCAATTTTTTCTGATTATTTTTTGGTATTACTTGAATATAATTTGGAAATTTTCCATCAATTAACTTGGAAATCAAAATACTATTATTTAGTTCAAACTTAATTTTAGATTTAACATTTGAAATCTTAACATCCCCATCATAGCTCTCTAACAATGAGCATAATTGAAAGATTGTTTTCTTTGGAAGAATTATTGGCTCAAAATCAATCTTTTGATCTAATCTTATTTTAGATATAGACATTCTGTGACTATCAGTGGCAGCTGCTGTTAGAAAGTTTTTATCTTCTATTTGGGTTTGATGAAAAAAAATTCCACTTAAATAATGTCTTGTTTCATCATTAGAGACTGAAAATTTACATTTATTTAATAGTTTTAATAACTGTTTTGATTTTATTATAAACTCATTTTGATTGAAGTTTTCATCAGTCAAAGGAAACTCGGATGCACTAATACAATTTAAATTAAAAATTGATTTTTCAGACTCTACTTGAAGCTTACTAACATCGGTTAAAGATAAATTGATTTTTTTTCCAGAGGAAAATTTTCTTATAATATCATACATAATAGATGAAGTGGTGGTCGTATTTCCCTCTTCTAACACTTCAACATTATTAATTTGATGAATAAAAATTAAATCTAAATCTGTCGCTGTAATAGTTAAGTTTGAGTTACTGGCATTTAACAAAACATTAGATAAAATTGGAAGTGTACTTCTTTTTTCTATCACACCCTGACAATAATTAAGGGCTTGTTGCAGATCTTGTTGATTAACGTTAAATTTCATTTTCTTTATTATACAATATCTGATTTTTTAAGTTATTAATATTGTTAGTCATTTCTGGATCTTTTTCTTTTAATTTTTCAATGGTTTTAACAGAATGAATAATTGTTGTATGATCTCTATTTGAAAACTCTCTACCTATTTCTGGTAAGGATTTTGAGGTTAATATTTTAGTTAAATAGATCGCTGTTTGTCTCGGCCTGACTAAATATCTTGATCTTCTTGAGGACAACATCTCATTTTTACTAATTTTGAAGAACTTACATACAGTTGATTGTATTAAATCTATTGTTACTTTATTTTCTCCAATATTTAATAGATCTTTTAAAACTACTTTAACTTCTGATAAATTTGGAACTTTGTTGTAAATTCTTGAAAAGGAAACAACTCTATTAATTGCTCCTACTAACTCTCTAATACTGGTAGTTATTTCTGTGCTTATAAATTTTTGTATTTCTTCTGAAATATTTACTTGATTTGAATAAAAAATGTTTAATTCTTCTGTTTTTTGCTTAACAATTTTACTTCTAAGTTCATAATCTGGTTTTTGTATATCAACAACAAGACCTCCAGCAAATCTTGATTTAATTCTATCTTGGATTCTTGATAATTTGTTTGGAGCTCTGTCGGCAGAGATTATTACTTGTGAGCCTTTATCTAATAGTGCATTAAACGTATGAAAAAACTCCTCTTGCATTGCTTCTTTACCATTCATGAATTGAATATCATCTATCAATAATATGTCAGTATTTCTAAAGTACTCTTTAAACTTTACCATATCATTAGATTTAATTGATTTTACAAACTGATACATAAATCTCTCAGCAGAAATAAACATGACTTTGTTTTTTTCTTTTAATGAAAGACCAATTGAATTTAATAAATGTGTTTTTCCCATTCCAACTCCTCCATAAATATAAAGCGGATTATAATGAGAAATATTTTCTGAAACTTTCATAGATGCCTCATAGGCAAGTTTATTGCTTGTTCCTGTAATAAAACTATCAAATCTTTTATTTGGGTCTATTCTGTTGTATTGCAAGTATGTATCTTTAATGAAGGATATGTTTTCATTATTTTGATTTTTAGTAATATTATTTTCTATTTCATTTTCAGAATTTTTTTCAATAATCTTAAACTCTATTCTTGTTAAATCTTTCTTATAAGTTTTTATTATTTGCAAAATTTGATCTAAATATCTTGAGGTAATCCAGTCTCGGATAAATCTGGTAGAAACCGAAAGTAAGACATAGCTATTCATCTCTTCAACAAAGTCTATCTTTCTAAGCCAGCTTTCATATATATCGCTACCTAGCTTATTTTTCATATCCTTTTGAATTACAACCCAGTCTAAAGCTTCAGAAGATACATCTTTTGTACTTTGTGTTGATTTGTTGCTTGTCATAAAATTTGTAGGAATAAAGTTAGTTAGAAGCAAAATCATTTTTTTGCAATAAATAATTTTGTAAAAGCAAAAATAAATAAAATTTATATTTGCAATAAATAATTTAGTAAAAATAAAAATAAATAAAATCTACAGGTGATTCATTTCTAGCGGGAATATTCTTTCTAATGCTGATGTAATTACAACCAAGAAGTGGTCTGTTTTCAATTTTAGAAATTATTTTGCCACAGTGCTGTTTGATTGAACGATTAAGTTTTACAAATTTAAAATCTATGAGTGTGTGATTTATAAATTATGTTTCGTATTATTTTACTAAATCTATATATGGTTAATCTAAAAATAAGATTTCTTATATGATGTAAGTATTATTAGTTGAAATTTAAAATCGCCGTATATAATTGATTATAAAGCTGAAATTTTCTTAGTTATTCTTGAAATGTTTCTTGAGGCATTTGCTTTCTTTATAATTCCAGTTTTTGCAACTTTCATTAATTCAGAGTTCAACTTTGGCAAGAATTTTAGAGCTTCATCTTTTTTCTTTTCTACTAGAAGTAAACTCATTTTTTTTATAGCATTTCTGTATTTGCTTTTACGAGCCTTATTCACCAATGTTTGTTTAGCAATTCTTCTAATTGTTTTAATTGCTGATTTTGTGTTTGCCATAAGCGCAGTGGTATAGCTTGAGAATTTATACTGGTCAATAGAATAATTGCTTATTTTTGGCAAATATTGCAGAAGAAAGTTGATCTATTCGATATAAATATTTTCTTAATTTTACCATGACAATTTTTTCTTGAGCAGCCCTGGTTCTCTCTTTGATATACTTTAAACTCTTTTTGAAAACTGCCATTTTTTCCTTCTGTATTTTTAAAATCTCGAATACTTGATCCACCTTTTTCAATAGCTTTTTTAAGTACACTTTTTGAATAATAAATGATTTTTTTACAATCATTTTTCGATAATTTCATCGCATATGTCTTGGGATTTATTTTACATAAAAATAAAATTTCGCTTGCATAAATGTTACCTATGCCAGAGACAAATTTTTGATCCAATAGAAAACTTTTTATATCTTTTTTTTTATTTATAAAAAAATTTAGAAGGTATTTTAAATTAAAACTTAAAAAAAAAGGTTCTGGACCCAAATGATTAAATCTTTTTTTTAATTCTTTGGGATTATCAATAAACCTAAAAAATCCAAATCTTCTTGGGTCATTATAAATAACACTCATATCATTAAACTGGATTTCAACATGATTGTGTTTCTTTGGCAATTCTGGTGAATTATAGAAACTAGTATTGGTAAATTTATTTATAATATGTTTATTAATTAGATGAATGGTTCCTGACATACCTAAGTGAATTAAACAAAAAGAATTATCATTAAAATTAAGAATTAGATATTTTGAAAACCTAGTAACCTTTTTAATCTTTTTTTGTTCTAATAATTTTTCAAATTTTAATGGAATTTTAAACCTTAAATTTCTGTTTTTAATTATTACTTTTTTTATTCTTTTTTGTTCTATTTTTTTTGATAATGATTGTTTGACTATTTCTACTTCTGGTAATTCTGGCATTTGATACTATATTAGCAGTAAATAATAAATTTTATATGCAACAATATCTCCAAAATAAAAAAGGATTGGTTCAAAATGTATTTGACAATGTTTATGACAAATATGATTTAATGAATGATTTTATGTCATTGGGCATTCATCGGATATGGAAAAGAAATTTGATGAGCTGGATGAACCCATCAAAAGATAAAATTCTAGTTGATGTTGCTTGTGGGACTGGAGACTTAGGTAAACTTTTTTTAAATCTAACTGATGAAAATTGTAAAATTTATTGTGTGGATCCCAATTCTGGAATGATAAGCAAAGGTAAAGAAAAATTAAAAACTTATAAAAATATTGATTGGTTGATTGCTCCTGCAGAAAAGCTTCCAATTAAAGATAGCTCCTGTGATTATTATACAATCAGTTTTGGACTTAGAAATACAAAAAATCTTACATAAAACACTTGCAGAAGCACATCGAGTATTAAAACCTGGTGGGCGCTTCTTATGTTTAGAATTTTCAAAAATTCAAAATTCTAATTTAGATTTTATTTATAAGAATTATTCAAAACTAATTCCTTTAGTTGGTAAGGCTGTTATTGGTAAAAAAGAACCTTATGAATACCTGGTTAAAAGTATTGAAGAATTTATTAATCAAGAAGAGCTAATTGATCTAATGAAAAAAAATAATTTCATAAATTGTAGTTACAGAAATTTATCAGGTGGTATTGTTGCGATTCATTCTGGTTGGAAGGTATAATGATTAAAAAATTATTTACTCTTTACAAATTAGGAAGAAAATTAGCTAAATCAGATGTTTTGAATATAGTTTCAAAATTCAAAAAACCACCATTAGCAATTACAATTTTATTTCAAATATTGTCTTTCTCTTTTTCTAGTTCTGGAAAAAATAACTTAAATGAAAATGAAGGAGAAAAATTATCTAAATCTCTTCAATCAATGGGAACTACTTTTATTAAACTTGGACAATTTTTAGTTACTAGACCTGATATTATCGGAGAAGAACTAGCCAAGCAATTAGAAGGCTTGCAAGATAGATTGCCTCCATTTTCTTTAACAGAAGCAAAAGCAATAATTAAGAAAGACTTAGGAGATGAAACATTTAACTCAATAATTGACTTGAGTGAACCTGTTGCTGCTGCATCGATTGCACAAGTACATAAAGCTAAAATTGATGACAATGGAACTATAAAAGATGTAGCTATCAAAATTTTAAGACCAGATATTAAAAAAACTTTTAATGAAGAAATAGATGCATTAATGCTTTTTGCTTTCCTTATTGAGTCCTTCATCAAAAAAACAAAAAGACTTAAGTTGATGGAAGTTGTATTTTTACTTAAAGAGATAACAAATCTAGAAATGGATTTGAGGTTTGAAGCAGCGGCAGCAAATGAATATGCTGAAAATACAAAGAATGATGCAGGTTTTAGAGTACCAATAATTTATTGGAACTTCACAAGTGAAAATGTGATGACACTTGATTGGGTCGATGGTGTTTCAATTCGTGAAACGGAAGACTTACAAAAAAGAAATATTGATACCAAGCAAATCGCATCAGATATAATTCAGCATTTTTTAAGACATGCTGTTAGAGATGGTTTCTTCCATGCAGATATGCATCAAGGCAATATATTCATTGATAATAATGGTCAAATTGTTCCTATTGATTTTGGTATTATGGGAAGATTAGACAATCTAAGTAAAAGATTTTTGGCAGAAATTCTCTTTGGTTTTATTCAGCGAGATTATAAAAAAGTAGCTGAAGTGCATTTAGTTGCCGGCCTCGTTCCAAAAGATGTACCAGTTAATGATTTGGCTCAAGCTTTGAGATCAATTGGTGAGCCCATTTTTGGTCAATCTGTCAAAGATATTTCAGGGGGAAAATTATTAAAACAACTTTTTGATGTTACTGAAAAATTTAATATGCAAACACAACCTCAATTACTAATGCTGCAGAAAACAATGGTGGTTGTTGAGGGTGTTGCAAGAAAACTTAATCCAGATACTAATATATGGGATACATCAAAACCAGTTTTAGAAAGTTGGTTAAGAGAAACAAAAGATCCAATAAATACATTGAATGAAGGTTTAAAAAGCACCACTGAAGTAATTAAAAGATTGCCTGATTTTCCAGAAATAATGGATAAAGCAAATCAAGCTTTGACATTTTTAGCAAGTGGTCAAATACCTCAAAATTCTAACTCCTTTACAGCTTTAAATGAAAAAAAATCAGAAATGATAGCGTTTAGAAATCAATCTATTATTGGTTTATTACTGCTTGTAATTTTTGGTCTAGTAGTATTTTAATTCTTCAATGAAAAATTTAACAGGTAAAAAAATACTATTAATAATATGTGGGGGTATATCAGCCTATAAAAGTTTAGAACTGATTAGATTGTTTAAAAAACAAGGTTCAGAAATTAAAACAATCCTTACCAAAAGTGCTAAAGAGTTTGTAACTCCTTTATCAGTAGCCTCACTTACTCAAGAAAAGGTTTATGACGACCTATTTAATGCTGAAAATGAAGCTGAAATGGACCATATATCATTGTCTAGATGGGCAGATTTAATTCTAGTGGCTCCCGCAACAGCAAATACTATATCAAAATTAAGTGTAGGATCTTCAGATGATCTAGCTTCAACTGTAATTCTAGCATCTGATAAAGATATTTTTCTAGTTCCTGCTATGAATGTTAGAATGTGGGAACATCCATCTACTAGAGAAAATTTAAATAAATTAAGGTCCTTTGGTTATAAAGTAATTGGTCCTGAAATTGGTGATATGGCTTGTGGTGAGTTTGGAGAAGGTAAAATGACTGAGCCAAAAAGTATTATTGAAGAAATTAATATTTATTTTAACTCCATAACAAATAATAATAAATTTAAGGCCTTGATAACTGCTGGACCAACAAATGAATATATCGATCCTGTTAGATTTATTACTAATAAATCTTCGGGCAAACAGGGCTATGCTTTAGCTAATGCATTTGCAAAAAAAGGTTTTCAGACAACACTTATTTCTGGACCAACCAACCTTCCTATTGGAGAAAATATAAATTTGATAAAAGTAGAAACAGCACAAGAAATGTTGCAAGCTACAAAAAAAAACTTACCTGCTGATGTTGCTATCTTTTCAGCAGCAGTTGCTGATTTTAAAGTGAAGGAAATAAAAAGTGAAAAAATAAAAAAGAATGAAAATTTAAATTTAGAACTTGAAAAAAACATTGATATTCTAAACTATGTTTCAAAACACAATTCCTTAAGACCAAAACTAGTTATTGGTTTTGCAGCAGAAACAAATGAAATTGAAACAAATGCAAAAAAAAAATTAGTTGAAAAAAATTGTGATTGGGTAGTTGCAAATGATGTGTCGAATAAATCTATTGGATTTGACTCTGATTTTAATGAAGTTTCGATTTTTTACAAAGATGATGAAATCAAAGACGAAAAACTTAGCTTAAAACAAAAGTCTGCTATTTCTGAAGAAATAGTTGATAGAGTTATTCAGCAATTAAATTAAAACTCAGTGGCAAAAGTATTAATTAAAAAACTAAATCCTGAAGTAGAATTACCATCATATAAAACCTCTGGTGCATCGGGTATGGACCTCATGGCATTTATAAAGGAGCCAATTAAAATTCCTCCTAATACCTCTTATTTGGTCCCAACAGGACTTTCTATGGCATTTTCAAAGGATTATGAGGTGCAGATACGTCCACGTTCAGGTCTCGCCGCAAAGAACCACATAACTGTTTTAAACACACCTGGAACTATCGATAGCGATTATAGAGGGGAAATTAAGGTTATTCTTTTTAATCACGGTAAAGAAGATTTTTTGATTAATAATAAAGATAGGATTGCACAAATGATCTTAACACCTGTTGTTAAAATGGAATTAGAAGAAGCAGATAATTTACCCGATTCAATTCGTGGCGAAGGTGGGTTTGGCTCAACAGGAAAATGAGCAACCCATTAAATAAACATTCTATTGAACGATATTCTAGACAAATTGTTCTTAAAGATATTGGTGCTCTAGGACAAAAAAAAATTTTAAACGCAAAGGTATTAATCGTTGGAGCTGGAGGGCTTGGATGTCCTGTTGCTGAATTTTTATCTAGAGCTGGTGTTGGGACAATTGGAATTATAGATCATGATAAAATTTCACTCTCTAATTTACACAGACAAAGCCTTTATAACACAAATGATATTGGTAAATTTAAAGTTCAAATAGCAAAAGATAAAATAAAGAAAATAAATCCAAATACAAAAATAAAAACTTATAAAATGAGATTAAATAAAAAAAATTTCATAAAAATTATTAAAGATTACAATTATATTGTTGATGGTTCTGATAATTTTTCAACAAAATTTTTATTAAATGATTTTTGCTTAAGATTTAAAAAAACTCTTATCACTGGTGCAATTAGCAAATTTGATGGACATGTATTTACTTTTGATTTTAAAAATAAAAAAATTCCTTGTTTAAGATGTTTTTTTCAAGAAGACCAAATTTCAGATGACTTATTAAACTGTGAGGCAGAAGGTGTACTTGGTACTGTTGCTGGTATAGTTGGAACTATCCAAGCTAACGAAGTTTTAAAAAAAGTTTTAAATATTGGGCAAAACCTTGATGGTCATATTTTAATCATGGACTTACTTAATCTAAACTTTAGAAAAGTTAAATTAAAAAAAAGAAAATTTTGTTTTTGTAAATGAAAAAAAAAATAATTATTTTATTTTTATGTTTATTAATTACAAATATTCAATCTTTAAATGCTGAAGAAAAATTCCTCTCTTTAAAGAAGAATAAAGTAAATGTCAGATATGGACCAAGCTTTGAGTCTGAGATTAAATACATTTATGAGAAAATAAATCTACCCGTAAAACAGATTGACCAAAAAGAAAACTTTAGAAGAATAGTTGATCTAAAAAATAATAGTGGATGGATTCATGTTTCTCAAATTAAAAAATCTAATTCAATCATTATCTTGGAAGACAAAATTTTATTTAAAAAAGCATCATATTTTTCTAAACCTATCGCTCGTTTAGAAAAAGGAAGATTACTTATTATCAAAAAATGTGAAAATACTTGGTGTAATATAAAAACTGGGGATTATTCAGGATGGGTTAATAACCAGAATGTATGGGGATCTATTAATTAAACGGATCCTCTAATAAACAAGCAACTATGTGAATTCTAGCTTGTTCGCCCCCATTAAAAAAATTATGATATTTTGTATTATTTGTAATAGTAACATTTCCATCTGCAGGCAGATGTTTAGCTACATTTTCGATAACCATTGAACATCCTAAGTTTGTGATAATCGGTACATGAAGTCTTGGCTCAGGATCTTTATGCCAGCTTAATGTTGATCTTGGCTCTTTTAATAGCAATCTCACTCTACCCAGTTTAAATCTTTTGCTTAAGGTGTCATAGACTTCTTTAAAATATGTATTTTCAAATTCAGGAACTAGTTGTGTGTATTTCGATTCATCTATTTCAATATCTCGAGAAACTTCTTTTCCTGTTTCGTCAGCAATCGTCCAATATTTACCTCTTAAATTATGTCCATCAATAGAACTACTATCATTAGGAATTTGATTTATTGGAATGGCGCCAAAATGAGCAACTCCTAAAGAATTAAAATTTCTTTTTTTTAAGACTAGCTCTAAATCAGATCTTAACCTTGATATATCAAAGTTAAGATCTGGTACCGTATAAAAGTCTTTAAATTGAACGCTATTCATTAATGATGACTAATGAGCTTTCTTTAGTTCTTGTCTGTCAGCATTCATTACTTTAGTCCATGCATTAACAAAGTCTCTAACAAACTTTTCTTTATTATCATCTTGCGCATAAACTTCTGCGTAAGATCTTAATATAGAGTTAGAGCCAAAAACTAAATCTACTCTTGTAGCTGTAAACTTAGTCACATCAGTTGCACGATCTATTATTTCATAAAGGTCTTTGCTTGCAGGTTTCCACTTAAACTTCATATCAGTTAAGTTTACGAAGAAATCATTGGTAAGAGCTCCTGGATTATCAGTAAACACACCGTGTTTAGTTCCACCATGGTTGGTATCTAAAACTCTCATTCCACCAACTAGAACTGTCATTTCTTTAGCTGATAGACCCATTAAAGAACTTCTATCAAGCATCATCTCTTCAGTTGTAACTAAATATTCTTCTTTAGCCCAATTTCTAAAAGCATCATGAACTGGTTCTAAAACTTTAAAAGAATCAACATCCGTTTGCTCTTGAGTTGCATCACCTCTACCCGCAACAAATGGAACTTTGACATTTAGTCCAGCTTTTTTTATAGATTGTTCTAATCCAACATTTCCAGCCAAGATTATAATATCGGCAACACTTGCACCTGTTTCTTGTGCAACTTTCTCAAGTTTACCAAGAACATTATTTAATCTTTTTGGCTCATTGCCTGCCCAATCCTTTTGTGGTGCCAATCTTAATCTAGCTCCATTCGCTCCACCCCTGTGATCGGTTCTTCTATAAGTTCTTGCACTGTCCCATGCTGTAGCAATCATTTCAGAACTACTTAAACCAGTAGCTTCGATTAATTTTTTTGCTTTTTCAACATCAAAATCTTTTCCTGCAGGGACTGGATCTTGCCAAATTAAATCTTCTTTTGGAACATCAGGACCAACATAATATTTTTTAGGACCTAAATCTCTATGAGTTAATTTAAACCAAGCTTTTGCAAATGTTTCTTCAAGATATTTAGGGTCTTTATGAAAACGTTCTGCAATTTCTCTATAAATAGGATCCATTTTCATAGCCATATCAGCATCTGTCATTATTGGATTTCTTTTTACAGATGGATCAGCTAAGTCTACTGGCTTATCTTCATCTTTCATATTAATTGGTTCCCACTGGTTTGCTCCAGCTGGACTTTTCTTTAATTCCCAATCGTAGTTTAATAAAAGATTTAGATAACTATGATCCCATTTGTTTGGATGAGTTGTCCAAGCACCTTCAATACCACTAGTAACCTGGTTAACACCTAGACCGCCACCACCTTTTCTATTCCAGCCAAAGCCTTGTTCATGTACATCTGCAGCTTCAGGTTCTGGACCTAATAATGAAGCATCTCCATTACCATGAGCTCTTCCAACTGAGTGACCTCCTACTGTTAAAGCACAAGTTTCTTCATCATTCATTGCCATTCGGCCAAATGTTTCTCTAACATCGTAAGCAGTTTTTAATGGATCTGGTTTTCCACCCACACCTTCTGGGTTAACATAGATCAATCCCATCACAACCGCTGCTAAAGGATTTTTAAGTGAAGTTCTGTCATCGTTATTGTCGTATCTTTTATTTTCTAACCATTCTTTTTCAGAGCCCCAATAAACATCTTTCTCTGGGTGCCATATATCTTCTCTTCCAAAAGAGAAACCATACATTTTAAGACCCATTGACTCATATGCCATATTTCCAGCTAAAATCATCAAGTCTGCCCAGCTAATTTTATTTCCATATTTTTTTTTAATAGGCCATATTAATCTTCTAGCCTTATCTAAGTTGGTATTATCTGGCCAAGAGTTTAGTGGTGCAAATCTATGGTTTCCTGTTCCACTTCCACCTCTACCATCTGCAATTCTGTAAGTTCCAGCTGAGTGCCAAGCCATTCTGATAAATAGTCCACCATAGTGCCCAAGGTCTGCTGGCCACCAGTCTTGACTGTCTGTCATAAGTTTTAATAGATCTTTTTTTACTGCTTTAAAATCTAATTTTTTGACTTCTTCTTTGTAGTCAAACTTTTCATCCATTGGATTGGTTTTAGTGTCATGCTGATGTAAAATATCTAAATTTAAATTTTTTGGCCACCATTCAGCTGTTGGTGTCTGACTTGATTTTGTCATTCCACCGTGCATTACGGGGCAACCTGAACCATTTTTGCTAGTTTTACTAATCTCTGAACTCATTTGACCTCTTTTGTTGTTAGTTTAAGTTTTATTACGCTTGTTAAAAATTCTTTATTCAATCTATATAACTATTTTAATTTTTGTGTCAAGTAGTTTAGAATAATTATAAAGTAATTTATTCACTTTCAACATTGATTATGACATCAATATTTTTAATTTTTTTTCCTGTTGGTGGATTTGGTATATCTTTCAAATCAACCTGGTTAATATCAATCAATTCTTTATTTTTAATATCAAAAAAATGGGAATGGGTACCTGTGTTAGTATCAAAATAGCTTTTATCAGTTGCTATAACAATTTCTTTTAAATAACCATTTTTTTTAAAAGCATGCACTGTGTTGTAAACTGTTGCTAGAGAAATTTTTTCATCTAATTTTTCTTCAATTATTTTACTAAGGTCATTAATTGTAAAATGAAAAGTTTCCTTTGGTGAAAATAAGGCCTCACATATTTTTAATCTTTGTCTAGTTGGTCTTAAACCAGATTCTCTTAACTTTTCTTTATATATATTTAAATTGTTCATTATTGTTTATAATTGTTCTAAACTATTACTATATTATAATCTCTTTAAATCAAGTATTAAGGAGTTTATTTTTTATGAAAAAAAATTCATACACATATAATGAACTAATTAATTGTGGAAATGGAGAGCTTTTTGGCCCCGGTAATGCAAAATTACCTCTTCCGCCAATGCTCATGTTTGATAGAATAACCGAAATCAGTGATAATAGTGGTACTTTTAAAAAAGGATCTTTAAAGGCTGAATTAGATATCAAAGATGATCTTTGGTTCTTTGAGTGTCATTTTAAAGAAGACCCTGTTATGCCAGGTTGTCTTGGCTTAGATGCTATGTGGCAACTAGTTGGTTTTTATCTTGGGTGGCTTGGTAACCCAGGTAAAGGGAGAGCTTTAGGAGTGAGTACAGTAAAATTCACTGGTGAAGTTTTAAAAAATGTTAAAAATGTAAGATATGAAATTGATATGAAAAAAATTATGGCTCCAGGTGGAACAACAGTTGGTCTTGCAAATGGCTTAGTATTTGCAGATGACAAAAAAATATATTCAGCAGAAAGCTTGAAAGTAGGATTATTTAAATAATGAGAAGAGTAGTTATCACAGGTTTAGGAATTGTATCTTGTTTGGGAAACAATCAAGAAGAGGTTCATCAGTCACTATTAAAGTCTAAATCAGGAATTTCATATGCTGAGGAATATAAAGAACATAATCTTAAAAGCCATGTTCATGGTAAACCAAATATAAAACTTGAGGATCATATTGATAGAAAAACAATTAGATTCATGGGTTCAGGGTCAGCCTATAATTATATTGCAATGAAAGAGGCGATTGAAGACTCTGGATTAGAAGAAAGTGAAGTTAGTAATTTTAAAACTGGTATTGTTATGGGTTCAGGAGGACCTTCAATTGAAAATGTAATTTTAGCAGCAGATAAAACTAGAGCCAAAACTCCAAAATTAATGGGTCCTTTCATTGTTCCAAGAACAATGGCAAGTACAGCTTCAGCTACTCTTAGCAGTGCCATTTAAAATTAAAGGAACCAACTACACAATGAGCTCTGCATGTGCTACTAGCGGACACTGCATTGGAAATTCAATGGAATTAATCCAAATGGGCAAACAAGATGTTGTTTTTGCAGGTGGAAGTGAAGAAGTTCACTGGGCAATGACAGCAATGTTTGATGCAATGACAGCGTTATCTTCAAAATACAACGATACACCTGAGACTGCATCAAGAGCTTATGATAAAACTAGAGACGGTTTCGTAATTGCTGGTGGTGGTGGAGTTTTAGTTCTTGAAGAATACGAACATGCTAAAGCAAGAGGAGCTAAAATATACGCAGAATTAACTGGTTATGGAGCAACATCAGACGGATATGATATGGTAGCCCCATCAGGAGAAGGAGCAATCAGATGTATGCAAATGGCTATGGCAACTGCTAAAAATAAAATTGATTATATAAATACCCACGGAACATCAACACCAGTTGGTGATATTACAGAATTAAATGCTGTTAAAGGAGTTTTTGGAGATACAATTCCAAAAATTAGTTCAACCAAATCTTTATCGGGTCACCCGTTAGGAGCTGCATCAGTACATGAAGCTATCTATTGTTTAATTATGATGAAAAATAATTTCATTGCTGGTTCTGCAAATATTGGTGAAATGGATGAAGAGGCTAAAAAATTTCCAATAGTTGCTAAAACAGAAACTGGAGCAACTTTAAATACTGTTATGTCTAATAGTTTTGGTTTTGGTGGAACCAATGCTGCTTTAATTTTTGAGAAAATATAATCATGAGTTTGATGAAGGGTAAAAAAGGATTAATCATGGGCGTTGCCAATGAAAGATCAATTGCTTGGGGCATTTCACAAAAGCTTGCTGAAGCTGGAGCTGAACTTGCATTCACTTACCTTGGAGATGCACTAAAGAAAAGAGTAATTCCTTTAGCTGAAAAATTAAATTCAAAAACAACATTCAGTTGTGATGTTGAAAACAAAGAAGAAGTTATAAAATTATTTGAAGATATTAAATCAGAGTGGGGTCAAATTGATTTTGTTGTCCACGCAGTAGCATTCTCAGATAAATCAGAACTATCAGGTGAATATTTAAATACATCAAGAGAAAATTTTTTAAGAAGCATGTTGATTTCATGTTTTTCATTTACTGAAGTTGCAAAAGAAGCTTCAAAAATAATGAAAGAAGGTGGCAGTATGTTAACTCTAACGTACGAATCTACTAAAGCTATTCCAAATTATAATGTAATGGGTGTTTGTAAATCAGCGTTAGAGGCAAGTGTTAAATATCTTGCAAGAGATTTAGGTGCTAAAGGCATGAGAGTAAATGCAATAAGTGCTGGACCGATTAAAACATTAGCAGCCTCTGCTATAGGAGATGCAAAATTCCTATATAAATGGAATGAAGACCATTCTTTCCTTAAAAGAAACGTAGATATCCATGATGTTGGAAATTCAGCATTATATCTATTAAGCGACCTTGCAAACGGTGTAACGGGTGAAATTCACTACGTAGATGCCGGATATAATAAGGTTGGGATGCCAGATCCTAAGAATATTACTTAAAATATAGTTAAATTTAGTTAAAAATATTAGGGGCGTTCTGTTGCCAGGTGCCCCATAAAAAAACCCCAGAACTTTCATTCCAGGGTTTTAGAATTTTAATTTAAAGTATTATTCAGCTGCTTGTTTCATAGAAAGTTTAACTTTACCTCTATCGAAACCAATCACTTTAACTTTTACTTCGTCGCCTTCTTTAACAACATCAGTAACTTTTTCTACTCTTTTAGGAGCAAGTTCTGAGATATGAACAAGGCCATCTTGTTTACCTAAAAAGTTAACAAATGCCCCAAACTCCATAATCTTCATTACTTTACCTGAGTAAATTTTATTAAGTTCAGCTTTTGCAGTGATGTCTTTAATCATTTGCATAGCAATGTTTCTAGACTCTTCATCTGGAGCAGCAACAGTTACAACTCCTTCGTCATTCACATCAACTTTTGCACCTGATTTTTCAACGATCTCTCTGATTGTTGCACCACCTTTTCCAATAACAGCTGCGATATCTTTTTTATCAACAGTTACTTGTTCCATTTTTGGAGTGTGTTGCCCAACATCAGCTCTTGATTCACTTAAAGCCTTATTCATTTCACCTAAGATATGAATTCTTCCATCTTTCGCCTGCTTTAAAGCCTGCTCCATGATTTCAAAAGTAATACCAGTAATTTTGATATCCATTTGAAGTGAAGTAATTCCATCTTTAGTTCCAGCAACTTTAAAGTCCATATCTCCCAAATGATCTTCATCACCTAAAATATCTGATAGGACACTAAAATCATCACCCTCTTTAATTAAACCCATTGCAATTCCTGCAACTGGTTCTTTAATTGGAACACCTGCATCCATTAATGCAAGAGAGGTACCACAAACAGTTGCCATTGAAGAAGAACCATTAGATTCAGTTATCTCTGACACTACTCTAAAAGTGTAAGGAAATGCTTCTTTTGGAGGAAGTGAAGAGTTGATTGCTCTCCATGCTAACTTTCCGTGACCAACTTCACGTCTTCCTGTTCCAATTCTTCCAGTTTCACCAACTGAAAAAGGAGGGAAGTTATAATGAAGCATAAATCTTTCTCTAGATTGACCATCTAGACTTTCTATTCTTTGTTCATCATCAGAAGTACCTAAAGTAGTAACTACAATTGCTTGCGTTTCACCTCTAGTAAATAATGCTGAACCATGAGTTCTTGGTAAAACACCAACTTCACACTCAATAGCTCTTACATCAGCTAAACCTCTACCATCAATTCTTTTTTTGTTCTTAAGAATATCAGTTCTAACAATTTTCTTTTCAAGATTTTTTAATTCATCATTAACATTAAAATCAGAATAATTTTCATTGTCTGCAAAAAGCTGCTTAGCTTTTTCAGAAATTTCTGAAATTTGATTTGATCTATCTTGCTTATCTCTAGTAGCAAAAGCTTTCGTTAAATCTGCTGTAAAAGTTTCCTCAAGTTTTTGTTTAACTTCGGATAAATCTTTTTTCTCAACAGTCCACTCTGGTTTTCTGCATTCTTTTGCAAGTTCCTCTATCATTTTGATTACTGGAACAAAGCCTTCATGACCAAATTTGACTGCAGCTAACATTATTTCTTCTGATAAGCCTGATGTTTCTGACTCAACCATAAGTACTGCATCTTTAGTACCAGCTACTACTAAATCTAAAGTAGAGTTTTCTAATTCAGCTTTTGATGGGTTAAGAATGTACTTACCATCTACATAACCAACTCTTGAAGCTCCTACAGGTCCCATAAATGGCATTCCTGAAATAGCTAATGCTGCTGATGAAGCAGTGATTGCAAGGATGTCTGGTTGGTTTTCTTTATCATATGAAATTACCGTTGGTAACAACTGAACTTCATTTTTAAATTCGCTGGGGAATAAAGGCCTGATCGGTCTATCAATTAATCTTGATATTAATTGTTCGCTTTCAGTTGGTCTTGCTTCTCTCTTAAAAAATCCACCTGGAATTTTACCACCAGCATAATATTTTTCTTGATAGTTTACAGATAGAGGAAAATAATCCATATCTGGATTTACTTTTTTTGCTCCTACTACTGTTGCTAAAATAACTGTTTCACCACATGAAGCAATGATTGCTCCGTCTGCTTGTCTTGCTACTTTACCTGTTTCTAAACTTATTTTCTTACCTGCTACTTCAATTTCCTTCTTATATACTTTGAACATTCAATTTCCGTTTCTTTTTTATTTTCTTAAATTCAGCTTCGTTAATACATTTTTGTAAGAATCAAATTTATTTTTCTTTAAGTATTCTAACAATTTTTTTCTTCTATTTACTGCTCTTAACAATCCAACTGAAGAATGCTTATCCTTCTTAAATTGTTTTATGTGGGCTGAAAGAGTTTCAATTTTCCCTGTTAATAATGCAATTTGTACCTCTGAAGAACCGGTGTCCTTCTCATGCATTTTTAATTCTACTGCTTTTTTCGTCATACTATTTATTTTCCTATTTGTTTGTTTGTTTTATTAAGTTTTCTATTTTTTCTGCGTATTCAAAAGAGTCATCCTTTGCAAAAAGTATTTTTGGTATGTATTTCATAATAACTTTTTGAGATAAAACTTTTCTAATTAAAAAAGAATATTCTCTTAATTTTTTAATAACTTTTTCTGTATCTTTTCCCCCTAGAGGCAAAACATAAGCTTTTGCAATTTTTAGATCTTGACTCATTTTTACTTCTGTAACGGTTACAGTATTAGTTTCTAAATTCGGCACCTTAGCTTCATTTCTTGCAAAAATCATACCTAAAGATTGCTTAATCATCTCTCCAACACGTAATTGTCTCTGTGATACCGGTTTTCCTATTCTGTCAGCCATTATACCGTTCTCTCCGTTGAAGTCGTGCTATAAGCCTCAATTATATCGTTTTTTTGAAAGTCTATAAAGTCTTTAAGAGTAATTCCACATTCCTGACCATTGCTCACCTGTTTCGCCTGATCTTTTTCTCTAAAAATAGTGCTTATTTTACCAGTATAGATAATTGCGCCATCTCTAATTACTCTTGCATTAGCACCACTTGCGATCTCACCCTCTGTCACTTTAGATCCAGCAACTTTTCCTGTTCCCGATACTTTAAAGATTTCTAAAATTTGAGCTGTACCACTAATTGTTTCTTGAATATCTGGAGCAAGTAAGCCTGACATTCTTGATTTAATATAATCCAAAACTTCATAAATAATATTGTATGAAGAAATTTTTATTTTTTCATTCTCTGCTAATTTTTTTGCTTCCTTACTTGGCTTAACATTAAATGCAATTAAAACTGCGTTTGATGCTTTCGCTAAAGTCACATCAGTTTCTGTTACCATTCCAATATCTGATAAAATTATTTTAGGTTTAACTTCATCATGAGTAATTTGACTGATTGCATTTTTTATTGCCTCAGAAGATCCATGAACATCAGATTTGATAATAATATTTAATTCAGTTGCAGATTTATCTACAAATGCAGAATCCTGTGTTGCAAAAGTTAAAGGGTTGCCTCCTGTTTTATTTTCTTCTGCTCTATTGGCGCTTAAAGTTTTTGCTTCTTTTTCTGTATCAAGAACAATAAAATCATCACCTGATTTTGCTGCACCATTAATTCCTAAAATCTCCACTGGAGATGATGGTGGTGCTTCATCAATATTTTGTCCTTTGTCGTTAATTAATGCTCTAACTTTACCCCACTTTAATCCACTAACAAAAAAATCACCTTTTTTAATTGTACCTGATGTAACGATTACTGTTGCTACAGCTCCTCGCCCTGTATCAATTTTTGACTCTAAAACAATACCAGTTGCTTTAGATTCATAATCTGTTTTTAAATCTAAAATCTCAGCTTGAAGAACTATAGACTCTACTAACTTATCTAAGTTCTTTTTAGTTTTAGCAGAAATCTCAACCATTAGTGTGTCACCAGATAAATCTTCTGCAATTAACTCATACTCTAAAAGTTGATTTTTAATTTTTTGTGGGTCAGCATCTGGTAAATCACATTTATTTATTGCAACAACAATTGGAACTTTGGCGGCTTTTGCGTGTTTAATTGATTCAATTGTTTGTGGTTTAACTCCATCATCTGCTGCAACTACCAATACCACAACATCTGTTAATTTTGATCCTCTGGCTCTCATCTCTGTAAAAGCAGCATGGCCTGGGGTGTCAATAAAAGTTATTTTATTTGATTCATGCTCTATTTGATAAGCCCCAATATGTTGCGTTATCCCTCCAAATTCTCCTGATACAACGTTTGCACTTCTTAGAACATCTAATACAGAAGTTTTACCATGATCAACATGTCCCATCACAGTTACAATCGGAGGTCTATTTTTTAAATTTTCAGATCTAGACTCTTTTATTTTTTGAATAATTTCTTCTGCTTTAGTTTCTCTTATAGGGTTATGGCCAAACTCTTTTACCAAGTACTCTGCCGTATCAGCTGCTAGTGTTTGGTTGATCGTAACAGTTACTCCCATTCCAAATAAAAATTTAATTACATTGCTTGATTGCTCTGCCATTCTATTTGCAAGCTCTCTAACTGTAATTGCCTCCGGAATATTTACATCTCTCTTAACTGGTTTTAAATTTTCTTGGATCTCTTCTTTAGTAAGCTCTCTGTTTTCTTTTAATTTTGCTCTTTTAAGAGAAGCTAAACTTCTTGTTCTTGCTTCAATCTGATCACTTAGTGCTCTTGAAACAGTTAATTTTAATTCTCTTTTTTTCCCCTCTGACTTTCCTTTTTCTCCAGATTCTCCCTTGAGTCTTCTAGTTGCTCTTTGTTCAGCTAATTTACGTTTTTCATAATCATTAGTTATGGGTGAAGATGGTTTAGGTGACGAAGTATTTCTTGGCACAAAAGATCCTTTAGGACTTGCAGCAGGCGTTGATCTAACACTTGCTGGTCTACTGAAACTACCTTTTGGAGCAAATTTGCTTGGCTTTTTTTCAATTACAACAGAGTTCTTACTCTGAGTTTTTGCTAACTCTATATTTTTTATTGATTTCTTGGCTATGCCAGAAAGTGTTAATTTTGTTTTTTTGTTGTCCATATTTCATTACTCAATCTTTATAAACTATATTTCTTGCAGACATGATCAATTCATCAGCTTCTACTTTTGATAAAGCAAAGTCTTCAAGATACCCTTGAATTTTTATTCTTTCACCTTTAACAACATCATAACCGCCTGTTAATTCATCAGATGCTAGATCTGCAAAATCTTCTAATTTTAAAATTTTCTGCTCACCTAAAGTAACTAACATTCCAGGAGTTAAACCTTTGTGATTTATAAGATCATCTTGCAATCCCAAATCTTTAATTCTTTTAGTAATATCTTCCTGATCTTTTTGATAAAACTCTTTAGCTCTTTCGATTAAAGCTTTAGCTGTATCTTCTTCAATACCTTCAATTTTTATTAAACTTTCTGGTGTGCTATCTTTAATATCTGAAATTGAAGAAAAACCTTCAGCGACAAGTAATTGTCCTAGGGTTTCATCTAGTTCTAAGTTTTTAACAAAGTTTTCAGTTTTCTCTTTGAATTCTAACTGTCGTCTTTCTGAATCTTCAGCATCAGTCATTATGTTAATTTCATAATTTAATAATTTAGTAGCAAGTCTCACGTTTTGACCTCTACGACCAATTGCTTTACTTAAATTTTCTTCAGTTAAAATCACATCTAATTTTTTTGCAACACTGTCAACGTTAACTCTTTGAACTTCTGCAGGAGATAGAGCGTTGGAAACTATAATTGCTGGATCTTCAGACCAATTCACAATATCAATTTTTTCTCCTTGCAATTCATTAACAACTGCTTGAACTCTTGATCCTCTCATTCCAACACAAGCTCCTACTGGGTCTAATGAAGTATCAACTGCTTTGACACAAATTTTTGCTCTACTTCCTGGATCTCTTGCTGATGACTTAATCTCAATTAAACCGTCATAGATTTCTGGAACCTCTTGAACAAAAAGTTTTTCCATAAATTTAGGATGAGCTCTTGATAAAAATATTTGCTGTCCTCTAGTTTCTCTTTTTACATCATAGCAGTAAGCCTTAATTCTATCACCTGCTTTAATGTTTTCTCTTGGGATCATTTCATTTTTTTGAATAATTGCTTCAGTTCTTCCCAAATCAACTATTACATTTCCAAATTCTAAACGTTTAACAATTCCACTCAAAATTGTATCTTTTTTATCTATAAAGTCATTGTATTGTCTTTCACGCTCCGCTTCTCTTACATTAAAGCTAATAACTTGTTTTGCTGTCTGAGCTGCAATTCTTCCAAAGTCAAAAGAGGGCAATGGTTGTAAAATTTCATCACCAACTTTTTTATCTTTGTTTTCTTCATTTAAAATGATTGCGTCTTGAAGATTAATTTCTGTATTTGTGTTTTCTGGTTTTTCAACAATAACTAATTTTCTAAATATACCAATGTCACCACTTTCTCTGTCAATTAAAACTTTGATTTCATTGTCTTGTCCAAATTTAGATTTGGCTGCTTTAGCAATTCCAGTTTCCATAGAATCTATAATCAACTCTTTATCGATAGATTTTTCTAAAGCCACAGCTTCAGCTATTCTTAATAATTCTAATTTATCTGATCTTCTATTTAACATATTTTAATAGTTCCAAAAAAAAATGGGCTAAAGCCCATTCTGTAATTTCAATAATGTAAGGGCAATATATAAAGAATTTTTTTTAATTCAATAGTAACTATTTAGAAAAAACACTCTTTTTATCTGTTTTTTCCCATGAAAATGAACCGTCTGTCTCTGGCACTCTGCCAAAATGACCATAAGCTGCTGTTTTTTCATAAATTGGTTTATTCAAATTTAACATCTCTCTTATTCCTCTCGGGCTCAAATCAAAATTCTTTGAAATCTCTTCTGTTACAAATTTATTTTTTTCTAAATCATTATCAAATAAATCGACATAAATAGATAACGGTTTTGAAACCCCAATTGCATAAGCTAATTGGATTAAACATTTCTCTGAAATTTTTGAAGCAACAATATTTTTAGCAATATATCTTGCAGCATAAGCAGCAGATCTATCTACTTTAGTTGGATCTTTTCCCGAAAAAGCTCCTCCCCCATGAGGCGCTGCCCCACCATAAGTGTCCACAATAATTTTTCTACCTGTTAAACCACAGTCTCCATCTGGTCCTCCAATTACAAAATTTCCTGTAGGATTTACATAAAACTCTTCTTCATTAAAATCTTTTAAAAAATTTTCTGGAATTGATTTTAATAAATAAGGTCTTAATAATTCTCTAACTTTAGCTTGATCTACGTCTGCAGAATGCTGTGTAGAAATTACAACCGATTTTACTTTTGTTGGTCTTCCATCAACATATTCAAAAGTAACTTGGCTTTTTGAATCTGGCTCTATATTTTTTAATTTTCCAGATTTTCTATCTTCAGCCATAAGTCTTAAGATTTTATGAGAATAATGAATTGGTGCCGGCATTAATTCTTCAGTTTCATTACAAGCATAACCAAACATTATTCCTTGATCTCCAGCTCCCTCATCTTTATTTCCTGAAGAGTCTACACCCATAGCAATATCAGCTGATTGAGAATGAAGATGGCTTTCAATTTTTGTAGCTTCTCTCCAAGTAAAACCATCTTGGTCGTATCCAATATCTTTAATACAATCTCTTACTTTTTGATAAAGATCTTCTTTTTTTATCTCTGGTCCTCGGACTTCTCCTGCAAGCACAACTTTGTTTGTAGTTGTTAATGTTTCACAGGCCACTCTAGAAAATGGATCACCAGCAAGATAGCTGTCCACCACCATATCTGAAATACGATCTGAAACTTTATCCGGATGACCCTCTGACACAGATTCACTGGTAAATAAAAAGTTTTTTAAATTACTCATGTTCAAGTTTATTAAATGAAAAAATTAAAAAAATATATATTAAAATAATGATAAAAAATATTTTATTACCATATTTCATAAATAGAGTTGATTTGGTAATTTTACTTTCAGTAAAATCAACATATCCAGTAGACCCAAATTCTACTTTTTGCTCAATAATTCCTATAGGATTAACTATTGCAGTGATACCATTGTTTGCAGATCTAATTATATATTTTCCGCTCTCAATTGATCTAAAGATACTATGTGAGAAATGTTGTTTAGGACCTATGGATCTTCCAAACCACCCATCTTCTGAAATATTAATTATATAATTATAATTATTTTCTTTAGATATTTTACCTGAATAAATTATTTCATAGCAAATGAGTGGCAGTAAACTCACTTTAATTTTATCTTTATCAATATTAAAAGGGGCTCTATTTTTACCACTTGAGAAAGATTGATAATTGTTTGTAACCGTTTTAAGGCCTATTAATCCTAAAATATTCTTAAACGGAATAAACTCACCAAATGGAACTAAATTAACTTTGTTATAGCTCTCCTGTAATTGCATTTTATGATCAAATACTGCCATTGAATTAAAAAATAAATTTTCACCATTAGAGTCCTCAATACTATTCAATCCCATAATAATTAAATCATCTGATGAAAAATTATTTATAAACAAGTCCTGATAGATATCCATTTCGCTTACATAGCTGTCTGGAATAATTCCCTCTGGCCATAAAAAAATTGTAGGTATTTTTTTTTCGGGAGCACTAAGGGTTATTAATTCATTAATTATTTTTATCTCATCTTGATTAGAATAAAATCTTCCTAAACTAATGTTGGGTGATACAGCTCTAATCACGTAGGAATTTTTTATATTTTTAAGTGAATTAAATTGATTAATTTTAAAATTACCAAAAATTAAAAAAGTAGATGAAATTAAGATAAAGAAAAAACAAAATATAATCTGTTTTCTATTTTTTCTTAATATAAAAACAGCCGGTAAAGAAAAGAGAGAGATGCAAAATAGATTAAAAGAATAAGTGCCAATTAAAGAGACTATTTGAATAAAATAAATATTTTCAGAAAAACTATACGAAACTAAATTCCAGGGAAATCCAGTAAATATCAAGCCCCTTATAAATTCTATAATGCCAAATAAAATTGAAAAAATAAGAAAAGAGCTAATTAAATTCTTTGAGTAAAAAATTGAAAATAAATAAGTAATTATTCCATAAAATATAGCTAAAAAAGTTGGTAATAAAATTATGGCTAGAGGAATTAGAAATTTAAAACTTTCATCAAAAGTTAATGAAATTGATATCCAGTACAAACTTGATAAAAAATATCCAAATCCAAAAAACCATCCATATTTAAAGAAAGACTTATTCTCTAAATTTTTTTCTCTTTTATTGTAAAGAAAAATAAAAAATAAAGAAAAAGTAAAAAAGTTAATTAGAAAATAATTATAAGGTGGTAAACTATAAGAACTGATAACTCCTAAAAAGACAATGTAGATTGCATTTAAAAAATTTTTTTTAAGCAAATTTTTCATTTTTGCTTTTAACTAATTTATAAATTTTTTCTTCTTCTTTGCTCATCTTTTTAAAATCTTTTAATTTTACATGATCATGACCCAAAAGATGAAGAAACCCATGAATGAATATTTTTATAACTTTATTTTTAAAATCCAGACTAGTTAAATTTTTTGGTTTATTCATAAATTCATAACTGATCACTATGTCTCCAAGATAAGTATTCTTTTTTAAATTGAGTTTTTTCTCAAAGGGAAAGGATAAAACATCTGTTGGTTTATCTTTATTTCTGAAACTTTTGTTAAGCTTTTTAATTCTTTTATTGTCTGACAAAAGAATACTCAAACTTATCTTTTTTCCAATAAACCTATATTTTTTTGGAAAAAATTTAACTAATGTATTAAAAAAAATATCTTTTTTTTTTATCTTTTTATTCCAAAGATTGTTCTCAGAAACAACACCAACACTAATCATTTTCTTGGTCTGAGTAAGCCTTAACAATCTTAGATACAAGGGGATGCCTAACTACATCAGAATGATCAAAATCTACAACAGATATTTCCTTAATATGTCCCAATAATTTTTTTGACCTATTCAATCCAGACATGTTTTTATGTGGTAAATCAATCTGAGAAGGGTCACCATTAATAACAATTTTAGAGTTTTCTCCAATACGAGTTAAAAACATTTTAATTTGAGTATCTGTTGCGTTTTGTGCTTCATCTAAAATTGCAAAAGAATTTTTTAAGGTTCTTCCTCTCATGAATGCGAGTGGTGCAATTTCAATATCTCCAATTTCAATCATTCTTTGAATTTTTTCAAAATCAAAGAGGTCATATAGTGAGTCATATAAAGGTCGTAAATAAGGATCTACTTTTTCTTTCATGTCACCTGGTAAAAATCCTAGGCGCTCTCCAGCCTCTACTGCAGGTCTTGATAAAATAATTCTCTCAATTTTTTTATCAAGCAACATTGTTAAACCCACCGCCACTGCCAGAAATGTTTTTCCTGTTCCAGCTGGTCCTGCTGAAATGGTAATGTCACTCTGTCTTAAAGCTCTAACATATTCTTTCTGTCTTTCTGATCTTGGAATGACTGATTTTTTAGGTGTCTTAATTATATCTGAAACATTCTGGTTTTTTACTTTTTCTTCAATCATAAATTTATCTATGGATGAAATTATATCTTTTTTTTCAATACTTCCATTGCTAATAAATTGATTTGCTAAAAATTGGATAGCGTTTTTGGTTATCTCATTTTGTTCTGGAGTAGACTTAATAATAATTGAATTCCCTCTTGAGTATAAACTTGTATTAGTAATTTTTTCTAATTCCTTTAAATTTGCATTGAATTCTCCCACTATACCCATCAATAAATCATTATCATGAAATATAACGCTTAAGGAATTGTTGTCTGAATATACAAATTTTAATGTTGAGTTAATTTTTTTAGAATTTGTATTATTCAATTTTAAGCTACCTTTTTTTTAGAACTTTCTACTAATTTTCCAAAAAGACTATTTTGATTACTGCTTGTTATTTCAACTTGTACAATTTTTCCAATATTATCTATATCACCATCAAAAATTACTGATGTCATATATTCTGTTCTGCCAAATAGCTTAATTCCATCTTTCATTATATTTTCCACTAGAACATTTAAAATTTTATTTTCAAGAGATTTATTTTTTTTAATTTGATTTTCAAATAACCTCTTTTGAATAATTTCTAATCTTTCTTTGGATTTTACCGCATTAACTTGGGTAAGATCTGCAGCTACTGTTCCAGGTCTGGCACTAAAAATAAAAGAATATGAATTTATGAAGCCAATTTTTTCAATTAATTCCATAGTTTTATTAAAATCATCTTCATCTTCCCCTGGATATCCAATGATGAAATCACTTGAGAATTCCACATTAGGATTTATCTCTTTTAAACTTTCATAAACTTTTAAATACTCTTCAATAGTATGTTTTCTATTCATTGATTTTAAAATTTTATTAGATCCACTTTGTACAGGTAGGTGAACTAGTGGCATTAATTTAGAGCTTTTTTTATACACATTAATTAAATCCTCTGTCATATCTTTAGGATGAGAGGTTGTATATCTAACCCTTTCAATTTGATCAAAACCATTAAGCTCTAACAATAAGTCTGATAATTTATATTCTCTATTATTATCTTGAAATTTATAAGCATTAACATTTTGACCTAATAAAATAATTTCTTTTGCACCTGACTCAATTAATTCTTTTGCTTCATCGATGATTTGTTTGAATGGTCTAGAGTATTCAGGGCCACGCGTATAAGGAACTACACAAAAATGACAGAATTTATCACAGCCTTCTTGAATGGTTAAAAATGAAGATACTTTACTATCTTTATTTTTAATTTTACTTAAATAATTAAATTTTGAAATTGTATCAAATTCGGTTTCTTCCTCTTTCTTTTTATTCTTCGAATGTTTTAATATAGCCTCATTAATTTTATGATATGATTGAGGTCCTATAACAATATCTATATAGGGCTCTCTTTTTAACATTTCTTGATTTTCAGCCTGAGCAACACATCCTGCTACAATAACAATTGGTTTTGGCTTTGATCTAAAAATTTTTTTAACTCTACCTATTTCATGATAAACTTTTTCTTTAGCCTTATCTCTAATATGGCAAGTATTTAATAAATAACAATTTGCATCTTCATACTTGTCAGTTTTTTCAAATCCAATTTCTTTGACTGTATCAAAAATACGATTAGAATCGTATTCATTCATTTGACAGCCAAAAGTTTTGATAAAAATTTTTTTCAACATTCAACTAGGATTTTTTTTTAACCCCATATAATTCTAATTTATGATCCACAAGTTTATATCCATATTTAGCTGCAATTTTTTCTTGTAGTTTTTCAATTTCTTCGTCCACAAATTCTATAATCTCTCCAGATTTAACATCAATTAAGTGATCATGATGTCCCTCATTTAATTCCTCATATCTTGCCTTTCCTCCCTTAAACTCATGTTTGGCTAATATTCCTGACTCTTCAAAAAGTTTTACAGTTCTATAAACTGTGGCAATACTAATTTTTGCATCAATTTTCGTAACCCTATTATATAACTCATCTACATCAGGGTGGTCTTTTGCCTCTGACATCACTTTTGCAATTATCTTTCTTTGATCTGTTAACTTAACACCTTTTGCTATGCATTTTTGCTCAATATTTTGTGACATTATTAATTTTAACTTAAATAAATAGGATTAATCAAATTCTTTTTAATTTGAAATTGTTCGCATAAACTGGGGACATCTTCATATCTAATTTCATCTTTAACCTTAAAATCCTCAAAACTAAAACAATAATAGTTAATTTTTTTAGTTAAATGCAAAGCTTTAATTGTTGCTAATGAGTTTCTAATACCTGCAAAACTTCCTGGACCTCTATTTACGTATATTGTGCTTACTTTATCTAGAGAGATTTTGTTATTATTCAAAAATTCATTAATTAAAATCATTAATTTTTCAAAATTAATTTTACTATTTTCATGACTACAAGTATAAATATTTTTACTAACCATGAGTGTTAAAAAAATTTTATCTCTAGCAGCATCTACAATTAAATTATTCATTATAACAATGTTATTAATGTTTAGTTGTAAAGCAGATGAAAATAATATCAAATATTATTCTCCTGACATGGGTATACTTTCTCTTATGTATCACCGATTTGATGAAAATAAATATCCATCTACAAATATTCAAATGGATATATTTAAGGAACATATTTCAATAATTAGGCAATCAAACCTTAAATTCTATGATCCCAAAAATTTAGAAAATAACTTTTCAACAATTAAAAAAGAGAAAAAAATTCTTTTAACCATTGATGATGCTTTCACTTCTTTTTACAAGGTTGCTTGGCCTTATTTAAAGCAAGAAAAAATCCCATTCATATTATTTGTATCAACCCAATCGATTGGAAAATATGGTTATATGACTTGGGAACAAATAAAAGAATTAGAACAAGAGCCTTTTGCCTATATTGGAAATCATGCCCATTCTCATGATTACTTAGTAGATTTTAACAAAGAAGATTTTATGAAAGATATTAATTCTTCTACTTCCATATTTAATAAAAATTTAGGATATAATCCTATTTTCTTTTCTTATCCCTTCGGTGAATATAGTCTAGAAATTAAAGAATATATTTCTAAAAATTTTAAATATGCTTTTGGACAGCATTCAGGGGTGATTGATCACAATAAAGACCCCTTTGAACTTCCACGATTTCCTATTAATGAAAAATATGGTGATTTAGATCGATTTAAATTTTTAGTAAATCTTTATCCACTTCAATATAAAAATTTATATCCTGAAGATAAATACGTAACAGATAATAATCCTCCTGAATTTTATGTAGAATTTTTTGATGAACAAAAAAATATAAATAATATTAATTGTTTTTCTGATGAAGGTAATGAATGGAAGCAGTCCAATATAGATTTTAATGAAAATAAATTACGAATAAATTTTAGGGAAAAATTTTTGTTTAGAAGGGGAAGAATTAATTGTTCTCTTAATGATGATGGATTATGGCGATGGTTTGGAGTTCAATTTTCAGTTGAACAAAATTAAATTAAACTATTAAGTTCAATACTTGATGGCATTAACTTTGCATCATCAAAATCTGTTAATTTATTTTGTCTAATAATTTGTTGTAAAATTTTTACATACTCTTTTCCAGTCTCTGCATATTCATCAAGATGTTCTGAAAGAATAATACTATCTAGCTCCTCACCATTATCTCTTAGTTCTGCTCTAGCACTTCTAAAATCTCTATAAGATGAATGGGTATTTAAATTTCTTTGATAAGCTTTAACTGATGCCTGTAACACGTTAAATCTCATAACTTTGTGTGTGCTATCATTATCAGCATCAGAGGGTTTTATTCCATCACCAGACCACGTCCACTGACCAAATAATGCATTTCCTTCTTGTGCAAATCTAGATGTTCCCCACCCAGTTTCTTTTGCGGCTTGAGCGATTGCCATTGAAACTGGTACTTCGTCCATTCTTATTTTAAGTGTTGATAAATCTTTATTAACAACTCCATATTGTTTAAATTTTGAGTTCAGCCAATTTTGTTCTGCTTTAGTATTTTTACTTTTATTTAGAATAGTAAAAAGTTTATTACGGTCAGATTTAATATTATTATTTTCTTCAATGACTAATGGTAAAATAATTTGGATAAATAACTCTTTTCTTTTTTTAGCATTTTCTATTTTAGTAATCTCTGCCGGTAATAATGTTAAAGAAATCGGTTTTACTAATTTATTTTTTCTTACATCTTCTAAATTATAATTTGTTGATTTAAATAACTCTTCAATTGTAGATGCACTTAATCTCACACTATCTTTATCTTTTGGCTGTTGATCAAATGTGAAAATGTCTTCAAATAAAGATTTTTTATCTAAGCCATCATCTAGTTTTGGATCTTGGTTTTCTAGTAGTTTATTCAAATTATTTTTGGAAGTATTCTCATAGTTTTTAGAAAATAATATTTTTTTATTTGTAAGATCAATGGCAAGTGGCAAAACAAAGAAAAAAGAGATTATAATTAAACTAGATAAAAAAGTTTTTGATAGGGTATTTAAGGTAATAGATTTTTTTTTGTTAATATTCTTTCTTATTATAAGTCCCTTTTTTTTTAAAAATCTTTTTATCTCTAACAGTGAAAATTCTTTATTTCTCATAACTATATAGCTACTACCTCTTTTACCTCAGGGAGATAATGGCACAAAAGATTTTGCACTCCTTGCTTAAGTGTCATTGTTGAGCTTGGACATCCAGAGCAACTACCTTGTAATTCTACTTTGACAACACCATCCTTAAATTCTTTAAATTTAATATCTCCACCATCTTTAGCAACAGCTGGTCTAATTTTAGACTCTAAAATACTTATAATTTGTTTTTCTATTTCACTATGTTTTTCTTTTTCCCCTCCGAATAATTCATTCGCAATGACAAACTCTTTGCCCGTAGAGTAGAAATCATTAATCAAAGAAATTGCTATATGTTTAATATCATCCCAACTTATTTCTTCTTTCTTATTAATTGACAAAAAATCTGCACCTAAAAAAATAGCTGTCACACCGTTAACAGATAGCAAGTTTCGAACTAACTCGTTATCAGTCTCTTCTTTTTTAGTAACTTCAAAAGATCCATTATTGGATACCCTTTTACCAGGAAGAAACTTTAAAGAATTTGGATTTGGTGTAGCTTCGGTTTGGATAAACATTATTATATATATAGTGATAAATTATGAAATTTAAACTAATTAATATATTTGTTTAAAAACCAACTAATTCTTTTATTTCCTTAATTTTTTTAGATGCAACTATATCTGCTTTTTTAGACCCCTCTAACAGAATTGTATCTAAATATTTTTCATCATTTAGTAATTCTTTTATTTTTTTTGAAATAGGTTCAATTTTTTCAACTAAAACATCTGATAGTTCTATCTTAAATTCAGAAAAATTTTTTCCTGAAAATTCATCTATTGAATTTTGTAAACTTTGATTTTTCAAGCTAGAGTAAATACCTAATAAATTTTCTGCTTCAGGTCGCTCAACCAACTCATCAATATTTTTTGGTAATGGCAATGGGTCAGTTTTTGCTTTTTTAATCTTATTAACTATTTCATCTTTACTGTCAGTAAGATTAATTCTACTAAGATCTGAAGGATCTGATTTGCTCATTTTTTTTAATCCATCTTTTAAACTCATTATTCTAGAAAATTGTTTTTGTATCAATGGCTCTGGCACTTTTAAAAATTCAGGTGCATTAAAATCATTATTAAATTTTTGCGCAATATCTCTGCAAAGTTCTAGGTGCTGTTTTTGGTCGTCTCCTACTGGCACATGTGTTGCATCATAAAGCAAAATATCAGCAGCCATCAAAACAGGATATGAATAAAGACCAATACTAGCTTTTTCTTTATCTTTTCCAGCTTTTTCTTTAAATTGAGTCATTCTATTAAGCCAGCCAATCCTTGAAACACAACTTAAAATCCAAGCAGCTTCTGAATGTGCTGACACCATTGATTGGTTAAAGATAATGTTGTTATCTGGATTGATACCGCTTGCAATAAATGTAGCAGCTGTCTCTCTTATATTATTTTTTAATTCCTTAGGATCTTGCTTAACTGTGATTGCATGAAGATCTACAACACAAAAAATGCAATGATTTCCCTTGTCATTTTGAAGCTCTACAAAATTTTTTATAGCGCCAAGATAGTTTCCCAAATGAAGATTGCCTGTAGGCTGAACACCTGAAAAAATTTTTTTACTCATGTTAATAGTTTAGATTAATATCACTTTTTTTAAAAGCTTTGATTAAGAGTGCTATAAAAATATAGAATGTAAATCCAACAATTACTGTTGAGATTAAATATATTGCTTTAAAATTTTCGGAATACATTAATTGTTCATTAAAAAAATTAATCAAAAAATTAAAAAAAATACCCATTAGAATAGAGGCTACTATAATTTTGATAAATCTATCAATGAAAACTAAATTAAATTTAAACAAATTATCTTTTTTTAAAAAAATAAATAAACAAATTGCATTAAACCAAGATGATATTGTAGTTGCTATAGGTAAAATAATAAATCCTATTTCCTTAAAAAAAATAACACTTATAAATATATTTAATAAAACTGAGATTAGAGAAATATAAAAAGGTAATCTTGTATTGTGTCTTGCGAAAAAAAAAGCAGAAAAAACTTTTATCAATGAAAATGCGGGTAAGCCAATAGCAAAATAAAATAGAGCCTTTGCTGAATTTTTAACACTTAATTCATCAAAAGATCCATAACCAAATAATGACGATATAATTTCTTCTGAAGCAATTAACAATGCAATTGCAGCAGGGATACTTAAAAACAAACTTAATTCTAAAGCTTTATTTTGAATTAAATTCATTTTATCTTTATTTTGATTTTGAACATACTTAGATAATTGGGGCAAAATAACTGTACCAATTGCAATTCCAGCAATTGCTAAATTTATTTGATAAACTCTATCTGCATAATAAAGATAAGAAACTGCACTAGTTTGAAATGAGGCAATAATTGTTCCAACTAAAATATTTATTTGGGTAACACCAGATGAAAAAATACTTGGTAATAATTTTTTAAAGAAATTTTTTACTTTTTTATCAATCTTGATTGAAAAATTTACTATAGGTGAAAAATATTTTTTTACATAAAAATATAAAAAAATAAGCTGCAAAATACCTGAGATTGTCACAGCATAAGATAAATAATACACCAATTGATCATCTAAAATTTTACCCAAAAATAAAACACTAATTAAAAGTATGTTTAAAATAATTGGTGCAGCTGATGCTACAGCAAATTTATTATGTGAGTTTAAAATAGCAGAAAAAAAAGATGCTAAACTAATAAATAAAAGAAAAGGAAATGTAATTCTTGTTAGAGTTACGGCTATTTCCATTTTCTTAAGATCGCCCTCAAAACCAGGTGCTATTAGAAAGACGAATACTGGCATTAAAATTTCAATAAGAAGTACTAAAAAAAACAATCCTAAAATTAATAAGTTAAAAATACTATTAGCAAAAGCTTGTGATTTTTTTTTATTATTTAATAAAGAGGAATAGCTTGGGACAAACGCAGCATTAAATGTTCCTTCAGAGAATAATCTTCTAAAAGTATTTGGAATTCTAAATGCAACAAAAAATGCATCAGCTAGCAATCCTGTTCCAAGAAAAATTGCTATTAAAATATCTCTTAAATAACCCAATAATCTACTAATTATTGTAAAAAAACTAAACGTACCTGTTGACTTGAGAAGATTCATAAATCATATTAGTCTTAAATTCGCTTCAATTGTATACCTAATTACCAAAAATGAAAAAAACTAAAATAGACCATTACACTGATAAAGAAGCTCTAGAATTTCATAGTTTAAATAAGCCAGGTAAAATTGAGATTAATTCCTCAAAACCAATGACGACAAAGAGAGACCTAGCACTTGCTTACTCTCCAGGTGTAGCAGTTCCAGTAAAAGCAATTGCTGACAATCCCGAGGCAGCCTATGATTACACATCGAAAGGTAACTTGGTGGCTGTAATAAGTAATGGATCTGCAATTTTAGGAATGGGAAATCTGGGAGCATTAGCTTCAAAGCCTGTAATGGAAGGTAAAGCAGTTTTATTTAAAAGATTTGCAGACATCGACTCGATAGATTTAGAAATAGACTGTAAAGATTCTGATGAAATAATAAATAGCATTAAAAATTTTGCATGTAGTTTTGGTGGGATTAACTTAGAAGACATAGCTGCACCTGACTGTTTTATTATTGAAGAAAAATTAAAAGAAATTTTAGATATTCCTGTATTTCATGATGATCAACATGGAACCGCAATAATAACTACGGCAGCTTTAATTAATGCTCTAGATATAAGTGGCAAGTCAATAAAAGATATTAAGGTTGTGGTTAATGGTGCTGGTGCTTCTGCAATAGCTTGTACTAATTTATTTAAAAATAGTGGTGTCTTAAATGAGAACATAACCATGTTAGATCGAAAAGGTGTTATCTATAAAGGAAGAACAGAGGGTATGGACCAGTGGAAATCGGCTCATGCAATTGAAACTAAAAATAGAACACTTGAAGATGCAATAAGCGGGGCAGATGTATTTTTGGGACTATCTGCTAAAGGTGCTTTAAAAAAAGAACTTGTGAAAAAAATGGCAAAGAATCCAATAATTTTTGCTTGTGCCAACCCTGATCCCGAAATAACTCCTGAAGAAATTATGGAAGTAAGAGATGATGCTATTATTGCAACTGGCAGATCAGATTATCCTAATCAAGTTAATAATTTAATTGGTTTTCCTTATATTTTTAGAGGAGCTTTGGATGTTAGGGCAACAACAATTAATGAGGAAATGAAGGTTGCAGCTGCAAACGCAATTGCTAAATTAGCAAGAGAAGATGTTCCAGATGAAGTGGTTGCTGCAATGGGTGGCGATCGTCCTAGATATGGAAAAGACTATATTATTCCATCTACCTTTGATCCAAGGTTAATTAGTGTTATCCCCGCAGCTGTTGCCAAAGCTGCTATGGACAGTGGAGTTGCAAAAAAACCGATAAAAGATTTTGAGCTTTATAAAGATCAACTTAAACAAAGACTTGATCCCTCTGTAACCATTATGCAAGGTATTAATTCTCATATTAAAAAAAATCCAAAGAGAATTGTTTTTGCAGATGGAGAAGATGAAAATACATTGAAGGCTGCTATAGCTTTTAAAAACTCTAAGCTAGGGATACCAATCTTAATTGGTAAAAAAACAAAAATTAAAGAAAGAATAAAAGAAATTGGATACAATGAAAACTTTGATATCGAAATAATAAATTCTGAAGATAATGAAAAAAGAGAAAAATATGTAAAATTCTTATTTGCCAAACTTCAAAGAGAACAAGGTCTACTAGAGAGAGATTGTGACAGGATGATTAGGAATGATAGAGTAATTTGGGCATCTTGTATGGTTGCTTGTGGTGATGCTGATGGTGCTGTTACTGGCAACACACGGAGGTTTGGATCATCTTTTGATAAAGTTACACAAGTAGTAGATGCTAGACCTGGTGAAATAATGTTTGGTTTAAACATGGTCGTTGCTAAAGGAAAGACAATTTTTGTTGGGGATACTAGTGTAAATGAATACCCAAGCTCAGAAGAGCTTGCAGAAATTGCAATTTCGTCTGCTCGTGTAGTCAAAATGTTTGGCTTTGTTCCAAAAGTTGCTTTTGTTTCTCACTCTACTTTTGGCCAACCTCTTACAAGTAGAACTAAGCATATTAAAAAAGCTGTTGAAATTTTAGAGAAGAAAAATGTCGACTTTGATTTTGACGGAGATATGCAACCAGATGTTGCTCTTAACTCAGAATACAAAGAACTTTATCCTTTTTCAAGTATCGTTGGAAATGCAAATATTTTAATAATGCCTGGACAACATAGTGCGGCAATCTCTTATAAATTAATGAAAAGTTTAGGTGACACAAGAGTAATTGGACCTTTATTAATCGGATTAGGTCAACCCATTGAAATAGCACCTTTGAGATCTTCTACATCTGAAATTATAAATCTAGCATCAGTGGCTGCTTACTCCGCTGACGTTATAGATTATAAAAAAAATTAATCTTTTTGAATTCTTAAATCTTCAACCAAAACAATACTTGCTATAACATTCTCAACATCAAGTATTTCTTTTGCTTCATTTATTACTTCTTTTTTTTCTTCATTTGTTAAAGCAATTCCATAAATGAATATTTTTTTCTTATAGGTGTCTATTTGATAATTAGTTGAATTTATTTTTTTATTGAAAATTAACGCAGAACGTAATTGAGAAGTTATCAATAAATCTTTTGCAGATTGTTTAAAATTAAAATCTTCTTTTATTTTGATATCATTTCTTACAGATCTGACACCTTTTGTTTCCCATGCTAATTTAGTAATTTGAAGTTTTTCTTCAGGATCATCTACTTTACCAGTTAGAAAAATTCTTCCATCTAAAACTTTTGTTTTTACAGATATCAAATAACTTTTATTTGTTAATAGCAATCTACCTGTCAGATTTTTTTGCATCACAGAATCATCTATTTGAGTACCTAAAGATCTTGGATCAAATGCAACACTTACACCTGTTCCAAAAACACCCTTCGAACTTAATCCTACACATCCAGTTAAAAACAAACAAATTAAGCTTATTAAAATAGTTCTATTTTTCATTTTTCAATTTTAGACAATAATTATAAATTTCTTTTTTTGGCACATTAGAGTTTTGGCTAATTAAATCTGTAATATCTTTTATACTTAGTTTCTTAATCATTTTTTGAATATTAATTTTATCTGATTCTTTTAAATTTATCGAAGAATTTTTTTCTTTTAATTTTTCAGAAATAACAATTGTTAATTCTCCTTTTGGGTCAGATTTAAAAGGTTCAAGTTTATCAATGTCGGTTCTAATATATTCCTCATAATACTTAGTCATTTCTCTACATATTAAGATCTTTCTATTTATAAAATATTCTTTGATGTATTTTACTGATTTGTTGAATTTCCTTGGTGAAATAAAAAAAACAATGCAGCCATCTTGTTTTTTAAGTTTTTCAAAATCTTCTTTGAGTTTATTATTTTTTTCTGGAAAAAAACCATAGAAAAAATATTGTTCATTAAAACCACTAATTGATACGGCAGAAGAAACTGCCGATGCTCCTGGAATAGGATAAATATCGATTTTATTAATTAAACACTCATTAACTAATATTGCCCCAGGATCTGAAACAGAGGGTGTTCCTGCGTCAGAAATTAGAGAAACAACACAATCCGACTTTAAAATCTTAATAATTTTAGATAGGTTTTTTTTTTCATTAAATTTGTGGTTTGAAATAAGTTTGGACTTAATTTCATAACGATCTAATAGGTTTTTTGAAGTTCGAGTGTCCTCGCACAAGATATAATCTGATTTTTTTAACACCTCTAATGCCCGCAAAGTAATATCACTTAAATTTCCAATTGGTGTGGAGACTATATAAAGGCCACTTTTAACTTTATTATTTGTAATGTCAGTATGTAGAATCATTAAATTATAAACGTTATAATAATAACATTAAAATGAAAAAAATTATTAAAATTATATTGTTTTTGACCTTAACACTCTTAATGAGTTTAACGAGCATTAAAGCAAATGAAAAAATAAAGATAGGTTTGCTCATCCCTTTAACAGGTGAAAATTCAGAAATTGGTGAATCTATAATTAACTCTGTAGGACTTGCTATTAACAAAATTAACAACTCTTCAATTGAAATTATTCCAAAAGATACAGGATCAAATCCTGATATGGCCTTAGATGCCGCAATAGAATTGTCAAACTTAGGTGTCAAAATTATTATAGGCCCTGTATTTAATGAAAGCTTAGCTTATCTTAATAAAGTAAATGAAATAACTTTTTTAGCTTTAACAAATAAGAATAATAATTTTTCAAAAAATATTATTAATGCAGGAATAAATGCAACATCCCAATTAAGAGCAATTGATAGATTTATAAAATTAGAAAAAATTAAAAAAACTATTTTTTTAACTCCTGATATGGACTTCAAAAATGAAATTGAAGTGGCTATTTCTAGATCTAAAATTAAAGTAAAAAAAAATTATGTTTATAATACTGATCCAACTAAGCTCACTGAACAAATAGAAAAAATCACTCGTTATCAAATTAGAAAACAAAATTTACAAGATGAAATAACAAGATTAGAAAAATCTGATGAAAGTAATAAAGAATTGTTAATTGAGAGATTAAAAAAAAGAGACACGCTTGGAAATGTAAATTTTGATTCAGTTGTAATTTCAGACTTTGATGAAAGCTTAAAAAGTGTAACTACTTCTTTATTGTATACCGATGTCTCACCAAAAGAAAAATATTTTATCACTCTTAATCAATGGTTTGACGAGTCACTTCTTAAAGAAACAAGTTCACAGCCGCTTTATTTTCCATCTGTAAATAAAAGTAATTATGAAGAATTTTCATCTGAGTATTATGAAAAATATAATCTATACCCAAATCAATTATCTTTTTTAAGTTATGACTTGGTTGGTCTTGTTTATTACCTGATACTACAAAATGATAATATTATTAATCAAACTATGTTTGCCAAAAAAACTTTATTCAAAGGAAAGTTGGAATTTTTGAAATTCAGGACAATAAAATAAATCATATTTTAAATTTTTATAAAGTTGAGGATGAAAAATTTAAAAAAATTTTTTAATTTTTTTGAAAGCTTTAAATCTATGATCTATTTTATATTTTTCAGATGCTTTCATTTCTCCAAAAGTAATTTTTTTTCCTTTTGGAATAAAAATTGGATCATATCCAAATCCATTTTTACCTTTCATGGCAGGTGAAATTGAACCTTCAATTTTACCAATAGAGCTTATTAATTTTTTATTTGAGCTAAATATAGTTAATGCACAAACAAACCTTGCTCTAATTTTTTTTTGTTTCCAGTTTTTATCTTTTTTATTTAATTCTCTAAAAACTCTATTCATTGCTTTTTTAAAATCACCTTTTTTTCCACCCCACCTAGCTGAATAAATTCCTGGTTGTCCCTTTAAAAGATCAACCTCTAAACCAGAGTCATCAGATAAACATATTAATTTAGATTTTTTTGAAAAATATCTTGCTTTTATTGATGAGTTTTCTGCAAATGTTTTACCATTCTCGGCTGGACTTTTAATTTTGAAATCTAAAGGTGAATATATTTTGAGATAATTGGGTAATAAATCCTTAATTTCCTTTAATTTTCCCCTATTATTTGTTCCAACAATAAGTTCGGTAATTTTTTTCTTTGGCATCTAGCAATTTTTAAATTTCATACCATATAAGTCCCTATGGAAAAAGAGCAAAACACTAACTCGGACAAGCAAAATAAAGAAGCTGAGGAAAAGATAAACGAGGAACAAAATAATGATGCTCAAACAAATAATAGTACAGATTCTAAGGATGATAAAAAAGAGATAAAAGAGCTAACACCAGAAGAAAGAATTGTAGAACTAGAGGATAAAGTTGCAAGAACATTTGCGGAAATGGAAAATCAAAGAAGAAGGTTTGAAAAAGAAAAAGATGATGCATTTGACTATGGTGGATTTTCTTTTGCTAAAGAAGCTCTAAATCTTATTGATAACTTAGAAAGATCAAAACAAATTCTAGAAAGTGATGAAGCATTAAAAGGTACAGAGGCTCTTAAAAAAACTTTAGAACATTTTGAAATTATTAGTAAAGATATGGTATCGATTTTTTCAAAAAATGGAATTACTCCTATAAGTTCTATTGGTAAAAAATTAGATCCAAATCAACATCAAGCAATGATGGAAATTGATGATGATCAAAAAGAACCTGGCACCATAGTTCAAGAAATTCAAAAAGGATTTATGATGAAAGACAGACTTTTAAGACCAGCTTTAGTTGGGGTATCAAAAAAAACAAAAACAGAAAAAGACGAGAAAAACGAGGAAAATAAAGAGAATTCAGACAATTAATAATATTTGTCAGAGCTTGTAGATTAAAAATTAACAATTATATGAAAGGTAGGAATTGAATTATGAGCAAAATTATAGGAATAGATTTAGGAACAACAAATTCATGTGTTTCAATCATGGAAGGAAGCCAAGCAAAAGTTTTGGAAAATGCTGAAGGTGCTAGAACAACACCTTCTGTTGTTGCTTTTACTGAAGATGGTGAAAAACTAGTAGGCCAACCAGCTAAAAGACAAGCCGTAACAAATCCAGAAAATACTATATTTGCTGTAAAGAGATTAATTGGAAGAAATTTTGAAGACCCTACTGTAAAAAAAGATATTGCTGCTGCTCCTTTCAAAATTGTTAATTCTGAAAAAGGTGATGCTTGGATTGAAGCAAGAGGAGAAAAATATTCTCCATCTCAAATTTCTGCTTTCATACTTCAAAAAATGAAAGAAACTGCTGAAAAATATTTAGGACAAGAAGTAACCAAAGCAGTTATTACAGTTCCTGCTTACTTTAATGATGCCCAAAGACAAGCAACAAAAGATGCGGGTAAGATAGCAGGTCTTGAAGTTTTAAGAATTATTAACGAACCTACTGCCGCCTCTCTAGCTTATGGTTTAGACAAAAAACAAAATAAAAAAATTGCTGTTTATGATTTGGGTGGTGGAACATTTGATGTATCTATTCTTGAATTAGGAGATGGTGTATTTGAAGTTAAATCAACTAATGGTGATACGTTCTTAGGTGGTGAAGATTTTGATAATGCTATAGTTGACTACTTAATTGGTGAGTTTAAAAAAGATAGTGGTATTGATCTAAAGTCAGACAAATTGGCTCTTCAAAGACTTAAGGAAGCTGCTGAAAAAGCAAAAATTGAATTATCTTCAGCAGAACAAACTGATGTTAATTTACCCTTTATAACTGCAGACAAAACAGGTCCAAAACATATTAATTTAAAAATGACTAGAGCAAAGTTAGAGGCTTTAGTTGAAGATTTAATTTCAAGAACCTTGCCTCCATGTAAAACTGCTCTTAAAGATGCCGGTCTTACAGCAAGTGAAATTGATGAGATTATAATGGTTGGTGGAATGACAAGAATGCCAAAAGTTATAGCTGAAGTTAAAAACTTTTTTGGTAAAGAACCAAATAAAAGTGTTAACCCTGATGAAGTTGTTGCAATGGGTGCAGCAATTCAAGCTGGAGTTCTTCAAGGTGATGTTAAGGATGTACTTCTTTTAGACGTAACTCCATTATCACTTGGAATTGAAACACTTGGTGGTGTATCAACAAAATTAATTGAAAAAAATACAACAATACCAACTAAAAAAAGCCAAGTATTCTCGACAGCAGAAGATAATCAACCTGCCGTATCAATCAGAGTTCTTCAAGGAGAAAGAGAAATGGCAACTGATAATAAAATGTTAGGAAACTTTGAGTTGGTGGGTATTGCACCAGCACCAAGAGGTGTTCCACAAATTGAAGTAACATTTGATATTGATGCAAACGGAATAGTTAGTGTTTCTGCAAAAGATAAGGGCACTGGTAAAGAACAAAAAATCCAGATTCAAGCTTCAGGTGGCTTAAGTGATGAAGAAATAGAGAAAATGGTCAAGGATGCTGAAGCAAATAAAGAAGAAGATAAAAAGAAAAGAGAATCTGTTGATGTTAGAAACCAAGCAGATACCCTTCTCCACTCTACAGAAAAAAATCTTAAAGAACATGGTGCCAAAGTTTCTGATGCTGATAAAAAAGCTATTGAAGATGCGTCCTCTGCTTTAAAAGAATCAATTAAAGGAACTGACACTGATGATATTAAGAAAAAAACTGAAACTTTAGTGCAAGCTTCTATGAAATTAGGTGAGGCAATTTATAAGTCTCAAGAAAAAAAAGAAAATTCATCTAAAGATGGTGATAAAAATGATGAAGGAAAAAAAGACGATAATGTAGTTGATGCTGACTTTGAAGAAGTAAAAGAAGAAGGCAAAGAAGGCACCGAAGATAAAGAAAAAAGCGCCTAAGTCTCACAACAACAATCATCTTGGAGTAACTTATGGCTAAAAGAGATTTTTATGACGTCTTAGGTGTTAGCAAAAATGCAAGCCCAGAAGAATTAAAATCAGCCTATAGAAAACTCGCAGTCAAATATCATCCAGATAAAAACCCCGGTGACAAAGCTTCTGAAGATAAATTTAAAGAAGCTAGTGAAGCCTATGGTATTCTTTCTGATAAAGAAAAAAAACAAAACTATGATAATTTTGGCCATGCTGCCTTTGAAGGCGGTGGTGGTAGACAAAGTGGAGGCTTTGGTGGTTTTGGAGGGGCAGATTTTTCAGATATTTTTGAAGATTTTTTTGGTGATTTTGGAGGTGGTGGACGATCAAGAGGAAGAAGAAATACCAACAATAAAGGCTCAGATTTAAGGTATGATTTATCAATAACGCTTGAAGAAGCTTATGAAGGAAAAAAACAGGATATTAAATTTTCAACTACTGAAAAATGCAACACTTGTAAGGGTAATGGATCAAAACCAGGGCACTCACCTGATAGATGCACAGTTTGTGGTGGAAATGGAAAAGTAAGATCAAATCAAGGTTTTTTTACTGTTCAACAAACTTGTCCTCAATGTGCAGGTTCTGGTGAAGAAATTACAAATCCATGTAATGATTGTAATGGTCAAGGCAATAAACAAGCTTCAAAAAAAATATCCGTTACAATTCCAAAAGGTGTGGATGATGGAACAAGAATAAGATTAGCAGGCAAAGGTGAGGCTGGTTCAAGAGGTGGAGCAAATGGTGATTTATATTTATTCATAAATGTTCACTCACATGATTTATTTAAAAGATCTGATGAAAATTTATTCTTTGAGTTTCCAATATCTATTGCTGATGCAGCTTTAGGGACAACAATTGAAATACCAACTATTGATGGGGGTAAAGCAAAAATTAAAATACCTGATGGAACTCAAAATGGTAAACAATTTCGTTTAAAAGGAAAAGGAATGCCTTATATGCGAGGAAGCGGCAATGGTGATCTTTATGTGCAAGTAAACACTGAAGTGCCTATCTCATTAAATAAAGAGCAAAAAGAGTTGCTTGAAAAATTTAGAGAAATAGAAAACGAAAAATCAAATCCAAGTATCAAAAAATTCTTTCAAAAAGCAAAAAGTTTTTGGAAAAACTAAAAGACTAATTAGTTAAAAAAGGTTAATATTTTCCTTAATGAAAAAAATTAATTTAGCAATATCTGGTTGTCTTGGTCGAATGGGTCAACAACTCATTAAATCTTCAAGATCGAATAAAAATTTTAAATTAGTAGCGCTGACTGAAAATAAAACCTTTAACAAAAAAATTGCAGGAATAAAAATTAATCTTAATACAAATGAAGCTTTTAAAAATACAGATGTTATAATAGATTTTACGGTACCTAATTGTACTTTTGATATCCTTAAAATTGCATCTAAATTAAAAAAAAGAGTAGTGATTGGTACAACTGGATTTAATCAAAAAGAAGAAAATATAATAAAAAATTACTCTAAAAAAATTCCCATACTAAAAGCGGGTAACATGAGCTTGGGGGTGAATTTACTAATGTATCTAACAGAGATTGCCTCAAAATCATTGCATGATGAATATTTAAGTAAAGTATATGAAGTGCATCATAAGCATAAAAAAGATTATCCATCAGGAACAGCCCTAATGCTTGGTAAAGGCATTGCAGATGGTAAGAAAAAAAATCTTTATAATTTAATAGGTAAAAAGTTTTTAAATAAAAAAACTTTTCCTTATGGAAAAAAAATTAATTTTAATTCAATTAGAAAAGGTGAAATTATTGGAGAACATGAAGTTACATTCTCAAGTGGGAAAGAAATCATAAAATTAAATCATGAAGCATTTGATAGAGCGCTGTATTCAGATGGTGCCTTAACTGCTGCAAAGTGGCTTATCAATAAGAAACCTGGACTTTACTCAATGAGAGATTTATTAAACTTTAAATAATGGATGAAAAGGAAAAGGCTAAAAAAATACTTAAAATTTTAAATAAAATTTATCCAACAACTCCTATCCCATTAAATCACATAAACAACTTTACTCTACTAATGTCAGTTCTTCTATCAGCACAATGCACAGATTTAAATGTTAATAATGTTACGAAAAATATTTATCCAAAATATAATAAACCAGAACATTTTGTAAAATTAGGTAGAAAAAAAATTGAAAAATTAATTAAAAGTATTGGTCTCTTTCAGAATTAAAGCAAAAAATGTTTATCTAATGTCTAAACAACTTATAGAAAAGCATAGGGGTAAAGTGCCTAAAAGCTTTGAAGAACTCGAAAAACTTCCTGGCGTGGGCCATAAAACAGCAAGTGTAGTTATGTCTCAAGGATTTGGAGTTCCTGCTTTTGCAGTTGATACTCATATCCATAGACTAGCTCAACGATGGGGATTAACTAGTGGCAAGAATGTAATTCAAACAGAAAAAGATTTAAAAAGAATATTTCCAGAAAAAACATGGAGTAAGTTACATTTACAAATAATTTATTATGGAAGAGAGTTTTGTAAAGCTAGAGAGTGTTATGGTTTGACTTGTAAAATCTGTACGACTTGTTATCCTAATCGAAGAAATCCTGTTCAAATAAAAAAAGCTTAATATGAAAATTCTAGGAATTGGTAATGCTATTGTGGATGTTATATGCAGAATTAATGATCAATATTTAATTGATAATCAATTAACAAAAAGCACAATGAAATTAGTTGATGAAGTTGAATTTAAAAAACTATTATCAACTCTTAAAATAGAACAAACTATTTCTGGTGGATCAGTTGCAAATTCTATTGTTGGATTATCTCAGTTAGGAAATGATGTTGGCTTTATTGGTAAAGTTAATGCTGATGATTTAGGACAAAAATATGAAGAAGGTCTAACTAAAGAAAAAGTGCAATATTTCTATAATAAAAAAAGAGAAATTTTACCAACTGGAACATGTTTAATTTTAATCACTCCTGACGCCGAAAGAACGATGGTCACTTTTTGGGTATTGCAGGAAAAATAAATGAAAATGATATTGATGAAAAAGCTATAAAAGAAAGTGAAATGATTTTTCTTGAGGGTTACTTATGGGATAAGGGAGAGCCAAAATCAGCCTTTGATAAAGCAATGTCTTTCTCTCGTACTAAAGCAATGTCTCTGTCAGATCAATTTTGTGTGGAAAGACATAAGAATGATTTTTTAGATTTAGTAGAAACAAACTTGATATTATTTTTGCTAATGAGCAAGAAATTAAATCATTAATTGATGCAAAAGATTTTGAGGATGTTGTTGAATTTGGCAAACAAATTAGAAAAATCTTAATTATTACACGTGGTGAAAAAGGAAGTGTGGCCATTAAAAATAAAGAAGTTATAGAATGTAAAAGTAAGACAAATTTAAAAATTGTTGATTTAACTGGTGCTGGAGATCTTTTTGCAGCAGGTTTTCTTCATGGATTTATTAACAATATCTCAACCAAAGAAGTCTTTAGAAAAAGGAACTGATATGTCTGCAAAAATAATTCAAAAAGTGGGTGCTAGACTTAATTAAAATTTTTTAGCCAATTAAATAACCATTTTTTTGACTTACAATAAATTTTTTATCCTTAAAAACTTTGTCTATTTTTTTTCTTAATCTATAAATATGTGTCTCCACTGTGTGTGTTTCAATATTTGTAGAATACCCCCAAATATTTTTTTGTAAATCAGCAATATCACAATTAATTTTTTTTTTATTTAAATACAAGATAATTTCAATTTCTTTTTCAGTTAATTTTAAAGTTATACCCAATTTAGATAAGAACTTTGAATTTAAATCTAATTGAAAATCTTTTATATTAATTTTAGACTGTAAACTGTATCTTAATTTAATTAAGTTAATATTAATTATTTCTAAAAGTTTTTCAAAAGATAAAGGTAAGTCATTTAAATATAAAATGTTACTTTCATGAAGACCATGATTAAATAATAGTTTCGTTTTTTTATTTAAGATGATTAGAGATTTTCTTTTATCAAGACTATTATCTTTAAAAAGTCATCTTCATTTTTAAATTTAATTATTTTAAAAGGTAAATTTTCTTTTAAGTCATCAAATATTTCATATAGTGAATTATAATTTATAATAATAACATTTTGCATAAATATATTTAATTTTTCTTATGATAATTCATGTACTAAATAAAAACACTCTTATAATTGATGATTTTAAGATGAGATGTTGTGTGGGAAAAAATGGCTTAAACTCACAAAAAGAAGAGGGAGATTATTCAACACCGAAAGGTTTATTTAATTTAAAGAAATTATATTTCAGAAAAGATCGTGTTGGTATTCCAAAATGCTCAATTAATAAAAAAGCAATTAATAAAAATATGGCCTGGTGTGATGACTCAAATGATAAAAAATATAATACAGAAATTAAAACTACAAATAAAAATCTTAAAGAATACTTATATAGAAGTGATCATAAGTATGATTACTTAATTACAATTAGTCATAATGATAAAAAAATACCTTATAAGGGTAGTGCTATATTTATTCATCTTAACAGATAACTATAAACCAACATCAGGTTGCATAGCACTAAAGAAGAAAGATTTTGAAATTTTATTAAAATTAATAAAAAATAACTCCAAAATAAAAATTGGTTAATTTCTATTTCCAAAAATTTTAGATCCAATTCTTAGGTAGGTAGCCCCATATTTCGCTGCTTCAAGGTAATCATTTGACATGCCCATGCTTAATTCTTTAACATCTATTCTCTCTGCAAGATTCTTCATTTTAGAAAAATATTTTTTAGTATCTCCATTTTGTGGTGGCAAGCACATCAATCCAATAATATCTAATTCTAATTCGTTTATACATATTTTATGAAATTCATTTAATTCAGCTTCGTCAATTCCACTTTTTTGGCTCTCATTTCCAATATTTATTTGGATAAATATCTTTAATTTTTTTTTGAATTTTTTTTGTTCTTCAGAAATTTTTTTGGCTAATTTTAAGCTATCTAATGAATGAATATAGTCAAATAAACCCACAACAAACTTAACTTTATTTGACTGTAGTTTACCAATCATATGTAATTGAAGATGTTTAAAGTCCTGCTTGATCGGTTGCCATTTCTCTAACGCTTCTTGAACTTTATTCTCTCCAAAATGAACTTGGCCATGATTAATTAAAGGTAATATTTCATTAATTGGAAATGTTTTACTAACAGCTATTATTTTTGTTTGATTTGAATCTTTTTTTTCTATCTTTAATGTATTTTGGATAGAAACTAGATTATTAATACTTTGATGCAAAAAAAATTTCCTAAAATTTACTTGTTTGTTGAGGATTTTAATCCTGCTGATTTAAATAACTTAAATAAAAATATTTCAATTATTTATCGTAATTATAAAAAAAAACCTGATGAAAGTACAATATTATCATTAAAAAATTACTGTAGGGCTAATAAAAGAGAGCTTTATTTGTCAAATAATATTAAATTAGCTATTAAACATAGATTAAACGGAGTTTATATTCCATCTTTTAACAAAGTTAAAAATTTCAATTTTTTATCCAAACCAAATGATTTTTTAATTATAGGTTCAGCTCATAACAGAGCTGAAATTAAACTGAAGGAAGATCAAGGTTGCAATTTAATTTTCTTAGCTCCAATATTTAAGGTTAATAAAAAGATTGGTTTTCTTGGTATTAATAAATTTAACTTACTTACAATGAATAGCAAAAGTGTCTTTATTGCTCTTGGAGGAATTAATCAAAAGAATATAAAAAAATTAAAACTCTTAAATTGTGAGGGTTTTGCAGGAATATCTTGGATAAAAAAAACGGCCCAAAAAATTAATTTTGGGCCGTTTTAAAATTAAATAATCTATTTAATTAAAACGCTAAACCAAGTGCGATTTCAGTTGCAGTTTTATCAGCTGCATCTTCATCAAACGCTGGATTTGTAACGTCAATTTTGTATGCTTTAATTGACATAGCACCCATAGAGTAAGCTGCTTGGATACCTTCAACTTTTTGCGTAACATCAGCTACAGCAGTTGCGGCATCATCCTAGACTGCATCATAAGTTTCTTCTGATTCAGTGTATGAAACCGAAAAGTTTTCATTCACGTTGAAAGCGATCGACATTTGATTCACCTTCAAAGAAACCATTAGCTGTTCTTGTGTTACTGTTGCAGCATCTTTTGCAGTAGTAGCACTTCTGGAGTTCCATTAGCACCACCATCCATGTAAGATTCAGTGTAACCAATTGAAACTGGTCCAAATGAATAGTTTACATACCATGCACCTTCAAAAGCGTCTGATTTTCTGCATTTCCTGGAGTAGTTCTATCAATTTCAGCACCGTAGATACCAAACTTTAATGCATCGTAACTTAAAGTTACACCCGCACCAGTAGCTGATCCAAAGTCTTCATCTTCAGTTGCACTACCACCATCATTAGATCCTGTAGCATTAGCACTTTGGCGAATATTCTAAGTCAAATGATGCAGTTACACCACCTAAATCAAATGAAGGTGAGTTATAAACGATCATGTTTGAGTCATGAATAGTTACCAACTCTGTTAGCAGTTGTTTGCTGTGCATCAGACATTTGTTCGTATGCTTGTGGCACTTCTTCATCGTACTTGTAGTTAGCTCCACCAGTATCTGTACCAAAAGATACAGTTCCTAGAGAACCCATCGTCATAGATGTGTAAGATGATGATACAGAGTAAGCATCAGTTAACAATGTGCTAACTGTGAAAGTCCAACCATTATCTAATTCACCAGTACCTGTAAAAGCTACGTCTTTATCAGTACCGATTGCTTTTCCTGAGCAGCATTTTTTCCAGTAACGTATGTTACGTTAGCAGAACCTGTTACTGACATTTCTCCTGCTTGAGCACTAACTGCAACTAGCGAACCTGCTAATGCTGAAAGACCCAATTTTTTTATATTTGTCATATTTATTTTCCTTTTGTTATTATTCATATGAATAAGGCTTTTTAACAAAAAAATTTTTTTTTAGTTGAAGAATTTACTCTAAAGTGTCTATTTTATTGAAATGTGACAAAATTATCACATATGATCAATTTTTTTGTTGAAATTCAACAAAACAAATGGTTTTTGACTACAAATGTATTTCTTAAAAAAATATTTTATCTTTCTTTTTCTAATTTTTTTCACTTTTTCGGGATGTTCGAATAACATTTTTAGAAAAGCCGATGTTAAAGATACACCAGTAAATGTTGATGATCGGGTAAAGAAAAATATTGCAGAAGGTAGAGGAATTAGATTTGGCAAGGGATCTTCAAGTGGTGGCACTTTTGATTTTGCCTCCTCTAATGAATTATGGAGAGCGTCTATGGATGTACTAAATTTTGTTCCCTTTTCAAATGCGAGTTACTCTGGAGGTATTTTAATAACAGAATGGTTTGATGGTAATTCAAATGATCAAAATGAAAAGAGAGATTTAAAGATTACTGTAAGATTTTTATCTAATGAAATTAGAGCTGATGCTCTAGATATCAGTGTCCATGAAAGAGTATGCCTGAGCAATGGAACGGGTTGCAATGTTAATAAAATTACATCCAACATAGAACCTGAAATAAAATTAGCAATTCTTAAACGTGCTGCAATTTTAGAAAAAGGTCTATTTTCAAAAAATGCCAAAGAATATGGTAGAAAGAAACGAACTACACTTAAAGATAAGTAATGTCGCAAAATAGTGTAGTAAAAAATGAGCCTCGGTGGATAAGGAATGACCTTAATAAAAAATAAATAATTTTATTAATATTGACTAGATACAATTTTAAACTAATTGAAAAAAAATGGCAAGATCATTGGATCAATAATAGTTTTTTTAAAAGCTCATTAGACAAAAATAAAAAAAAATTTTATTGTCTAGAAATGTTTCCTTACCCATCGGGTAAAATTCATATGGGACATGTAAGAAATTATACCATAGGAGATGTTTTAGCACGATTTAAGATAATGCAAGGTTATAATGTTTTACACCCAATGGGCTGGGACTCCTTTGGTATGCCAGCTGAAAATGCTGCTAGACAAAATAAATTAGATCCAAAAAAATGGACTGAAAAAAATATTAGTACAATGAGAAGCCAATTAAAACAATTAGGTCTTTCAATTGACTGGGATAAGAGAAATTTCAACATGCTCACCTGAATATTATAAACATCAACAAGCTTCTTTTTAGAATTATATGAAAAAGGTCTTGTTTATAGAAAAGAAAATTATGTCAATTGGGATCCGGTTGATGAAACCGTTCTTGCCAATGAACAAGTAATTGATGGAAGAGGATGGAGATCTGGTGCTTTAGTTGAGAGAAAAAAATTAAACCAATGGTTTTTCAATATATCAAAATTTTCTAACGAGCTATTAGAGGGCTAGAAACACTTAATGAATGGCCTAATAAAGTGAAAACTATGCAAAAAAACTGGATTGGTAAATCTTTTGGTTGTGAAATAGATTTTCAAATAGAAGGTAAGTGCCTGTAAAAAGATAAAATGTTTTACACACAGACCAGATACGTTATTTGGTTTCTCTTTCTTGGCAGTATCTGTTGATCACCCAATAGCAAAATTTTATCAAAATGATAAAAAATTTTTAGAATTTAAGAAAGAGTGTTCTAAAACTGGCACCACAGAAGAGTCTATTGCTCAAGCAGAAAAATTAGGATTTCAAACAATCTAATGGCTATTAATCCCTTAGACCCAACTATAAAAGTACCTGTTTATTTTGCAAATTTTGTTTTAATGGATTATGGATTTGGGGCAGTATTTGGTTGTCCTGCACATGATCAAAGAGATTTTGATTTTGCAAAAAAATATAACTTAAATATATTTCAGTTGTTAGACCAATTGACTCAAAAGATAAAATTGAATAAGTGGCAAGGCTTATACTGGTCCTGGTAATAATAATTAATTCAAAATTTTTGAATGATTTAAAGTGCACCAGATCAATCTATTTTAGAGGCTATTAAAATATTAGAAGAAAAAAAATTAGGTAAAAAAAAAATTAATTTTAGACTTAAAAGACTGGGGCATTTCAAGACAAAGATATTGGGGCTGCCCTATTCCGATTGCTTATAATGAAAAAAATGAAATTGTTAAAATTCCCAAGAAAAGATTTACCTGTAAAACTTCCAGAAAAAATAAATTTAAATACTAAAGGTAATCCTTTAGATCATCAAAAGAATGGATTGAAAATAGAAATTGATGGTGAAAAATGTCAGAAGAGAAACAGATACTTTGACACATTTGTGGACTCTTCTTGGTATTTTTTAAGATTTTGTTCAGCAAAAACTGAAGTAGGATTTGATTTAGATGAAATTAAATATTGGATGCCTGTTGATCAATACATTGGAGGTGTTGAGCATGCTATACTTACATCTTTTATATTCTAGATTTTTTATGCATGCATTAAAAGATCAAAGAATAAGAATTTATAAACTGAACCATTTAAAGGACTTATTTACACAAGGAATGGTTTGTCATGAAACTTATAAAGATAAAAATAATCAATGGTTAAGTCCTGATGATATTGAAACGATGGAAAATAAATTTTATTAAAGAAAACCTATGAAAAAATACAAGTTGGACCAACTGAGTCTATGTCAAAATCTAAAAAGAATACAGTGGATCCAGAAAAATTATTTAAAATTATGGTGCAGATGCAGTAAGACTTTTTATTTTATCAGATAGTCCTCCAGAAAAAGATGTGCAGTGGTCAGATCAAGGAATGCATGCATCATATAAATTTATTCAAAAATTTTGGCTTTTGCATCAAAAAAATTATTTCAAAGATTACACTAAAAAATGAAAAATGGTGATTAGTCAATTAGAAGAGTTTACCAATCAATGATTAGATAAAATTACAAAAAATTAGAAAATTTTCATTACAATGTAATTATAGCAAATTATCATGAAATCTATAATTTTTAAACAAAGAAATTGAAAAACCAATTAATTATTTAATTTACAGAAAATTATAATAAAATATTAAGTTAATACTCCAGTTGCTCCTCATCTTGCAATCGAATGTTTGCAGAACTAGAATCTAAAAATAAACTTAATGGCCAAATGTTGATAAAAAAGATATTGAAAGAAAATATTAAATATGTTGTTCAAATAAATGGTAAAAAAAGAGGAATAATTAATCTAACTAATGAATTTGAAAGTGAATTAATTATTAAAATAAAAAACAACTTAATAAATAAATTATATTAAAATGAAGACATTAAAAAAACTATCTATATTAAAAATAAATTAATAAACTTAATTATATGATGAAAAAATAATTTTAATTATAATTTTTATATATTTATAGCTGTGGATATAAGCCATTTATTAAACAAAAATATTAACTTTAATATTATTAACATAAAAAGTTGAGAAAGAGATGAAAAATAATTAAAAAAAATAATAAAATTTTTCTAAAAGTAGATGACTATCAAACAAATTGTATTGGAAATTAATTCTAAAAAAAATAATTCATATTTCAAAAGATCAATGGGTAATCCTACTCTATACAAATTACTATAGATTAAATCTTCAAAGACAACTGATATCAAACAAAAAATTAGAAAAAGAATTTTTAACAATTTGATTATAATTCTAATTCAAATAAATTTGACTTAGCCAATATGAGAAAGATATTGAAATAATTTAATTGAAAAAGTTATCTGAAGAAGTAATAAGATATTTATCAAAATTTTAAAATGATTGTTAAAGTCATTTGAAATAAATAAAAATAAATGCAAACACAAATTTTTTTTATTTTATGGTGAAAACGAGGGCTTTAAAAATGAAATAATTGAAGATGAATTTAAAAAAAAATAACTAGAAACTGTTATTTCTATGAAGAAAATGAAATATTAAATAATAAAGAAATTTTTTTGAAACTTTTAACAAAATCTTTTTTTGAAAACGAAAAATTAATTATAATAATAGAGCAACAGATAAGATTAAAGAATTGATAGAAGAAATTGAAAAAAAAATCTGAGGATATGATTTTAATTTTAAATTCGAGGAATCTTGAAAAAAAATCCAAATTAAGATCATTTTTTGAAAAAAATAAAGTAACGTATGTGTTCCATTTTATGAAGATAATCAATCAAACATTATCAACTATAGCAAGTCAATTTTTTAGAGAAAATAAAATTCAAATTTCTCAACAAATAATAAATTTAATTGTGAAAGAGCTAGCGGTGACAGACAAAATTTAAAAAATGAACTTGCAAAAAATAGAAAACTTTTCAAAAATAAAAAAAAAATTGAAATAGAAGATATTCTTAAACTAACAAATTTAGCTGAAAATTATAGTGCTTCAGAATTAATTGATCAGTTGTTTAGCTAAAAATAAAAAAAAAACAATCAATTCTTAATGAAAACAATTATTCCTAGGAAGACTGTATTATTATAATAGAACTATGTAATAAAACAAAAAGACTAGTTAAAATTATGCAAAGAATAAGAAATAAACAATATTAGATGCTAGCAATTTCTCGATTTAAACCACCTATATTTTGGAAAGATAAAGAAATTGTAAAACAACAAATTAAAAATTGGTCATAAATAAAGAAAGACTTTAATTTATGAGATTAATGAGGTCGAATTTTAATTAAAAAAAATCACTAATTCAATTAATATTTTATCAGATTTTATAATTGAAAAACTTCATACAATTAATAATTAGATTTTAATAATCTCAATTAGTTTATTTAATTGATCTAAATCTTTATATTCAAAATAAGAGACCCTGTATTATTTTTTTTATTTTTAATTAAAACATTAAGACCAATTTTTTCTCTAACTGAGTTTTCTAAAGATTGTAAATTAATGTCACGTTGTCCTTTAAAGGATTGTTTCTTTATCTTAAAAATTTTTACAAAATTTTCTGCTTGTCTAACAGAAAGATTTTTTTCAACTATTTTATTTGCAACAAATTCTGAATTATCAAGACCTACTAAAATTTTTGCATGCCCTGGAGTTATTTTTTTTGTCTCAATTAATTTCAAAACTCCATTTGGAAGTGTAAGCAATCGTAAAAAATTAGTTATATGACTTCTACTTTTTCCAATAAATTCAGCTACTTTTTCTTGATCGTAGGAAAATTCATCTATCAATCTTTGATAACCTCGAGCTTCTTCTAATGCGTTAAGATCATTCCTTTGAACATTTTCAATTATTGCAAATTCTAATGATTTTAAATCATCGACATCTGTAATTACTACAGGAACTTCATGAAGACCAGCTTTTTGAGCTGCCAACCATCTTCTCTCACCTGCAATTATTTCATATTTGGAGCTATCATCAGATGATTTTCTGACAATTATTGGCTGTATAATTCCTCTTTTTTTTATTGAATTAGTTAAGTCTTGTAAATTTTCTTCATCAAAAATTTTTCTAGGTTGAAATTTATTACTACTAAATTGCTGATAGATAATTTATTAATATTTACCTCTGTCTTTGTTTCACCTATTAATGAAGATAATCCTCTACCTAGACCCTTTCTTAATTTTATTTGATCCATTATGCAGCACTCCCAATTGTTTCTTCTTGATTAATAAATTCATCTGTAAAGCTAAAATATGATTTACTTCCAGGACAAGATTTATCATAAATTAAAACTGGCATTCCATGAGATGGGGCTTCTGACAATCTTACATTTCGTGGAATGACTGTTAAATAAACTTTATCATTAAAAAAATCTCTAGCTTCCTTTTCAACTTGTGAAGATAATTTATTTCTTTTATCGTACATTGTTAAAAGAATTCCTCTAATTCTTAAATCAGGATTTAAATTTGCTTTTATCCTTTCTATTGTTTTCATTAGCTGTGTTAATCCCTCTAGAGCAAAAAACTCAGTCTGCAATGGAACAACTAAGGAGTGAGATGAAACTAAAGCCATGACAGTGAGCAAACTTAGGGATGGGGGACAATCAATTAAGATATAATCATACTGTCCTCTAAAATCATTTAAATAAGCGGTTAATTCACCTTTTAAAATAAAGGCTCGTTTACTATCTCCTGCGGTCTCAACCTCTAAACCAGACAAATCAACATTTGAAGTTACTACATCTAAATTTTGATAGTTTGTTTTTTTAATTACATTAGAAATTGACTTAGAGCCATTGAGAACAGCATAAATTGTTTCGTTAGAATTTTCTAAATTTGATAAACCAAGTCCTGTTGTAGCATTACCTTGTGGATCAAGATCAATAATTAAAACTTTTTTTTCTTTTTGAGCTAATCCTGCAGCAAGATTAATTACAGTTGTAGTTTTTCCTACCCCACCCTTTTGATTTATTACAGATATAATTTGCATCTATTTTTTTTTAATATTTTTTATGTTTAATAAAAATGAATCTTGGCTTGTGATACTTTTTTTTTTTTCAAAATCAAAATCCCAAATTTTTAAAGTGTCCTCCAAAGTTTTTTCACCATTTTTACCCATAAATAAAATTAAATTTTTATAATTATTAAAATTTTTGTAAACTAATTCTAAAACTATTGGTAAGGGCTTAAATGCTCTTGCCATTATTGTACCTGACTTTATATTTTTTATCTCAAAAATATTTTTTTGTATTACTTCTGTTTCTAATTTTAATTCTCTAGATATTTTTCTTAAAAAAACGCTCTTATGATGACTTTTTTCATATAAGTTAACTTTTATGTTTTTTTTTAAGTTTTTGATCAAAATTGACACTATTATTCCTGGAAATCCACCTCCTGAACCTATATCTGTTACAATATTGCTGTTAAAATCAATAAAATCAATATTTGAGCAGAATCTACTATATGTCGTTCTCTTATTGTATTATCTGGGCATTTTCCTTGCTTATTAGGTTAATTTCTTCATTCATTTTTTTTAATTGAATAATAAATTTTTCAAAATCTACACAAGTTTCACGTGAAACATTTTGATATTTTAATAGTGGATATTTATCTAAAATTTCTTCCATTAAGCTATAAGCTTAATAGACTTTCTTTTGACATGTGACAACAAAATATATACAGCTGCTGGGGTAATTCCGTCAATTCTCAAAGCTTGACCCAAGGTTTTTGGCCTGATCAATTTAAATTTAGATTTTACCTCATTTGAAAGACCTGAGAGGTTATCATAGTTAAATTCTTCAGGAATGATAAATTTTCATCTCTTTTAAAGGCTAAAATATCTGATTTTTGTTTTTTTAAATATCCCATATAATGGGCATTAATTTCAACTTGCTCATCTATTTTTTTATCAAAAAAGGGAATATTAGGCCATATTTCTCTTATTTTTTGCATATTAACTCCTTTTTGAGACAATATTTCATTTGATTTTCGTAAAACTCCATCCTGAGCTATATTTATCCAAAATTCTTAACTTTATTTGGTGAAATTGATAATTCTGACATTTTTTTCACTATTATTTTTAATTTTTTTGACTTTTCCTCAAAAAGATCTTTTCTTATTTCATTATTAAACCAATTGAAATGCCTTTCTCAGTTAATCTTTGATCGGCATTATCGGCTCTTAGGGTTAGTCTATATTCAGCTCTAGAGGTAAACATTCTATATGGCTCAGCTACGCCTTTGGTTACAAGGTCATCTATCATAACGCCTATGTAGGCATCAGATCTATCAAGAATAAAAGGTTCTTCATTTTTAAAAGATAGAGCAGCATTTATTCCTGCAATAAGCCCCTGTGCTGCAGCTTCTTCATAACCTGTTGTTCCATTAATTTGTCCTGCAAGATATAAATTAGGTATTTTTTTTGTTTCAAGCGTTAAAAAAAGCTCTCTTGGATCTATATAATCATATTCTATAGCGTATCCAGGTCTAATTATCTTAACATTTTCTAAACCACTGATATTATTACATATTTCTTGTTGTACTTCCTCTGGAAGTGACGTAGATATACCATTTGGGTATATTGTGTGATCATTTAGGCCCTCTGGCTCTAAATATATCTGGTGGCGACCTTTATCAGCAAACTTTACTATCTTGTCCTCTATTGATGGGCAATATCTTGGGCCAACCCCCTGTATGCTACCAGAATACATGGCACTTCGTTTTAAATTTTTTTGAATAATGTTATGAACATTCTCATTAGTATAGGTCATTCTACATGAAACCTGTTTGTTAATATTTTTTTTAGTTAAAAAAGAAAAAAAATAAGGATCCTCGTCTGCAAACTGTTCTTCTAAATTTTTATAATTAATTGTTCTTGAGTCTAATCGGGGAGGGGTGCCTGTCTTTAATCTTCCAATTTTAAAATTATATTTCTCCAACTGCTCGCTTAATCCTGTAGAAGGTTTCTCATTATATCTTCCAGCTGGCGTTCTCTCTTCACCAATATGTATCAATCCATTTAAAAAAGTGCCTGTTGTTAGTATTAATTTATTACATAAAATTTTTTTTCCAGATTTTGTTTCAAATCCAGTTATAGTGTTTTTTAAAAAAATAAATCTAATTACAGGATCTGAAAAAACTGTTAAATTACAATAGTTTAGTAGTTTTTCTTGCATATATTTACGATATAAATATCTGTCTGATTGAGTTCTTGGACCTTGAACGGCTGGACCTCTACTTCTGTTTAGCAGTCTAAATTGTATGCCTGATTTATCTGCAATCTCTCCCATAACACCATCTAATGCATCTATCTCTCTAACTAAATGACCTTTACCAAGACCACCTATCGCTGGGTTACAAGACATCTCACCTATCGTTTCAATCTTATGAGTGAATAGGGCGGTATTAACTCCAAGACGCGCAGAAGCTGCCGCAGCCTCACAACCAGCATGTCCTCCACCAATAACCACTACCTCAAATGAAAAATCATTTTTCATAAGTTAAATTTATAACTGATATAAATATTTACAAGCAGACAGTATTTTTTTTAAAGATATTTATCTAAAGCAATTCTGACTGTATTTATGATTTAAATTGACGAATTAGTTATGTTTATCAACAAAAATGGAGAAAATATGCTGAAAAAGCCCGTAAAATATTGTTTATTTGCCGATACAAAAATCGTTGAAAATACTACCTAATATCTCTTCAACATCTACTTTTCCAACTATCATTCCTAAATGTCGTGTTGCTAAACGAAGATCCTCTGCAGCTTTATCAAAATCCTCTGCTTCATTTTTTTCTTCAAAGTTTTTCAAATAATTTAAGCTTTGTTCAAGATGTTGTCTGTGTCTTTCGCGAGTAATTAAAATATCTTCATTTGTGATAAATTTATTTTTTAATTTATCTTTAATTTTTAAATTAAATTTTCTATGTTGAGATTGTTTTTTACTGAAATTAAAACATGTTCAAAATTTTTTATTTCAGAGCTTAAATCTTTTTTTAAAAGATCAGATTTATTGACTACAAGTATTGCATTTTCATCCATCAATTGCCTCAAAACTCCTTTAAAATCAATACTTTTAGCGTCTATAATGATCAACTTTAGGTCTGCATTTTCCGCCTTATCAAGGGCTAACTTTATTCCTTTTTTTTCTATCTCATTTTTAGAGTCTCTAATTCCTGCAGTGTCAGAAACCACAACTGGATATCCATCAATATTTAAGTGAGTTTCTATTACGTCTCTTGTGGTCCCCGCTATCTCGGATACTATTGCAACATCTCTTTTTGATAGATGATTTAGTAAACTAGATTTTCCAGCATTAGTTGGTCCTATAATTGCAATCTTAAAACCTTCCCTAATCCTTTCTCCAACTTTTTGATCGTTTAAAATTTTTTTAATACTTAAAATAACTTCATTAGAAATTTTTTTAATATTTTTTAAAACATCAACTGGCAAATCTTCATCGGGAAAATCTATTTTTGCTTCGACATTTGATAAAATTTTTAAAAGTTTTTCTCGAAGATCATTAAATATTTCTGATGATTTACCATTCATTATTTTTACGCTTGCTGCCTTTGAATTTCAGTCTCTGCTGAAATTAAATCTGCTATACTTTCGGCTTTAAGCAAATTTATTTTTCCATTTTGAAATGCAAGTTTTGTAAACTCACCAGGTTCTGCTAAGCGGCAATTTTCAATTTGAGAAATAGATGAATGTAGAGCGTCAATTACAGCTTTACTACCATGTACATGGAATTCTGCCATATCCTCGCCTGTGTAGCTCTCAGGGCCGGGAAACCATAATATTATACCCTCATCTATAAGCTCAGAAGTGTTAATTTTATTGATCTTTTTTAATGTGGCCACTCTGGCTTTTGGCAAATTCTCGTTGGTCAATAACTTTATTATTTTTTTTGTGTCTTCACCTGAAACTCTAATTATGGCTATGCCTGAAATACCTGGACCAGTTGATAGAGCATAAATTGTCATGCAATTATTATAGCTCCAATTTTACACTCATGTAAAACTTTAAATTAATGAAATAAATTTTTTAGGCTGGTTTGTTCATTGAATTAAAGAAATCTGCATTACTTTTGGTTTCTTTAAGTTTTGAGTTAATAAATTCAATTGCATCCATAGTTCCCATTGGAGCAATAATTCTTCTCAGAACATTCATTTTTGAAAGATCGTCTTTGTTAAAAAGTAATTCTTCTCTTCTTGTTCCAGATTTGGTTATATCGATTGCAGGATAAATTCTTTTGTCAGCAATTTTTCTATCAAGAACTGTTTCACTATTTCCTGTTCCTTTAAATTCTTCAAAAATTACTTCATCCATTCTTGAACCGGTATCAATTAAAGCAGTTGAGATAATTGTTAAAGATCCACCTTCTTCAATATTTCTAGCTGCTCCAAAAAATCTTTTTGGTCTTTGTAACGCGTTCGCATCAACACCACCTGTTAAAACTTTTCCAGAGCTTGGAATAACTGCGTTATAGGCTCTGCCCAGTCTAGTAATTGAGTCTAACAAAATAACCACATCTTTTTTATGTTCCGTTAGTCTTTTTGCTTTTTCGATAACCATTTCAGCAACAGCAACATGTCTTGAAGCGGGCTCATCAAATGTTGAGCTAATAACTTCACCTTTAACTGTTCTTTGCATGTCTGTCACTTCCTCTGGTCTTTCATCAATTAACAAAACCATTAAATAACTTTCGGGATAATTTTTTGCGATAGAATTTGCTATGCTTTGTAAAATCATAGTTTTACCAGCCTTAGGAGGTGAAATAATAATTGATCTTTGACCCTTGCCTATTGGACTTACAAGATCAATTAATCTGGGTGTTAAGTCTGGTTTTTTTTCTATTTTAGTTGTTTCAATTTCCATGACCATTTGTTGATCTGGGTAGAGAGGTGTTAAGTTATCAAATGCTATTTTGTGACGAGCCTTTTCAGGTTCCTCAAAATTTATTTTACTAACTTGCAATAATGCAAAATATCTTTCGCCTTCTTTTGGTGCTCTAACAGGACCCTCAACAGTATCACCCGTTCTTAAACCAAACTTTCTTATTTGACTTGGACTAACATATATATCATCGGGACCAGCTAAATAATTTGACTCCATGGCTCTTAAAAAACCAAAACCGTCTTGTAATAATTGCAAAACACCAGCACCAGTAATTTCCTCTTTTTCTGCAACTTTTTTTAGTATGGCAAATAATATTTCTTGCTTTCTAAGTGTGCTCGCATTTTCAATTCCAAGCTCTTCTGCTTGTGTAATTAATTGTTCAGATGATTTTAATTTAAGTTCTTGTATATTCATGTTGTGGGGGTGTGTTTGAGATTTGTAAGATAGATTAAATATATATACTCTTTAAAATATTACAAGTCTAAATGGGTTTAAATATTACAATAAAAACAATCAAAATTAACAATATTGTTGGTACTTCATTAAGTATTCTAAAAAATTTTGATGATTTTGTATTTCTGTTCAAGTTAAAGTCTTTAAGCAATTTAGATAAATAGAAATGATAAATCGTTAATAAGATAACAAATAATAATTTTAACTTTACCCAAAGTGTAAAAAAAACATCAATTCCTATAGTAAGAATTAAAATAATCCAAAAATCCAACTTAAAATCATAGCTGGCATCATGATGTAAAAAAATAACTTTCTTTCCATGGTTTTAAAAATTGAAGAAGAGTTTTGATCGTTTAAGTTTTCAACATGATAAACAAAAATTCTTGGTAGATATAAAAGTCCTGCCATCCAAGAAATGACAGCTATCAAATGTAAACTTTTGAATAATAAATAACTATTCATGATTTAAACAAGGACATTTTTTAAATTCTAAAGGACATTGAATTTTTGGAGGATAAAGACCATCGTTAAATTCATATTCATTTTTTTTAATTATTAAATCTGACATTGTTTTAATAAAATCTTCATTTGTTCCAAGGGCAGGGACTCTTGTGTAATTCTTGCAACCATTTGCATCCGCAAGCTCTTTATATTCTATGTCTAGTTCAACAAGCGTTTCTGAGTGTTCAGAGACAAACGCAATAGGCACCAGGACTATATGTTTTCCAATTTTAGAGTTTTCTATAATGATATCTTCTGTTGATGGTCCAATCCACTTAAGTGGACCAACTCTACTTTGATAGCTTAATATCCAATCTAAGTTTTCAATATTTAATTCTTCCACTATCTTTTTTACTGACTGTTCTACTTGCCATTGATAGGGGTCTCCTTTTTTAATATTTTTTTCTGGCAAACCATGTGCTGAAAATATTAATTTAAAATTTTTTAAATCTTTTATCTTTTTAAGTATTTCTTTGGTGTGAGCTTTTACAAAGTTTTGATCAGTTGGATAACAACAAATGGTACTTGTTTTAACTTTATACTGATTTTTTTTACAAACATCTTTCCATTCTTTAATTGAAGACCCAGAGGTTGCTGCAGAATATTGGGGATAGAGGGGCATTAAAATAACTTCTTCCGGATTAAAAAACTGTACTTCTTTAATCACTTGCTCCGCTCTTGGGTGCCAACACCTCATAACAATAAAACATTTATATTCGTCAATCTCTTGATCTTGATTAATCTTTTTTTCAAGGGCGTCTGATTGTTCTTTTGTTAGTTTTAATATTGGTGATGCGCCACCAAGCTCTTCATAAATTTTTTTTGCAACAGGTGCCCTTCTATTAGAAATTAATTTTGCAAGAGGATATCTTAGAAAAGTTGGTAAATTTAATATTGCTGGATCATTAAACAAATTAAATAAAAAAGGCTCAACATTTTCTATTTTGTCTGGGCCCCCAAGATTAAATAAAATTATTGCTTTTTTCATTTAATAATCTTTTACTATCTTTACTAAATAATCAACCATTTCAGGATTGGTCTCTGGCAAGACACCGTGGCCTAAATTAAAAATATAAGGATGGTCTTTAAATATATCTAGGTATTTTAAGGCTTGTTTTTTAAGGTTACTTATATCTGTTAGCAAAACTTTAGGATCCAAGCCCTCCTTGTACAGGAATATTAATTAATTTAGATATTGATATTGGATCTACATCATAATCGATATTAACTACATCCGGATTAACTATATCACAATAATTTTTATAATTTTTTATTCCTCTGGGAAAACAAATTACAGGAACATTAAGCGATTTAACATAGTTCACCAAACTTAATGTTGGATTATATACGTAATTAGGTAAATCATTTTCATCCAACAATCCAGCCCAACTATCAAAAATTTGTATTACGTTTGCTCCATTTTTTATTTGTTGATCAATATGTATTTTTAAAAATTTATCTAAGATTAATAGTATTTTTTTTATTAGAATTTTATTTTCAAAAAATTTTTTTTCCAATTCTTTTTTTGGCGAATGTTTATTAATCATGTAAACCAATAGTGTCCAGGGTGCGCCAACAAAACCTATTAAACTCTTATTGTTAATTAAATTTTGTTCACTTACTTTCTTAATAGATTTGTAAACTGGATCCAATTTTTTTAAAAAATCTGTTTCATTAATTTTTACCAAATCTTCTAAATTTAAATCACCTAACTGAGGGCCAAAATCTTTTTTAAATTCTACTTTTTGATTTAATCCATAAGGCAACATTAAAATATCTGAAAAAATTATTGCAGCATCTAATTCGAATCTTTTTAAAGGTTGTAAAGTAATTTCAGATGATAATGTTTCATTTAAGCATAATTTTATAAAATCTGGATTATTTTTTCTAATTTCTCTAAACTCTGGCAAGTATCTCCCTGCTTGTCTCATTAACCATATGGGTGTATTTGTGGTTTTTTTATTTAATATTGTTTCCTGAATAGGAGTCATAATAATAAGTAATTATTTAATTATAGTATTAGTTATATAGTATGTGAATAATGGTAATAAATTGTTTTACCAACTTTATACACTTTTTATTAACAATTAATAATATTTAAGATCTCTTTTTAAATAATATCATTAATATATTTTTTAATCTTGTTCGATAAGTTGTATATAAATAGTTCACATGTTTATTAATGTTTATAAAAACGTTGTTTTACAATAAAAAATAATAAACTTCATTAATGGAAAAAATGATAAAAATAATACTTAATTATCAACATTTTATTCATGAGTAATACATATCAAATTTATCTTGTTTCTGACTCCACAGGTGAAACTCTGGATAGAGTATTTTTAGCAATTAAAGCACAATTTAAAAATATAGAATATGACGTTAAATCTTATTTTTTTACAAGAACCAATAATCAGATTATTAAAATAATTGAAGAAGCAGAAAAAAAACCAAATGCTATAATTTTATATACAATTGTTGATAGTTCACTTGCTAAATTTTTAGGCAACAAAAGTGATGAAAAAAAAATTCCTTGCTTTAGTGTTTTAGGAAATCTAATCTTAAATTTTTCTAAACTTTTAAACCAAAAAGCATCACACAAACCTAGCGGACAACACGAACTTAATGAAGAGTATTATGAAAGAATAGAGGCTATTCAATTTACTATGGCCCATGATGATGGCAATTTAGTTCAGGACATTAATAAAGCTGATTTAGTATTGTTAGGAGTAAGCAGGACCAGCAAAACTCCCACATCTATCTATCTTGCAAATAGAGGACTCAAAACACTAAATATTCCATTGGTTAATGAAAACTCAATTCCAGAAACATTAAAAACAAACCCAAAACTATCTTGTGTTGTTGGACTCACAACTGAACCTGAAAGATTAGCTGATATAAGAAAAAATAGAATGAACACACTAAAAGAGACAGAAAACACAAGCTATACAGATATAAAAAAAATTGAAAAAGAAATTATGGAAGCAAAAAAAACATTTGTAAAATATAAATGGCCAATAATTGATGTTACAAGAAAATCAGTTGAAGAAACAGCAGCCTCGATAATTAAAATTCATGAAATATTTAAAAATAATGATCGATAAAATAATACTTGCCTCAAAAAGTGGAGTAAGAAAAAAAATTTTGGAAGATAATGGAATTACTTGCAGAGTAGAACCGTCTAATGTTGATGAAGATAGTATTAAAAAAAGTCTGTTAAAACAAAATGCAACACCAACAATTATTTCAAAGAATTTAGCAGAACTAAAAGCAAATAAAATAAGTCAAAAATTTACCAACGAAATAATTTTGGGAGCAGACAGTGTTATCGATTTAGAAGGACAAATAATATCAAAACCGAATGATAGAACTGAGGCCATTAAAATACTTCAAAAATTAAATGGCAAAACCCATCAATTAGTTAGTTCTGTCTGTATTTCAAAAGGAGGTTCGATGATATGGAATCATACGGACAAAGCTTCATTAACCATGAAAAACATGAGTTTTTTAGAGTTAGAAGATTATTTGGCTAAAATTTCAGATGAAGCACTTTATGCTTATAATGTTTATCAAATTGAAGGAGAGGGGAGAAATTTATTTTCTAAAATTGATGGAGATGAGGACACCATTATGGGATTACCCATCAAACAAATAAAGGAATATTTAAATATATTTTAATGATTAAAAAATTTTTAGTTATTGGCAATCCAATACAACATTCTTTATCGCCAGATTTACACAATTATTGGATTAAAAAAAATAAGATAAGAGCATCCTATGAAAAAAAACTAATAGAAGAAGAATGAATTAAAAAAATTAATTTCTGACATCAAGGAAGAAAACATTCATGGAGCAAATATAACGGTTCCATTTAAAAATAAAATTATACCTTTGTTGGACTCTTTAACTTCTGAAGCTGATAGATCACAGTCTGTAAACACAATTTATAAAATGAAAAATAAAATTATAGGAGATAATACAGATATAGATGGTTTTAAAATTGCTTTAGAAAAGACAAAACAAACTATAGAAAATAAAACAGCACTTATTTTGGGGGCGGGTGGAGTAGTTCCATCAATAATTATTGCTTTAAAAAAATTAAAAATAGATAAAATTTTTATCACCAACAGAACAGAAAAAAAGGCAACCGAAATTAAAAAGACCTTTTCTGATGTAGAAATAATAAAATGGGGAGAAATAATTGATTTTGATATTATTATAAATGCAACTAGTGTTGGCCTGGACAAAGCAGATGTGATTAAATTAGAGTATGAAAAAATTAGTAAAGATAAATTTTTTTATGATGTAATTTACAACCCCAAAGAAACAAATTTTTTAAAAGAGGCTAAAAAGTTCGGCGGAAAAACTGAAAATGGAAAAACAATGTTTTTATATCAAGCTCAAAAGGCTTTTTTTATATGGCATGGAGTTCTACCAAAAATAGATACAGAGGCCATTAATTTACTTAATTTATGATTAGAATAGCTGTTTTGGGAGGCATAGGGTCAGGGAAAACTTACATAGCTAAACTTTTTAATTTTCCAGTTTTTAATGCAGATTTAGAGGTTGCTAAAATTTATAAAAACAACAGGCAATGTTTTAAGAAATTAAAAAAAAAATTACCTGAATATTTTTCGTCATTCCCAGCAAAAAAAGATCAAATTATAAGGGCAATAACAAATAATGAGAAAAACTTAAAAGAAATAACCAAAATTATTCATCCAGAAATTAAAAAAAAAATGCATATATTTTTAAAAAATAATAATAAAAAATAAAGCAGTTGTTTTAGACATCCCCCTTTTTCTTGAAAACAGACTAAATAAAAAAGAGTGATATTTTAATTTTCATTCAATCAAATAAATCAGAAACCATTAAAAGATTAAAAAAGAGAGATAATTTTAATATTGATTTATTTAAAAAATTTAAAAAAATTCAACTTCCTTTGAGTTTTAAAAAAAAAAAATCAAATTATATAATTAAAAACAACTTTACAAAAAAATTAGTTAGACAAAGAATAGAAAGAATACTAAAAAAAATTATATAAAATGAAAGAAGTTGTATTAGATACAGAAACAACAGGACTATCAGTTAAAGAGGGACACAGGATTGTAGAAATTGGTTGTATCGAGCTAGATAATTTAATTCCAACAAAAAATAAGTTTCACTGTTATCTTAATCCTGAAAGAAAAGTTTCTGAAAGAGCGCTAGAAGTTCATGGATACACAGATGAATTTTTATCTACACAAAAAAAATTTTCAGAGATTGTAGAAGAGTTTTTAAGCTTTATTAAAAATAAGAGATTAGTAATTCATAATGCTGAATTTGACTTATCGCACTTAAATAATGAATTGACACTATTAGGTAGGGAAAAAATAGAGAGTAAAAATACCATTGATACACTTGCCTTAGCTAGAGATAAGTTTCCTGGTTCACCTACCAGTCTAGATGCACTTTGTAAAAGATATCGTATAGACAATTCAAATCGAACTCAACACACGCCCTTATAGACTGCGATTTATTAGCGAAAGTTTATATTAATTTGTTAGATCAAAAAGAGCCCACACTTAATTTCAAAAATGAAGATAATGAAAGAACAACAATTAATACAAGTAATACAAACCAATATTATAAAAAAGTTGTTAAGCCTACCGAGGAAGAGCTAAAGCTTCACAAAGAATATGTAAAAAATAGTTTAAGAAAAAATTTTTTTTAATTAGCCCTTTGCTTATATAGCTCTGTAAAATCTAATTTTTTTTTCAAGTTTTATTTCTGGAAACCCAGAATTATGCAGCAAATTTAAAAATGCTTTTTCAAGGGTAGGATAAATTTTATTTTGAACATCACACAATATAATTTTTTCAAGATCTTTTTTATCTTTGACTGCCTCATCAACTTGAACAATGGAAGCATATACTATTTCAAAATATGATTTTTTATCATTATACTCTTTGTCTTCAAATTTTAACGTTGTGCTAACTTCTACCATTTTATTTTTAAGAGGTTTAGAGCTAATATCTATATTCAATTGATATTTTGAAATATTTTCTTTTACAAAAATATAACTTTCAATATTTGGTGTTTCACTAGATATATCTTTTATAAATTCTGCTAAAATTTTAAAATTTTCTGTCATCTTCATCCTCTATATCTTCAAATTCGCCATTAATAAAATCTTGTTTTTTATTTATGGGTCTTTGTTTATTTGATACTTTTTTAAAAATCAATTTTCTTGTTGGTGGAAATATTATTAATAAGCCTATAAAATCAGTAGCAAATCCAGGTAAAATTAAAAGTAGTGCAGCAAAAGCTAAGGCTGCTCCAGAAATAATTTCGTAAACTGGGAGTTCATTTTTTACCATTTGAGACATCCCAGATCGCAATGTATTAAAACCTTCATAGCGGGCATAAACAACGCCAAAAAATGCAGTAACAAAAATCAATAAAATTGTATAAAAGGCACCTATTTGAGAACCTAATTTAATAAATAAATAAATCTCAATAACCGGAATACCTATAAGTAATAATAAAAATGTGTTCATTTGTCCTTAGTCTAAATTGCTAGTTGTAATTAATCAACATAGTAAATATTATTAAGTTATGAATTATAGTTTTGAATACATCGATATTATTCTCTTAGCAATGATTGCAGGTTTCATATTTTTACGTTTACGAGGAATACTTGGAAAAAAAACTGGTTTTGAGGGTAAAATTCCTTCACCAATCGAAAAAGAATTCCAGGAAATAAACATAAACCCAAAACCAGTAAGCGCAAATTTTGATGAACAATCACAAAAAGAATTTTTAAAAGGTGCAAAAATAGCTTATGAGACAATTATTACAGACTTTAGTGATAGTGATAATAAATTAATAGCCAGCAAACCTCTTTTAAGTAAAAAGATTTATGACCAGTTTAAAGAAGCACTTGAAGAAAGAGAAAGAAGGGGTCAGTTCGCAGAAATTACATTTATAGGAATTAAGTCAGCATTAGTAAAGTCTTATAAAAAAGTAGAAAATAGTTTTGAGGTTACGGTGGATTTTGTTAGTGAAATAATTACTTGTGTGAAAGATAAAGAAAAAAAAATAATTTCTGGTGATAGTGAAAAAATTAAAACTGTTTATGATACATGGGTTTTTTCAAGAGACCTTAAGTCAAATAATCCTAACTGGCTGTTAATTGATACACTTACGTAATTGAATAAAAAAATTTCAGATAAAGATAAAGAGGATTGGGAAAATTTTTTAAAAGATAAAGAAAAAATACCCAATAAAGATTTCATTGTTAATAAAAAAATAAGACATGAAAAAATAAAAAAAATAGATCTTCATGGTTTTACACTTCAAGAAGCAAACAAAGCTATAGAGCAATTTATTCAAAAGTCTTTTGATGAAGATGTCACTAAAATTATAGTAATTACTGGAAAAGGTTTAAGGTCTAAAAATGTTCACAACCCCTATCTCTCAAAAGATTTAAGTATATTAAAATATTCAGTTCCTGAATTTATTGAGTCAAATAATAATCTAATGAAAATGATTATAGAAATTACTGATGCTAAGATTGAAGACGGTGGTAGTGGTGCATTTTATATTTTTCTTAGAAATAAAAATAAACTTAAGTAATCATTAAAGAATAAATTTAGAGAGATCTGTATCTTTAACTAGTTCATCTAGATTCTGTTTAACATATTGAGAATTGATTATAATCTTTTCCCCAGCTCTATCTGTTGCAGTAAAACTTATGTCATCCAAAATTCTTTCAATAATTGTATGAAGTCTTCTTGCACCAATATTTTCTACTGTAGAATTTACTTCAGATGCTATATTGGCAATTGCATCAATTCCATCATCAGAAAACTCTAGCTCTACATTTTCTGTTTTAAGTAAAGCAACATATTGCTTGATTAAACTATAGTCAGGCTCTTTAAGTATTCTTTTAAAATCATCACTATTTAAAGCTTCAAGCTCTACTCTTATAGGGAGTCTTCCTTGTAATTCTGGAAGCAGATCTGAAGGTTTTGCCAATTGAAATGCTCCAGAAGCAATAAATAAAATGTGATCTGTTTTAATTGGACCATATTTTGTACTTACAGTTGTTCCTTCAATCAAAGGAAGAAGATCTCTTTGTACACCTTCTCTAGACACATCTCCTCCAACTCTATCTGTCCTACCTGAAATTTTATCAATTTCATCTAAAAAAACTATTCCATTATTCTCAGTTGAATTTTTTGCAGATTTAATAATTTTGTCTTCCTCAATTAACTTATCGGCCTCATCATTTATTAAAATTTCATGAGATTCTTTAACAGTCATCTTTTTCTTTTTTTGTTTATTGCCAACTGATTTACCAATCATTTCGCCAATATTAATCATGCCAATATTAGCCCCAGGCATTCCAGGAATTTCAAATGAAGCTTGAGAACCACTATTATTCACTGCGATTTCAATTTCATTATCATCTAAATCTCCATCTCTTAGTCTTTTTCTGAAACTCTCTCTTGTTGCAAGGCTTGCTTTATCACCCACTAAAGCATCTAAAACTTTTTCCTCAGCAAGCTTTTGTGCTTTTGCATATACTTCTTTTCTTTTCTTTACTTTTTCCATAGCAATAGCAATTTCAAGAAGATCTCTTATAATTTGTTCAACATCTCTTCCAACATAGCCAACTTCTGTAAATCTAGTTGCTTCTACTTTCACAAAAGGGGCTTCTGCCAATTTAGAAAGTCTTCTAGAGATTTCAGTTTTACCAACACCTGTCGGTCCTATCATTAAAATGTTTTTAGGTAGAACTTCATTTTTCATTTCACCTTGTAGGGCTTGTCTTCGCCATCTATTCCTTAGAGCTATCGCAACAGCCTTTTTGGCTTTGTTTTGACCAACTACATATCTATCTAATTCTGATACTATTTCTCTTGGAGATAAAGAGCTAACTAACGATCCATCGTTGTTTTGAATCTTTTCTTTTGGAAAGGGAGTAACGTTTGTGTCTTTCATTAAATTTTTTCTATTTTAATATTGTCGTTGGTAAAAACACAAATTTCTGATGCTATCTTAATAGCTTTTCTTGCAACTTCTTCTGCACTCAAATCTGTTTCTAATAAAACTTTAGCAGCTGCTAATGCATAGTTTCCACCAGAACCTATGCCAATTGCATCACCTTCTGGCTCAAGAACATCACCTGTGCCAGAAATTATATAACTATTTTCTTTGTCACCAATTGCCATTAAAGCTTCTAATCTTCTTAAATATTTATCAGTTCGCCAATCTTTAGCTAATTCGACAGCAGCGCGGGGCAGGTTTCCAGCATGCTTTTCAAGTTTTGCTTCCAATCTTTCAAACAAAGTTAAAGCATCAGCAGTAGACCCTGCAAATCCTGCTATTACATTTCTTTTTTCGATTTTTCGAACTTTTGCCGCTGTGCTTTTGATCACAGTATTTCCCATACTAACTTGACCGTCTCCAGCAACCACAACTTCGTTGTTTTTTCTAATAAGTACTATTGTAGTCATAGATTATAAATGGATATTAATTTTTTTTCTTCAAGTGCTCGATTACTAATATTGATATAGTTAGCTAATCTCTATATACCTATTAAATATTATGAGCAGAAAAGGAAAAGTTTCAAGAAAAACGAAAGAGACCAGCATTAGTGTTGATTTAAATATTGATGGTAAAGGTAAATATAATATTGATACAGGCATAGGTTTTTTAGATCATATGCTTGAGCAATTATCCAAACATTCACTAATTGATATCAATCTTAAGGCAAAAGGGGACACACACATTGATCTTCATCACACAACAGAGGATACTGGAATTGCTATTGGTGAGGCTTTAAAGAAGGCATTGAAAGACTATGCAGGGATAAAAAGATATGCCCATGCAATGATACCAATGGATGAAACCTTAACAAGAGTTGCAATTGATGTCTCTAACAGACCATACTTAATATGGAAAGTTAAGCTTAAAGTGGAAAGACTTGGTGAAATGGATACAGAACTTTTTAAAGAATGGTTTCAAGCATTTTCTCAATCAGCAGGCATAACACTTCATATGGAAAACATCTATGGAGACAATAGTCATCACATAATTGAGTCCTGCTTTAAGGCTCTAGCAAGATCGCTGAGGACTGCTTTAGAAATAGATCCTAGAAATAAAAAAAGCATACCATCAACTAAAGGCTCATTATAAGCTTAATGAATGTCACAATTGTTGATTATAATTCAGGAAACATAAGCTCTGTAATAAATTCTTTTAAGGAAGCTGCAAAAGATAAAGTTAAAATCGAAGTAACCTCTAATCTAAATAAAATAAAATCAAGTGATAAACTTGTATTGCCAGGACAGGGATCTTTTAAGAGCTGTGTTGATGCATTAAATGGCATAAATGGCTTGATAGAAACACTCAATGAGTTTGCAATAATAAATAAAAAACCTCTTCTTGGGATTTGTGTTGGTTTACAAATGTTTGCAGATCTTGGTTATGAAGAAACTGAAACAAAAGGTCTGGGTTGGATTTCAGGCAAAGTTTCAAAGATTGATAATCAAAATAATAAATTCAAACTTCCACACATTGGTTGGAATGAAATAAGAATCATTAAAGAAAGCAAGATTTTTAAGGATATAAAAAATAAATCACACATGTATTTTGTACATAGCTATGAATTTATTCCAGATGATAAAAGTACAATTTCAGCAACAACAGAATATTCATCAAATATTGTTTGCTCTGTTGAAAAAGAAAATATTTTTGGAACTCAGTTTCACCCTGAAAAAAGTGATAGAATCGGATTAAAGCTAATAGAAAATTTTTTGAATTTATAGAAATGAAAATATTTCCAGCAATTGATATTAAAGATAAAAAGTGTGTAAGATTAGTTAGGGGAGATTTTAGATAACAAAACTGAATATCAAATATCACCAGTTGACCAAGCTGAAAAATATAAAGAACATGGCTTTAAAAATTTACACATAGTTGATTTAGATGGTGCTCTAACTGGAGAGACAGTTAATTTAGATATTATTCAACAAATAGTTCATAATTTTGATTTAAAAATTGAAGTAGGAGGGGGGATTAGAACCATTGATAGTATTCAAAAATATATAGATGTAGGAGTTGAAAAAGTTATTTTAGGAAGTGCAGCCATAAAAGATAAAAATTTTTTAAAAGAAGCATGTCAAAAATTTCCAAATAAAATTGCCTTAGGTTTAGATGCTAAAGATGGATATTTGTCTGTTTCAGGATGGAAGGAAAACTCTAATCAATTAACGTTAGATTTTTTAAAAGAGGTTAATGACTTTGGTGTTAGTAGATTAATTTATACGGATATAAATAGAGATGGCATGAAGCAAAGTCCTAATTTTGAAGAAACGATAAACGTTGCTAATGTTTCAAACTGTCCAGTGATTATTTCAGGAGGGGTATCCTCAATTGATGATATTAAAAATGCAAAAGGTTTAAAAAATATTGAAGGAATAATAGTTGGTAAAGCCATTTATGATGGTGATATTAGCTTAGATGAATTAATAAAAGAAATTGATGCTTAAAAATAGAATTATTCCTTGTCTAGATGTAAAAAATGGAAGAGTTGTTAAAGGAATTAATTTTATAGATTTAAAAGATGCTGGTGATCCAGTTGAGCAAGCTAAAATTTATAGTGAGGGTGGTGCTGATGAGATTTGCTTTTTAGACATTACTGCTTCCAATGAAAATAGAGACACAATTTATGACGTTGTTGAAAGAACATCTAAAAAATGTTTTGTGCCCTTAACAGTTGGTGGAGGGGTTAGAAGCATTGATGATATTAGTAAATTATTAAATTGTGGAGCAGATAAAGTTTCGATCAATACTGCAGCAGTTCAAAATCCTGAAATGATAATTGAAAGTTCAAAAAAATTTGGATCACAGTGCATTGTTGTTGCAATAGATGCTAAAAAAAATGAGAATAAATGGGAAGTTTTTACTCATGGAGGAAGAAATAATACGAAGCATAGATGCAATAGATTTTGCAAAAAAAATGGAAGATAGTGGAGCAGGAGAGTTGCTGGTCACTTCGATGGATAGAGACGGTACTCAAATTGGCTATGATAATGATTTAATGTTTAAGATATCATCAACAGTAAATATACCTGTTATTGCCTCAGGTGGTGTAGGAAATTTAGATCATTTAGTAGATGGTATAAAATTAGGAAATGCTAGTGCTGTACTAGCTGCATCCATTTTTCATTATGGAACCCATTCAATAAAGGAAGCTAAACAATATTTGAATTCAAAAGGGATTCCCGTTAGAATTTAAAGATGTCAGAAAATCTATTAAATTTAGTAAATACAATTAGAGAAAGAAAAAATAAAGACAAAGATAAATCTTACACATCATCATTGTTATCTGGTGGTTTATCTAAATGTATAGACAAAATGGAGGAAGAATTTGGTGAACTTAAAGAAGCTCTAAATGATAAGTCGAATGAGGTTCATGAAGCAGCAGATACAATCTATCATATATTAGTCACACTAGAAGCAGCCAACATTAAATTTGAGGATGTTTTACAAGAGCTAGAAAATAGGAAAAACCAATCAGGAATTGAGGAAAAAAATAATAGAAAATGATTTACGACAAGAATAATATTTTTGCGAAAATTTTACGAAAAGAAATTCCTTGTAAAAAAATTTTTGAGAATGAGCATGTTTTATCCTTCTATGATATTAATGCTCAAAAAAAAATTCATGCTCTGGTAATACCAAAAGGTGAATATATTGACCTAGATGATTTTAATCAAAAAGCTTCAGATGAAGAAATTGTTGCTTTGAGTAAAGCAATTACAGAGGTATCAAAAATATTAGATATATCAACAGATACAGGCAAAGGTTATAGAGCACTTACTAACTTGGGGGAGCATGGAGGACAAGAAGTTCCTCATTTACACTTTCATTTATTTGGTGGTGAAAAAATAGGAAAAATGGTTGAGTGACAGAAAAAATTTTTAGAAATTATTTAGAAATTAAATCCCTAGAAGATTTTAAAGAAGTAGAAGCACCCTCGCAGCATAGCTCTGTAGAATTACTTAATCCTAAAGATTTTCAATTAAATAAATTCTTCTATAAAAATGTAGGGAAAAATCATCGTTGGATTGATAGACTTATTTGGACAGATTTAAATTGGATTGAATATGTATCTAATAAAAAGCTTTTTACTTATGTTTTAAAAGAAAAAAATGAGATTGCAGGTTATTACGAATTGTTATTTTATGAAAATAATAAAGAGGCAGAAATTGCTTATTTTGGAATTTTAGAAGAATATTTTGGAAAAAAATTAGGTGGATATTTACTTAGTGAAGCAATCAAAAATTCATTTAATCAGGGAGCAAAAAGAGTTTGGGTACACACTTGTTCACTTGACCATGAGAATGCCTTAAAAAATTATTTAGCAAGAGGAATGAAAGTTTTTAAAACAGAAACTCTAATTAGGTAGAATTTTAGTTATTTTTTGGTAACTTGAATTTGTTATAATCTAATTTTTGATTTATCTTAATTGAAGAAATAAATGTAATACTCAAATTTTGATATATATCTTCTGTTTGCCATCCAATTAAGTTTAAATTTTTTTTGTCAAAAAAAATATTTATTTCATTATTATTTTCAAAAATTTTAAAGTTAAGATATTTATTATCTATATTCCTTGGTTCTAACTCTTGTATTTTAGAAATTAGATACTTTTTATCTAGCAAATACTGCAACGGCGTTTTAGCAAGTGGGTAAATATAATAATTACCACTATTGTTAATCTTAATTACTAAAGATTTTCCATTAGAGACAAGGATTTTCTTATTTGATCCACTATACTCACACCAAATTTTTCTTGGATATTCCAAGACACACATTCCATTTTCACTTTTATCATCAATAGTTTGAATAAAATTAAAACTTAAATTATTAGTGCTTTTCATTTTTGAATTATATCTTCCTTCATAGATGGTAATGCAGGATTATAAAAGTTTAGCAAAATAAATATTATTAATATCCTAGGCATTATAGGACATCTCTTTTACCAACATGGTTTGCTTTGCTAACAATTCCATCAGCCTCCATCATATCAATAATTCTAGCCGCCCTATTGTATCCTATTTGCAATTTTCTTTGTAAAAATGAAGTTGAGGCTTTACCTTCTGACCTAATTATATCTAAGGCTGCTTGATATAATTCATCTTTATCTCCATTATTAGATCCAGTATCACCACTATCTTTTTCATCCACAAAATTTAAGATTTCATCTATATAGTCTGGTTCTGCCTGGACTCTTAAATAGTTATTTACCTTTTCAATTTCATTGTCAGAAACAAAGGGTGCATGAATTCTCACTATTCGATTAGCAGATGACATATAAAGCATATCTCCTTTCCCAAGTAATTGTTCAGCTCCTTGTTCTCCTAAAATTGTTCTACTATCAATTTTTGAAGTTACCTGAAAAGAAATTCTTGTAGGAAAGTTTGCTTTAATAGTACCTGTAATTACATCAACACTAGGTCTTTGAGTGGCCATTATAATGTGAATACCAGCAGCTCGGGCCATTTGTGAAAGCTTTTGAATATAATTTTCTATTTCTTTTCCTGCTACTAACATCAAATCAGACATTTCATCCACAACCACAACAATGTAAGGCATAGACAAAGTATGTTTTGCATTATATCCATCAATATTACGGACACCTTCTTTTGTCATAAGTCTATACCTATTCTCCATTTCTTTAACAACCCAACCTAAAACTGAAGCAGCTTTTTTTGCCTCTGTAATAACTGGACATAACAAATGAGGAATTCCCTTCATACGTAGACAGCTCTAACATTTTAGGATCGATTAATATAAATTTACATTTATCAGGTGCGTGCCTGTAAAGTAAGAGAAAGAATAATAGTGTTGATACATACAGACTTTCCAGAGCCAGTTGTGCCAGCTATTAATAAATGAGGCATAGATGCCAAATCACCAACAATAGGTATTCCAGAAATATTTTTCCCAAGTGCTATTGGTAGTCTTACGTCTTTTTTATTAAAGTCAGCATGTGAGAGAATTTCACTAAGAAAAACATTTTCTCTAGTAGAGTTGGGTAATTCTATACCAATAGTACTTCTACCAGGTATAGTTGCTATTCTCGCAGATTCAGAGCTAGTGTTTCTAGCGATATCATCTGAGAGGTTAATAATTTTTGAAACCTTAACTCCTGCTGCTGGTTCAAATTCATTAAGAGTTACAACGGGCCCATGACTAACTTTTTTAATATTTCCACTAACTCCAAAGTCTAAAAGGATTTTTTCCAAGAATTCACTATCAATGTAATCTTCATCTTGAAGTTTAGCTCTTTCTTTTTCAGTTGGAATTTTTAATAAATCTACAGAAGGTAATTTAAATCTTATTTTTTTATTGGTATCTTTATTTTCACTTTTAATAAATGGAAGATCATCTTGAATTAAGCTTTTTATCTCATCTTGTGGTATAAATTCACTTAATTATTTCATTTTCATTGGTGTAATTTTTCTCTTTTTTAGAAAACAGAAATTTGAATAATTTTTTTATAGTATTATAAAAAAAATTAATTCTAAATTGAATACTTATTAAAAAAATAGTCAAAATTAAAAAAATTAATAAATAATAAAATATTTGTGAATTGATATTGATCATTGATGCCAGGAAAGTTGTTTCAAGGTACTTACCAATAAAACCCCCATTACCATTAATATAAAGATTAAATGCCGTAGGATAAAAAAAAGAAAAAAATAAAGATCCAATTAAAGAATAAATCAAAGTGTAGAAAATACTTTCTATTATTAATAAAATTTTTTTATTTAAAACAATATTAATTCCACAAATTATAAGACTAAAAGGAATTAATAAGGATATAACCCCAAAAGACTGAAAAAAAAGATCAGAAGTAAAACTTCCTTGAAAACCAAGTAGATTTTTGATTACCGTGTTATCTGGAAAAATAAAATTTGGATCATCAGGCGAAAAACTAACCAATGAAATTAACAAAAAAACACCTGCAACTATGATACCCAAACCCAAAATCTCAATTACTCTATTTATTCCAAAGTTAATTGTATTGTTTGCTAGTTTTTTAAATTCCATAAATTAATTAATCAGATTAATCACTTTGTATCATCTAATTTTTATTGTTAAAATTAAAAAATATTATGAATGTATGCATTATAGGAGAAGGATTAACCAGTCTAGCTTTAGCTAAAAATCTTATAAATAAAAAAATAAATGTTCATATTTATTATAAAACTAAAATTCAAAAAAAAATAACTAGTAGAACTATTGGTATATCAAAAAATAACTTAGAATTTTTTAAAAAAGAAATTTTTGAAATCACTAAAATAAATTATTGGAAAATAAAAAAAATAGAAATTTATTCACAAAAAATTAAAAATGAAAATATCTTTAATTTTAATAATGAAAAAAATGATTTATTTTATATGGTTAAAAATGAGAGACTTTATGAATTGTTAAAAAAAGAAGTTTTAAAAAGTAAGTTTATTAAAAGAATAGCAATCAATAAAAAATTAAATGAGAAAAATCTTAATAAAAAAAATTACGATTTGATAATAAATAGTGACCCAAATAATTTTATTGCAAAGAAATATTTTACAAAAAAGATAGAAAAAAATTATTTTAATGTAGCCTACACAGCAATTTTTAAACATAAAAAAATAGAAAATAATACTGCAGTTCAGGTATTTACGGAGTTTGGTCCTGTTGCATTCTTACCTATTTCAAAAAATGAAACCTCAGTGGTATGTTCGCTGGATACAAAAAGTAAAAAATTCTCAAACTCTGAAATAATAGAATTGATTAATAAAAATAACCCTAAATATGTAATAAAAAATATTTTTGATATTAATAGTTTTAACTTAAGTTCGTCTGTTTTAAGGAAATATTATCAAAAAAATATTTTAGCTTTTGGAGATTTATTGCACAGAATTCATCCCTTGGCTGGACAAGGTTTTAATATGACTATTAGAGATATAAAAATTTTCTCTGAAATTATTCAAAATAAAATTGATTTGGGTTTACAGTTGGATTCTTCAATTTTAAAAGATTTTGAAAATCAAGCCAGAAATAAAAATTTTATGTTTTCAAATGGAATAGATTTTATTTATGAATTTTTTAATTTAGAAAAAAAATTGAAAATAAGAAATTTCACCAAAATTCTTAAAGCAGTTGGTAAAAATAATAATTTTAATAATTTATTGATTAAAATTGCAGATAGGGGAATAAATCTGTAATTTATTGAATGGTTGTATTATCAAAGTTATCATAATTATAAGTATTTAAAATTTCAGCAATTTTATTTTTTCTAATTTCTAAATCTTGGCTTTCCAATAATATTTGTTTTTCCTCTAATGAAAAAGGTGACGCCATTGCAAGAGCATTAATTGTTTCATTTAAATCTTGTTTCTCAAGAGATTTCCAATTGATTATGTATCCTTTTTTTTCAAACAAGGTTTTTAAGTCTTTAAAAATTAACTCAAGATCTGAAAATTTTAATTCTTTTTTTGAAATGTTTAAATCATCTGAAAAATCATCAAAAGTTACTTCACATAGACGGTAAGCTTTATCAGCTTTAATTTCTTTAATTACTTTAAATCGCGTTAATCCATTTAGCTCAATTAAATATCTGCCATCAACTTTTTCAAAATTTGAAATTTTCCCTAAACATCCAACCTCATATAAATCAGGTATATTACTTAGTTTTTTTTGTTTTGGTTGAATTAAACCAATTAATTTATTGGTTTTCATACTATCATTTATCATCTCTATATATCTTGGTTCAAATATATTTAAGGGAACAGTTGTATTTGGAAAAATAATAAAGTTACTTAAGGGAAACACGGGTATAATTTTTGGTAAATCTTGTTTTTTCATAATTTCTTTTATCAAATTTTTGATAATCTATATACTAATCAAAAACTTTATTATTGCTTGCGTTAAAAAAACCGTCTATTTATTATATTTATATGCGGGTCTAGCTCATTGGTAGAGCGAATCGTTGCCAACGATTAGGTAGAGGGTTCGATTCCCTTGACCCGCTCCAATAAATTTTAAGTTATAATATTAAATGAGTGATCTTTTAAGTAAAAAATGTGTGCCATGTGAAGGTGGGATATTACCATTTGATATAAGTGAAATTCATAAATATCAAAAAAAAGTTGATGGATGGGATGTAAAAAAAAATGATAAAGATATTTTTTTTTTAGAAAAAAATTTTATATTCAAAAATTTTATTAATAGTCAAAATTTTATAAACAAAGTTGGGGAAATTTCTGAAAGTGAAAACCACCATCCTGATATCTCTTTTGGATGGGGTTATGCAAAAATTATAATTACCACACACGCAATAGAAGGTCTCTCTGAGAATGATTTTATTTTAGCAGCTAAAATTGATCAAATTGCTAATGTCTAAAATGTCTAGTTTTAGAAAAAACTAATATCGTATTAGTTTGATTTGCAAATTTTATTATTTCCTTATCTCTAATAGAACCAGAAGGTTGTATAACAGCACAAACTCCAGCTTGAATTAATTTTTCTATTCCATCTACAAATGGAAAAAATGCATCTGAAGCTGCAACTACGTCTTCTCTAAAATTTTCAAATTTATGCATTTTATCAATTGCAATTTGGCAACTATCTAGTCTACTTGGTTGACCTGAACCAATACCTACTGTTGCCTCATTAGCAGCTAATACGATTGCATTTGATTTGACATATCTACAAATATTAAAAGCAAAGATTAAGTTTTTAAATTGTAATTTAGTAGGTTTTTTTTTGGAAACTATCTTAAAATCTTTAATATTAAATTTATTTATATCTTCAGACTGAGTTAAAATTGCCTCATTTGCAGAATTAAATCTTACTAAATCTTTTATTTTAAAATTTGAAGAGTCTATTAGACGTAAATTTTTTTTATTTTTTAATATATTAAGGGCTTCTCTATCAAATCCATTAGCAATAATAACCTCTAAAAAAATATTTTTTAATTCTTTTGCTAAAGTTTTATTTATTTTATAATTGCATGAAATTATTCCTCCAAAAGCACTAATAGGATCGCAAGCCAGTGCTAATTTATAACTTTCTAGAGCGTTTTTATGAATAGATACACCACAAGGGTTAGCGTGTTTTATAATAACCGTTCCAGTATTGGAGGGCAGTGATTTTGAAATAGTTAAAGCAGAAAATATATCATTATAATTGTTATAGCTTAATTGCTTTCCATGAATTTGATCCAAATTTAAACTATTAGTTTTTGAATAAACAGCAGCTTGCTGATGTGGATTTTCCCCATATCTTAAATTCTCTACTAAATTTCCATAAATAATTTTTTTTTTAGGAAATTTATTATCTTTAATGTTGTTAAAATAATTTGAAATTACTGCATCGTAATAAGCTGTTTCAGAAAAAGCTTCTAAAGACATTTTTTCTCTAAATTCCAAAGATGTTGAACCTTTATTTAATTGCAGTTCATTAATAAGCTCAGAGTATTGATTTGAGGAGGTAATAACAGTTACATCCTTATAATTTTTTGCTGCAGCTCTCACCATAGTTGGTCCACCAACGTCAATATTTTCTATTATTTTTAAATGATTATTTGTTTGTTCTAAAGTTTTCTCAAATGGATAGAAATTAACTATAACAAGGTCGATTTCATGAAAATTATTATTTTTTAAATCATTTTTATGTTTTTTATTTTCTCTTTTACTTAATATCCCAGCATGTATTTTTGGATGCAGTGTTTTAACTCTTCCACCAAGTATTTCAGGAGATCCTGTGTATTCTGAGACCTCTAAGCATTTAAATTTTAGTTTCCTAATTTCTTTGTAAGTGCCACCTGAGCTTATGAATTCAACTTTATATTTAGTTAAAATTTTTAAAAGGTCTTTTAAATTACTTTTATCAGATACAGAAATTAATGCTTTTTTGATTTTATTCATTATAATTTAGTAATTTCCCATTTTATAGTTTGATTTTCATCATTAGTCATTCCTGAAATAAATATATTTTGATTATCAGAAAAAGAATTTTTCTTACCAAAATATAGTCCGTTATCAATATTGATAGTATTGTTTTCTGAGTTAAATTTCCATCCTTCACCATCAAGATCAATGAGTATTGACTTGTTATCCTGTGTTTTCATTACCTTAATATTTGGCTCTAAATGAAATCTAATTTCGAATTTTAGATTTTTAATACCATTTTTTGAAATCATTTTATCATGACCCACAAATTTTATTTGTTCTGGATAAAATTCAACTTCTCTTTCATGAATAATACCATATCGCTTTAGGTAACCATCGTGTGAGGCATGAACTTTCCAATAATTTTTTTCAAAAATAATATTTTTTTTTAATATTTTTAAACCCTGCAAAAGTTTGGAACCCTTATTTTTAGTTTTAGTAAATTTACATGAAGATCTGTCATCTATAATTAATGTGCTATGGACTGCACTTGATTTAGATAAATCATTTAATTTATGTTTATAGTCTTGATAATATCCTGAGTTACAAATTAATTTTTTACCATTTGTTAATATCTCAAGAGATAAAGCACCTGCCTGATAATCAGATGAAAATTTCTTATCAGGACTATCTCCAATATCCATTATTAGAGAGTATTTCTTATTATTAAGAATTACATATCCTCCTATTTCTTTGTTTTGAGATTTAAAGTTATAATCAAACTTTTTCAAATAATGATCAAAATTGTCATTATTTGTTTCATGATTACCGTTGAATAATAAGTCCACATTATTATTTTTCCAAGTAAAGGCATATCCTTGTCCTAAATAATAAATATATTCATTGATATAATCTGGTATTTCATTTTGAGATTCTTTGATCCACTCTCGAATTAGAATAAAATATTTTAAATAAAAATTTAATTGTCTTATGTTTCTAGATTTTGGAAAACCATCATTATCTAAAGAAAATTTAACAAATTTTTTGAGCAAATTAAGTCCTTTATCTAAGTATTTATCTTCATCTCGGTAACACAATCCGGCTAAAATTATAGCAGCACAACCTATCATTTTATCATCAACTTTTTCAGACCGTTCAATTTGATCAATTAAATAGTTAATTTGTTTTTTAATAACACCGTTGAAATTATCTTTATAAGGAGCTAGCGCCATCTTCATAAGTTAATCTAGCATTTGAAATCCAAGCTATTATTCTTTTTGCCAATATATCTATTTCCCAGCTTTTATGATTATAACGATAATTCTTACTTATCCATTGTTGTATTATTTCTTGAGTATCTTTTTTTGAGGATCTTAAATCCAAACTAAACAACCAAAAAAAACTGTTTAAATTTTTGTAATCTTTATCTTTTAAATTTTTATCATTCCAGATGTTACCTAATGAGTAGTTTTCAATATTAATTTTTTTTTTTTCAAATTTAATAAGAGAATCTAAAAGATTAGGACTTGGTTGATATTCTAAAGAACTGATGATGGTGGGATTAATTTTTTTATTATAAATACTTGAATTTAAATAAAGGGAAAGAATTTTTTTTTTAAAAAAAATAAATGAGTTATTAAAAATCATTATTTAACTTGATTTTAGAAGCTCTATATTTTTTTTTATATTTCCATTGTTATTTTTAAATATAGTTGTGCCTGAGACCAAAATATTAGCACCAGCTTCAATAGCCAATTTATTATTATCAAAGTTAATTCCTCCATCTATTTCAATATCAAATTTCAAATTTTTTTGATCTTTTATTTTTTTTAACTCTTTAATTTTTTGTAATACTTCTGGCATAAATTTTTGACCACCAAATCCAGGATTGACGCTCATGATTAAGATTAAATCAATCTCTTCTAGAAAATTTGTTACTAAATTAATTTCACTTTTAGGGTTTAGCGATACACCCACTTTTTTATTTAAACTTTTGATGTGTGCTATTGAACTTTTTAAATCTTCAGTTGCCTCAGGATGTATAGTTATAATATCTGCTCCAGCATCTGCATAATCTTGAATGTATTTATGTACTGGTGAAATCATTAAATGAACATCAAATGGCAGTTTTGTATATTTCCTTAAAGCCTTAATAATTGGAGGCCCCATAGTTAAATTAGGCACAAAATGACCGTCCATCACATCTACATGGATCATATCTGCCCCTCCTTCTTCTAGTCGTTTAATTTCATTTCCTAATTGACTAAAATCAGCTGATAAAATTGATGGTGATATTTGTATTTTTTTCATTGATTGCCAGCTCTACTAGTATCAATTTTTAAAATTTAATTGAATTAAATAATTGATAAATTTGTTTAGAAATTTCACTTTCTAGAGGAAATGATAACATTCCCATTACAGAATAACCTAAGACCCAGGGCATAAAGTAAAATCTAATCATAAAAAAGAACCATGCTACATATAATGGAACCAGAGGTCCTATGATGAAAGAAGGGGTTATTGGTTTAAAAATTTTTATTAGTGGATTGGTAGATTTGACAAAAATCTTCATAAAAAAGAATTCAGAATCTTCTTTTTGAAAAATATTCATCGCAACTCGTCCTATTAAAGTCCACATAATCATACCAAATAAGTAATCTATAAAATAAACTAATGGATGGAAATTTGCTGACATTTAATGATTTATATTAGAAATGAGATTAAATTAAAAGGGGCGAAATTAATCGCCCCTTAGAATTAAAGTTTATTAGTTCTACTTACCAGTAACAGTTCTACCGCTTGGTATACGAACTTCATCAACCATTTTTTGAATTGCTTTATCTGGTTCTTGAGTCATTAAACTCACTACAACCATTGAAACAAAACTAACAGCTGCTCCGAAGATACCAAATGTTAATTGAGTAAGTCCTAAGAACCCACTTCCACCATTTCGTACCCAAACTAGGTACGATAATAGAAGAAACAAGACCTAAAACCATACCAGCAATAGCACCTTCTCTGTTAGCTCTCTTCCACCATACACCAAGTACAAGTGGGAAGAACAATCCAGACATCGCAAAGTCAAAAGCCCAGATAACTGAACCTAAGATACCTTGGATTTCCATTGCCGCAATAGTTGCTCCAGCAAAACCAATTACTACAAGTAATACCCTTGCAACAAGAAGTCTTTTTGCAGTCTCTGCTTTTGGATCAATCATTTTGTAATAAACGTCATGAGAGATCGCGTTCGCAATTGCTAGGATCAAACCATCAGCTGTTGACATGGCAGCAGCCATACCTCCAGCAGCAACCAGTCCTGAGATTACATATGGTAATCCAGCTATTTCTGGTGTTGCTAACACAACCGCTTTACCGCCCATGAAAAACTCGTTTAACTCAAGAGTTCCATTGCCGTTAAAGTCACTGATGAACATCAAGTTTGCTTGATTCCAGTTTTGGAACCAATCTATTGACTGAACTTCAGCAAATGATTTACCAATAATACCAGTTGGTAATGTTGGATCGATCAACGATAGTTTAGATAGTGTTGCTAACATTGGCGCAGAAGAATACAGAAGGAAGATAAAGAATAATGACCAACCAACTGATTTTCTAGCTGCTTTTACACTTGGAGTAGTAAAGTATCTCATCATCACGTGTGGTAATGAAGCTGTTCCCATCATCATCGCCAATGCCAATGAAATAAACGCCCAAGGCGTTGCATTTACTGCAGAGTGTGCTTTAGTTATTCCAGCTAACCCTTTAGGTACCGTTGCTAGATCAGCAGCAGAGTTTTTAACAAAACCAAACTGTTGTTCTAACTCACCAATTCTAGCGACTTCATCAGCTAACATAAAGTGAGGGAAGAAACCCGCACCCATTTTGTTACTGATCCAAAAAATTGGAAGTAAGTAAGCTATAATTAGCACGATATATTGCGCAACCTGTGTCCAAGTTACCGCTCTCATACCACCTAACATTGAACACAGTAAAATACTAATTAGTCCAATATATACAGCGTATTTAAAGTCGATATCTAGAGCAACAGATGCAATAGTACCTGTAGCATTAATCTGAGCAGTCACATAAGTGAATGAAGCAACAGTCAAAACTACTACAGCACAGAACCTTGCTAAATTACCACCATATCTTGTACCTATAAAATCTGGAACTGTGTAACAGCCAAATTTTCTTAAGTATGGTGCTAATAAAGTTGCAACTAATATGTAACCACCAGTCCAACCAACAAGTAGAGCCATATATCCGTAACCTTTAAAGTAAATACCACCTGCCATTGCAACGAATGAAGCACCAGACATCCAGTCTGCTGCTGTCGCCATACCGTTGAATACAGTTGGAACTTGCCTTCCAGCTACGTAATACGCATCTGCTTGAGCTGTTCTTGATAGATAACCGATCAATGCATAGATGAATATTGTAAAGGCCACAAAAGCAACACCTATTGCTTTAGCAGTCATACCCATCTGCTCACCAATTGCCATTAAGATTATGAAACCTATAAAACCTCCCGTATAGATTCCGTAAACTTTTGGCAAATTGTCTATAAATTTACCTTTTATCATTATTGATCTCCTTTTTCGTTGAAGCCAAATTCTTCATCGATTTTTTCTTGCCTATTAGCAAACCAAAAAATCAGGATTACAAAAATTCCAAGAGATCCTTGACATGTAAACCAGTATGTCCATGGATAACCGAAAGGTCCTGTAACCTCGTTCATTTCAGCTGCGAAAAGGAAGATGCCGATTGAGAAAACAAACCAAATAGCCAATGTTACGAATAACAATGACCTAGTTTTTTCCCAGTGTTTTGTTGCGTTTGACATTTATACCTCTCTATTTTTAGTTATAACTAACCGAAAACATACCCATTCTGATGGTTTTTAAAAGGCTAAAATTATTCAAATTAAGTCCTTATTTGCTTATTTTTTAGGCTATAATAGCGCATATATTGAACTTTTATGCAAAAATATAAGCTTTCCTGGAGAGACATATCACTCAATGATTTTAAAGTTTACTTGTTTGCGATGTTTAAGGCTTTTATCCCAAAGAAAAAAATTAAGAATTTAAATGACCTTGAACACTTTATTCAAACAAAATCTGCCTGGGTAACACAAGTTACTTTATATAATTATTTAAAAACTAGAATGGGCACAAGGTACGTTCTTCATTTTGACAATGACGTGTTCATGGCATCTCTTGATATTGCCAGATGGAATATTTATTCTGTTGCTTTACAGGATCTGACATTATTTACGTTCTCATATTTAAAAGTTAATTTTAATTATCAAAACATCAACCAGTCTAAAGAAATTTTTTTTAAAATTTTAGATAGTGAATCTTCTAATAAGATGCCAGTTGATATTATTGAGGGAGCAAAAAAAACTTTTAATGAGCGACTTCAAAATATAAACTGGGAAACTTATTATAAAGATCTGCCATTTAATCCTAGCGCATTATCATTATATAAATGGGCCCCAATAGCTGAAGAATTAAAAACTTTAGATAGAAAAATTGTATTAAACTCTATGATCTTAAAATGGGATAATGTTGAAAAAGAATTTAAAGAGTTAATAAATTTTTAGATATTTTTTCTATTATCAACTAAACTTTGTACAACACTTGGATCAGCTAAAGTTGTAGTATCTCCTAATTGGTCATGCTCATTAGCTGCAATTTTTCTTAAAATTCTTCTCATAATTTTTCCTGATCTCGTTTTAGGTAGCCCAGGTGAGAAATGGATGATGTCTGGTGTTGCAAGAGCACCTATTTGCTTACGAACCCAAAGTTTTAAATCTCTCTCTAGATCAAGGTCAGCTACCTCATCAACATTTAAAGTAACATAGCAGTAAAGTCCGTTACCCTTGATATCATGAGGATAACCAACTACTGCAGCTTCAGCAACTTTTGGATGGGCAACAAATGCACTTTCTATTTCGGCAGTTCCAAGGTTATGACCAGAGACAATAATTACATCATCAACACGTCCTGTTATCCAATAGTAACCGTCTTCATCTCTTCTAGCACCATCCCCTGTAAAGTATTTACCATCAAACTGAGAAAAATAAGTATCAATAAATCTTTGATGATCACCATACACTGTCCTCATTTGTCCAGGCCAAGATTGGGAAATACACAGCCTTCCTTCGCCAGCTCCCTTAATTTCATTTCCTTCTTTATCAACAATTGCTGGCTTAATACCATAAAATGGTTTTGTGGCCGAACCTGGTTTTAAATTTATAGCTCCTGTTTGAGGACTAATTAATATTCCACCCGTCTCAGTTTGCCACCAAGTATCAACTATAGGACAATTTGAATTTCCTACAGCTTTGTAATACCACATCCATGCCTCTGGATTTATTGGCTCACCTACCGTACCTAGTAATTTTAAGGATTTTCTTGAAGTTTTTTTCAAAGGACCATCACCTTCACGCATCAAAGCTCTAATGGCTGTTGGAGCAGTATAAAAAATATTTACTTTGTACTTGTCAATAATTTCCCACCATCTCGAACTGTCAGGATATGTTGGAATTCCTTCAAACATTATAGTTGTGGCTCCATTAGCCAGTGGACCATAAATTATATAACTATGACCCGTAACCCACCCAATGTCAGCAGTACACCAATAGATATCTTTAGGTTTATAATTAAAAATATATTGATGAGTCATTGAGGCATAAACCATATATCCACCAGTTGTATGAAGAACTCCTTTAGGTTTGCCAGTTGAACCAGAGGTATAAAGAATGAACAATGGATCTTCAGCATTCATCTCTTCAGGTTCACAGTGATTGGGAACACCTTCAATTAAATCATGGTACCAAATATCTCTATCATTATCCCAGCTAATTTGACCTCCCGTTCTCTTGACTACAATACATTTTTTAACATTAGCACAGCTTCTTAAAGCCTCATCTGTAATTTGTTTTAATGGAATAGTTTTTCCACCTCTAACTCCTTCATCAGCTGTTATGATATATTCTGATTCACAATCATTAACTCTTCCAGAAATAGAGTCTGCTGAAAATCCTCCAAAAATAATAGAATGAACTGCACCAATTCTAGCACAAGCAAGCATTGTGATTGCAAGCTCTGGTATCATTGTTAAATAAATTGTAACTCGGTCACCTTTTTTAATTCCCAATCTTCTCAAACCATTTGCAGTTTTTGATACTTCTCTGTGTAATTGATTGTATGAAATTTTTTTTGTATCTTTTGGATTATCTCCAACCCAGATAATTGCAGTTTTATCTTTTTTATTTTTTAGATGACGATCTATACAATTAGCAGAAGCATTTAATGTTCCATCTTCATACCATTTAATTCTAACTTCTTTCTTACTATATTTAACATTTTTAATTTTTTTGTACGGCTTAATCCAAGTTATTCTTTTTCCCTCATTTTTCCAAAATTCATTATTATTTTTAATTGAGTCAGAATATTTTTTTTGATACTTGGTCTTATTAATTAAAGCACTTTTAACCCATTCTGGTCTAGTTTTAAAAACTAACTCTTTTTCTTTTTGTATTTTTACTTTTTTTTTTAAAACTTTTTTTTTAATCTTGGATTTTACAGAACTCTTTTTTTTAGCTTTTGTTTTTTTTTTAAGCTTAGGCTTTATAGAGCTTTTTTTCTTAGCTTTAGATTTTGTTTTTTTTCGTTTTGGCATGATTTTATTTTTAAATACTACCCATCTTATATAAAACTTTCCAGCTTTTAGAGTCAATTGGCATAACGGAAAGTCTGCTTTGTCTAATAAGCGATAAATGGCCAAGTTCTTTGTTTTTTTTAATATCTTCAAGAGTTACGCTTTTCTCTAATTTTTCCTTAAACTTAACTTGGACAGCTACAAATCGACCTTTTTTATCTGTTTTATCTAAGAAGGCTTCTTTGATAACCTCAACAATACCAACGATTTCTTTGCCAATATTTGAATGATAAAAAAAACATAAATCTCCTTTTTTCATTCCCTTTAAATTTTTTGCTGCTTGATAATTTCTAACTCCATCCCAAGGAGCCCCTTTTGCGCCAGCTTTTTTTTGCTGATCAATTGACCAAACATCAGGTTCTGATTTCATTAACCAGTAATGCATTATAATCTCACTCCAGCACCTTTTAAAAAAATAGCATCTTCATCTAATGGCCACCTAGGTTTTGCAGGACTATCCAAATCACTAAATTGTTTTAATTTAAATTTTTCTAATCCAACCATTGCAATCATTGCTGCATTATCACCACACAAGTCAATGGGTGGAAAAATTGCCTCAAAACCTTCTTCAACACAAAGGTTGGTTAGAATTTCTCTAATTTTTTTATTTGCTGCAACACCCCCTGCAACTACAAATTTATTTTTATTATCTGGATTCATTTTTTTAAATTCTTCAAAAGCAATCATACTTTTTTTATATAGTATTTCTTCAATTGTTTTTTGAAAAGATGCTGCAAGATCATATTTTTCTTGGTCAGTTTTTATTTGTTTTGAAATTTTTAAAACAGCAGTTTTTAAGCCCGCAAATGATAAATTACATCCTCCTTTATGAAAAATTGGTTTAGGTAACTCATATTTATTGGGATCACCTTTTTTGGCATACACTTCTATTTGGGGCCCACCTGGAAATTCTATACCTAATAATTTTGCTGTTTTATCAAAAGCTTCACCAACAGCATCATCAATAGTTGTTCCTAATCTTTTATAATTTCCTAATCCTTGCACACTTAAAAATTGAGTATGGCCACCTGAAATTAAAAGTAACAAGTATGGATAGTTTAATTCAGAATTTAATTTTGGACTTAATGCATGTCCTTCTAAATGATTAACAGCTATAAACGGTTTATTGAGTGATGAAGCTACAGCTTTGCCAAAACTTAAACCCACTGATAGACAAACTATAAGACCAGGCCCTGCAGTTGCTGCTATTGCATCTAGGTGTTCCATTTTTAGTCCACTTTCATCTAGTGCTTTTTTTGTAATTAAGTCTATTTTTTCTATATGAGATCTTGCAGCAAGTTCAGGCACAACACCGCCAAATTCTTTATGAACATCTACCTGGCTTGAGACAATACTTGATAAAATTGTTGGCATACCTTGCTCATTTTCTGTTACAATAGAAGCAGCAGTTTCATCACAGCTCGATTCAATTCCTAAAATTATAGGTTTTTTAATCATTAAATTAGTTTTTATTAATAATACATTCTCAATATAAGTATGAAGTATAAAGCAAATAAATGAAAAATAGAAAAATTATTATAGGTTCAAGAGGAAGCAAATTAGCACTGATCTATGCTGAAAAAGCTAGAGAAAATATTCTTAAACATGCAAAAGATTTTGGAATTGAGGATGTGGATATTAAAGAAATTGCAACTAAAGGTGATCAAGTTCAAGATAAACGATTGTCAGAAGTAGGTGGTAAAGGTTTATTTTCAAAATCAATAGAAATAGAATTATTGAATAATAAAATTGATATAGCTGTACATGCTTTAAAAGACATGCCTTCAGAAGAAACTGAGGGGCTGTTAACTAATTGTTTTTTAAAAAGAAATGATCCACGAGAGATTTTGATTAGTAAAAATAATAAAAATTTAAAAGATCTAAAATTAAACTCTGTTATTGGAACTTCATCATTTAGAAGAGAATTTCAAATTAAAAAAATAAGAAGTGATTTTCAGTGTAAATTAATTAGAGGAAACATAGACACTAGATTAAGAAAGCTCGATGAAAATTTATATGATGCAATTATCTTATCCTATGCTGGAATTGACTCACTAGGTTTAAATAAAAGCATAACTCAAACTTTTTCAACTTCAGAAATTATTCCTTGTGCAGGACAAGGAGTTATAGCTTTACAATGTCGAGACAACGACAATGAATTGATTAAATTGTTAGACTTAGTGAATCATAAAAAAACATACGATTGTATAAAAGCAGAAAGAAGTGTTTTAAAGATTTTAGAAGGTGATTGTGAAACAGCTGTAGGTGCTTTTGCAAATATTGAAGGAGAAAAAATCACTTTAGAAGTAGAGCTTTTTTCCTTAGATGGAAAAAATAGATTTTATTTAAAATCCTCTAAAGGAATAGAGGAGGCTGAGAGAATTAGGTATAGAGATAGGTAGTGCTCTTAAAAAACAGTCAAATAATTCTTATAAAAAATAATATGCATATTTTATTTACAAGACCATTGGAAGATTGTCATGAAATGATGATAAGATTTAAATCATTAGGAAATGAAATATCTCATTTACCATTAATTAGTATTCAAGGTATTAAGTACAAATCTGTTGATTATTCAGAATTTAAGGGAATTATTTTTACAAGCTCTAACGCTATCAAATTTTTGGACATTAAAAATATTAATAAAAAGTTAAAATGTTTTTGTGTAGGAAGCGCCACTGAAAAAAAAGCAAGAGATGCTGGTTTTCAAAATGTATTTGCTGCAGAAGGAAATGTAAATAATCTCAAAGAATTGATTTTGCAAAATTTTAATCCCTCGGAAGGAAAATTGATTTATGTTAGTGGAGAAGTTGTCTCTAGTGATTTAGATCAAGAATTAATTTTAGACGGCTATAGTATAGATAGAATAATTAACTACAGAGCTAATGAGATAAAGAAATATGACGAAAATTTTATCGAAAAATTAAAGCTAAATATGCCAGACATTACTTACATATACTCAAAAAATAGTGCGATTAATTTTTTAAAGGTAATTAAAAATTATCAGCTAGAAACGTTGTGGATGAATACTAATTTGATGTGTGTGGGCGAGAAAACCTCTGCGGCACTTAATGAAATAAAATGGAAAAAAATTTTTCTTTTTAACCCTGGAGAAGAAGAATTTTTGCTATATAAAATTTGATTATGGACATATTTAATAATTTCAGTGAATTATTTTTTTCAGTTTGGTCAAGAGGAATTTATGGAATTGATATTTTTCAAATTTTAATTGGAATTGGAATATTTTTTATATTTTTAGTTTTTAGAGGTTTAATTAGTAAACTTATTATAAAAAAATTAGAAATAATTTCTAAAAGAACTACAAATAAACTAGATGATACATTTGTTCATGCAATGGTGGGGCCTGCAAGATTTTTACCAATCGTTCTAGGTTTTTTTATTGCAAGTTATTACATGTCTTTTGGAGAAGAGGGCAAGTTAGCCATAGATACAATAAATAGAACACTGATTACTATTTTTATTTTTTGGTTGATCCATCAGGTTGTTGAACCCATTTCTTATATTTTAAGTGGTTTAGACAAGATGTTAACTAAAGAGTTGATTGGTTGGATTATTAAATCGTTAAAAATCTTAATTTTTATATTAGGTTTAGCTGCTGTCCTTGAACTTTGGGGAATAAAAATTGGACCAATTATTGCTGGACTTGGTTTATTTGGTGTTGCGGTTGCTTTGGGTGCTCAAGATTTATTTAAAAATTTAATATCTGGGATTTTAGTTTTAGTTGAAAAAAGATTTAAGATTGGCGATTGGATTTTAGTTGAAGGAACAATCGAAGGTATTGTTGAAAAAATTGGTTTTAGATCTACGGTGATTAGAAAGTTTGATAAATCTTTAGCAATAATTCCAAATTTTCAATTTGCAGAAAATTCAGTAGTTAATATTAGTGAGACTACTAATTGGAGAATAAGATGGTCGATTACTCTTCAGTACGACACAACTGTTGAACAATTAAAAAAAATTAGAGAAGAAATTGAAAACTATATAAATAAAAGTGATGATTTTAATCAAAGTGTAGGTGTTGCTGTAAGAATTGAAAAATTTTCAGATAGCTCAATAGATCTACTTGTTAGATGTTTTACAGCCAGTAATAGTTGGACTGACTCACTTTTAGTTAAAGAGAGATTAGCAATTGCAATAAAGGAAATAGTAGAAGGTAATAAAGCTTCTTTTGCTTTCCCAAGTCAGTCAATTTATATCGAGAAAAAATGATAGCAATTTTTTATTTGGTTCTTCAAATATTAAAACTCTATTCTTATGTGGTAATTGCAAATGTAGTTACCAGCTGGCTTGTTGCATTTAATGTTTTAAATACTCAAAATAGATTTGTTTATTCTATTTTAGAGGTGACTTATCGATTAACAAGTCCTGCACTTAATAAAATAAGAAGTTTTTTACCTAATTTAGGATCAATAGATATTTCACCAGTTATATTACTTTTATTGATTTGGTTTATAGAAATGTGTATGAAGCTGTACATTGCACCAATGATTTTTTAAGAAAATACATGATTTTAATAGATGGAAAAAAAATAGCAGCTGAACTTAGAGAAGAACTAAGACAAGAAGTTGTAGAGTTAAAAGCTAAACACAATAAAGTTCCAGGACTTACAGTTATTTTAATTGGCGATATGGCTCCTAGTCAAATTTATGTTCGTAATAAAGAAAAATCAGCGAATGAAGTAGGGTTAAAATCAGAAGTAATTAGATATCCAGAGGCTGTTGAAGAAAAAACAGTATTAGATAAAATTGAAGAACTTAATAAAGATGAAAGAGTTTCAGGAATTTTAGTTCAATTACCATTACCAAAACATATTGATAAGCAAAAAGTTATTGAAACTATTTTGCCAAGTAAAGATGTTGATGGGTTTCATCCAATGAATGTTGGCAATCTTTCTTCAGGCTATGAAAGTTCAGTTCCTTGCACTCCTTTAGGATGTTATCTAATGATTAAAAAAATTGAACCAAACTTGAGTGGAAAAAAAGCAGTTATGATTGGTAGATCAAATCTAAACGGTAAGCCAATGGCACAGTTACTTTTAAAAGAAAATTGCACAGTAACAATTACTCATTCAAAAACTAAAGATTTAAAAGCAGAATGCTTAGAGGCAGATATTATTGTTGCAGCAGTTGGTATTCCTGAACTTGTAAAAGCTGACTGGGTTAAAAAAGATGCAATCGTAATAGATGTTGGGATCAATAAAACTGAAAACGGTATTGTTGGTGATGTTGCATTTGAAGAAGTTTCAAAAGTTGCAAAAGCTTTAACTCCTGTTCCAGGTGGAGTAGGGCCAATGACAATTGCCTGTTTGTTAAAGAATACCATTGAGTGTTTTAAAAGATCTTTAAAATAAAAATATCAATAAATGGTGGTAAAATTTATAATTTTCATATTTATGATTATTGCATATAACTCATCATTAATTGCTATGGATAAAAAACCTTATCATCATTTACCAGATGGAACTTTTAGAAACCCAGAAGGATCGCCAGTTAGAACTAGTAAAGCCAAGTTTTCTTACACACAATTTATTAAATTGAAAAAGAAAATAGACATGACTGTTCCTAAAGAACATGTTGTTGATAAAGAAAAAGTTTTATCTGATTTAGAAAAGTATAAAAATGAAGATTATATTGCTTGGATTGGTCATGCTACTTACTTAATTAAACTTGGAGATACAACAATTATAACTGACCCTGTATTTTCAAAAAATGCAGGACCTTTAATTTTTGGCCCAGATAGATTTACTGAGCCTGCCTTAAATTTAGATGAAATTCCAAAGACTGATTTATTATTATTAACACATAATCATTATGATCATCAAGATATGGGAACTATTAGAAAGTATCCGTTTAAAAATACAAAAGTTTTGACACCACTAAATCTTGGAAAATACTTTACAAAAAATAAATTTAAAGATGTAAATGAAATGGATTGGTATGAAGAAATTAAAGTTAATGAGGATTTAAAAGTAACATTACTCCCAGCTGTTCATTGGTCTAAAAGAAGTCTAACGGATATGAATAAAACACTCTGGGGTAATTTCTTAATTGAATATAAGGGTAAAAAAATCTTATTTGCTTGTGATACTGGCTATGGAAATATTTACAAAGAATTAGGTGAAAAATATGGTCCAATTGATTTAACAATGATTAATATTGGAGCTTATGATTTTAAGCCTATGTTTGATAAATCAATTTATCACACAACACCAGAAGAAGCCTTAAATGTAGCAAAAGATTTAAGAAGTAAAAAGGTTATGGGAACTCACTGGGGTACATTTGTTTTATCTTTGGAACCAATTATGGAACCACCAATAAGATTTAAGGCTAGTGCAGAAAAATATGGCTTTAAAAAAGAGGATGCAATTATATTTAAAATTGGAGAGATAGCATCATTGAAAAGTATAATTTCCGAATAGAAATATTGATAAGTGCTTAAAATAGTTTTTATTCAAAACTTAGCCAACAACACCTTTAAATATTTTTTCTAAATTAGGAATTATATCTTTGTTTTCATAAAGTTTTATTGTCTCAAATAAAAATTATTTAATTAATTCCTTTTAATTTTTGATAATCTTTAAGGATGAAAAGACCAAAATATCCGTACAGAATTGCAATCATTATGCTTCTTCTAACGGCTGTGCCAATTGGTGCCACTCAACTAGGATGGTATTTGTATGGAAAACAGGTTGGCTTTGATTATGGAATGATAGCAGGCACTTTTGCTGTTATATTAGCTGGATATTTAATGTATGAAAAAGACTGGAGAAATGAAGATGAGGATGAGGATTAAATAATGGATAAATTAATATTTTTTATATTAGCAGTACCAATATTAATCTTTGTTTTTTATCTTGGTGGTTCAGCAATCATGACAGGCTTCAAGGCTAAGGTTGACAATGCGCCAAGTCAAGACAATGAAACTCAATCTGATAACTTTAATAATGTTTTAGAAAGTAATTCAAATTTAAGTAGTGAAATTACAAAGTTAAATGAACTTTTAAAATCAGGAATTTTAACACAAGAAGAATTTGATAAAGCAAAAAAAAAACTGTTAGATAATTAGCCTACAATTTTATTCAGAACATTCTCTAAATCAGTAATGGATTTTTTATTTTCATACAAGTTTGTCTCTGCTTTAAGTTTTAGTTGATTTTTAATTTCAATGAGATTCTTGTCGTTTGCAATTTCAACTGCTGTATCAACATAATTATCAATATTTTTTACAATTGGATTAAATTTCATGTCTGAAATTTTCATTTGATTATAGGCTCCGAGTACAAGTCTAGACTTTGTGTGATTTGTGGGCATAGTTATTGTGGGAGTTCCGTAAAACATTGACTCGTAAAAACTATTACCAGCACCAAAATATAATGGGTCTAGCAAGACAGACGCTCTACCACAATGATTAATATATTGTTCCCAATTCATATTTTCTAAAAAATTAATTTTTTCAAGATTTATTTTTGAATTTTTTTTTAGTCTATTGATGAAAATATTGTTGAGAGCCTTGTTTGAATCCTTGATAAAATAAAATATTGAATTTTTATCTTTCTTTTGAATTTTTTCTATTATTTGGTCAAAATCTGGGTGTAATTTGAATAATGTTTGCGGACATGAATATAAATTTAATTCATTTAATTTTTCTTCATTAAGTATATTTTTAATTTTTGGTTTGTAGTAGTACATAGGCAAACTTTCTGAACAAATTATTTGCTCTGAAAAATTTTTATGTGAATTTTCAGACTCTATAAATTTTGAAGAAATGAAATAATCAATAGAGTCGTTTCCAGTAGTTTCAGGGTGTCCCCAAGAAGTTATTTGATATTTCGCAAGGCGAATATATGAGAGAAAATATAGTTGAATAGATAAGCCAATTTCTGGATAAAAAAGTATATCTAATTTTTGATCAAGTATTGAGATTTGTTTCTGTTTAAAATCTTTCGGTAAAAAAATATTTTTAATAACACCTTTTTTTTCGGCATCTACCAAATCATTTAATATTGATCCTTTTTTAGTTTGCTCAGAATGAAAAACCAATACTTCAAATTTTTCTTTATTAATTTTTAAGATAATACCTTTAAATAGTTTTCCAATAGTGTGGTCAGTTAAATATTCAGAGATAAAGCCTATTTTAATTTTACTCGATGAAGTATTTTTGTGAAGGTAAACTTTGTTAAGCTCAGGATATATTCTTCTAAACAAAGATATACATTTCTTGTTTATTTCTAAGTTATCGAACTGATCATATGATAAACCAAATTGAGGAGGTTTTATAAGATGGTCATTAATATTAAAATTGTAGTTTTTGTTGTTATTTAAAATTTCTTCAATAAATTTATTAATATTGGATCTAAATTTTATAATTTCATTAGAGTTATTTTTAATCATTGGTATCAGCAGTTCTTTTTTGATTTTCCAATGGTCATTTAATAAATTATTATTTATACCAATACCGATAAATTCTTTTGCCTCTTCAATTTTATCTTGTTCCTCAAGGACTAAAATTAGCATATTTAAAGCATTAGGTTCTTTTAAATTTATTTTAATTATTTTTTTTAGAATATTCTCTGTTTCAAAGAAATTTTCTTGATTGAAATAAGTTAAAGATATGTTTCTTAATAGAGATAGGTTTTTAGGATAAAATTCTAAAATTTGAAACCACAGCTCTCTTGCTTTTTCATATTTTAGAGACTCAAAATTTTTTTGAGCCTCGTTAAAAATTTTTTTAGCTTTTATTTCATCCATTTAGCTTTTTTCCATTAACCACAAACTATTATTTGCTAAAAAATAAATTTTTCCATTTACGGGATGTACCTGAATATCTCTTATTCTTCCAATATTATTTCTAAATATAAGATCTTCCTTCACATTCGTTAGATCATTAAATATTAATTTTCTTAAAGATTTATCTTTTAAAGAAGTAACTAGAGCATGACCATTCCATTCTTTAAACTCATCTCCTTTATAAATTGTGATAGCACTAGTAGCTATTGATGGTACCCAATATTGAATTGCTTTAGTAAAACCTGGCTTCCATTTAGGGCCAATAGGAATTCCAGAATAATTTTTTCCACCCCAGCCTAAAATTTTCCATCCATAATTTTCTCCTTTTTTAGCCTCTCCAAACCAATCACCACCTCTTGCTCCATGATTACTTAAATATATTTTTCCATCATAATCGGAGAGTGTTAAACCTTGTGGATTACGAACACCTATTTGATAAATTTCAGGCAACCAATCTGGTTTACCAGTAAACTTTGGGTTATCTTTAGGAATACGACCATCAGTATGAATTCTAATAATACTACCAGGATGTTTTGTGGGATCTTGAGCAATCATACCTTGACCTCTTTCACCAGCTGATGCATAAATATAATCATCTTTAATCGCTAATCTTGAACCAAAATGATAACCAGAATCTATAGGAGGGTTTGCTTGAAAAATATTTTTAAAATTTAATTCTTGTTTGTTTAATTGTGCTTTTGCAATTGATGTACTTGTTTTCGAATCTCCCTCTATCTTCTGAATAAGAAATCCATAAAGTATTATCTTGGTAAATAATATCTAATAATCCACCTTGGCCACTTCTAAAAAATTAAGATTATGCTTAACTTCTGTAACTTCTTTTGAAATAAATTAACAATTTTAATTTTTCCACTTTTTTCAGTAATAATGATTTCATCATTATTAATAAATGATGATCCCCAAGGTTCATCTAGATCTATTATTTTAGTGAATTTATAATTATTAGAATAGCCTTTTGAAGTAAATAAAAGAAAAAAAATTATTAATAAAAAATATTTTTTCACTTTAAGAAAGCTTTGATCTACCACCATCAACAGCTATTATCTGTCCAGTAATCCAAGAACTCTCTTCAGTAATTAAAAATTTAGCAAGCGCTGCAGAATCTTTTCCTTCACCCAATCTTTTCAGAGGATGTGCTTTAGCAATTCCTTCTGCAATTGTAGGATTTTTTAACATTGGTTCTGCAATTTTAGATTTTGATAAGCTAGGTGCAATACAATTTACTCTAATATGTGGAGCAAACTCAGCAGCCAGTGTAACAGTTAATCCCTCAACAGCAGCTTTAGCAGAAGCAATAATTGTGTGATTAGTAAAACCTCTTTGAGCAGCAACAGTTGAAAATAAAACAACTGAGCCTTTATTTTTTTTTAAACTTTCTTGAAATCCTTTTATAACTTCAATGGCTGAATAAAGGTTTAGTTTCATACATTTATTCATATCAGCCTCTGTAACCATTCTTAATGGTTTTAAATCAATAGAGCCCACACAGTAAGCGACCCCTTTAATATCATTAATATCTGATTTTACTTTTTCTATAAACCCATCTTCTAAAACGTCAGCAACTGTATAAGAGCAACCCAATTTTTCTGCGATTGCTTTAACTTCACTTTCATTTCTTGCAACAAGATGTATATCATTACCTGAATTTTTTAATTGTTCAGCTAAGCTAGAGCCCACAGAACCTGTCGCACCAAAAATAAGATATTTTTCTGACATATAATTTTTAATTAGTTATATTTAATTATGAAATTGTTTTTTATACTTGGCAATCAATTATTTCCATTAAAATACATAGACCGCTTCAAAAAGGACCACTCTTTTTACATGGCAGAAGACTATGAGCTATGTACTTATGAAAAGCATCATAAGCAAAAGATACTGCTATTTCTATCTTCTATGAGGTCTTATGCGGATACGCTTAAAGCGAATAAATACAAAGTCGAATATTCTAAAATTGAAGACAAAGGTTTTAAAGACACTTACTTTAAAAAATTAAAAATTATCATTAATCAAAAAAAAATTACTGAAATTTCAAGTTTTGAGGTTGAGGATAAATTTTTTGAAAAGAAAATTTCTCAATTTTTAAAAAAAGAAAAAATAAATTGGAATATTATTCAAACTCCAATGTTTTTAAACTCAAGAGATGAGTTTAAAAATTATTTAGCAAAATCAAAAAAACCTTTTATGGCAACATTTTACAAAGAGGTTCGTAAAAAATCTGGAATATTAATGGGAGCAGATGGAAACCCTATTGGGGGCAAATGGAGTTTTGATGAGGATAACAGAAATAAATTACCAAAAGATGTGTTAATACCAAAATTTCCAAAAATTAATGAAACTAATCACACTAAAAAATTAAAACCAATTATTGAAAAATTATTTAAAGATCATCCCGGTAGCACAAATGATTTTTGGCTTGCAACTGAATATGCTGATGTTGTTAAGCTTTTAGATTTTTTTATTAAAGAAAAATCAAATTTATTTGGTGACTATGAAGATGCTGTTAATCAAAAAGACAATATTTTATTTCATAGCGCATTAAGTCCGTACATTAATTTAGGATTGATAACTCCTGAGATTATCATTCAAAAAATTTTAGAATTTCATAAAAAACATAAAATTAGAATGAACTCGCTTGAAGGTTATATTCGTCAGATAATAGGATGGAGAGAGTTTATGCGTGGAATTTATCAAGGTTACTCTGATGAAATGGAAACAAAAAATTTTTTCAAACATGAAAGAAAAATGAAAAAGTCTTGGTATGAAGGCACAACTGGTTTACCTCCATTGGATCATGCAATTAAAAATGCTGTTAATCATGGCTGGTCTCATCATATTGAAAGATTGATGATTTTATCAAATATAATGAACCTTTGTGAGGTTAAACCAACAATTGTTTATAAATGGTTTATGGAAATGTTTGTCGATTCATCTGACTGGGTGATGGTTCCCAATGTTTATGGAATGGGTTTATTTAGTGATGGAGGTATTTTTGCAACAAAACCATATATCTGTGGATCAAGTTATTTTATGAAAATGATGGATTTTAAGAAAGGGGATTGGTGCAATACGATGGATGGTTTGTACTGGAGATTTATAGATAGAAATAGAAAATTTTTTTTAAAAAACCCCAGATTATCAATGATGGTTTATGTGTTTGATAAAATGAAAAATGATAGAAAAAAAATGATTTTATCTGAAGCAGACAAATTCATAAAACAAAATACAATTTAGTGAAAAAAAAACATCTACCATCAAAAATTTGTCCTGTTTGTAAAAGACCTTTTGTTTGGCGCAAGAAATGGAAATTAAACTGGGATAAGGTAAAGTATTGTTCTAAGAAGTGTTCGAAGTGATTTACTTATCTTTATTTGCTATATCTTTTTTAGCTGCAACCATTTTACCATTTTCATCTGAACTCACATTGGCAGGGTTAATTGCAACATCGAATTATGATAATTTATTATTGTTAATCGTTGCAAGCTTTGGAAATGTTTTAGGATCTGTTGTTAACTGGGTTTTAGGATTTTATTCAAGAAATCTTACTACAAAAAAATGGTTTCCATTTAAAGAAGCACAAATAGAAAGATCATCAAAATGGTTTAGTAAATTTGGTAAATGGTCATTATTATTTGCTTGGGTTCCAATTATAGGTGATCCACTAACTTTAGTTGCAGGTTTACTAAGAGTTAGATTTTTAGATTTTATTATTTTAGTGGCAATTGGAAAGGTAAGTAGATACCTTCTAGTCTTCTATTTGATCGGTTAAGGAATGAATATAATAGTTTTACAACATATAAAAATTGAAGACCCAGGCTATATCAAAGATTTAATGTTAGCTGATGGTTTTAACTTAACCACCATAGAGCTGGATGAAGGTGAAAAAATTCCAAGCGATTTAAGTAAATTTGATGGAATGTTTTGTATGGGTGGTCCAATGGATACTTTTATGGAACAAGAATACCCATGGCTAATTGAAGAAAAAAAAGCAATTAAAGAATTTGTTGTTAATTTAAAAAAACCTTATTTAGGTTTTTGTCTTGGGTGTCAATTATTAGGTGAGGTAATAGGTGGCAAGGTAGTTAAATCAAATCCAGCAGAAATTGGGATTATGGATATCAATTTTACTAAAGAAAAAAATGAAGACATCTTATTTTCAAAATTTCCAGAGCAAATTAAAAGTTTGCAGTGGCATTCTTATGAAGTGCAAGGAATAGAAAATAATAAGGATGTAACTTTACTAGCATCATCTCCTGTTACCAAATATCAAATTTTTAAATACCAAAATCATGCATATGCAATTCAATTTCATATTGAAATTAAAGAAACTACAGTAAATGAATGGGGATGCGTACCCGAATATAAAAAAGCCCTTGAAGACCAATTAGGAGATGGAGCATTAGAAAAATTTGATAAAGCTGCCAAAAATAATATGACTGATATGAATAATTATTCTAAGATTCTTTATAAGAATTTTAAAAAAATATTATGAATAAATTAAAACTAGGTCCTAAGGTAAAATTTAAAAAAGCAAAGTTACCATTAAAAAAAAAATTAGTTGGAAATTATACAATTCTTGAACCTTTAAATGTTAGCAAACATTCAAAAGACTTATATTCAGAATATTCAAAAGATAAAAAGAATATAATTTGGACGTATTTGCCTTATGGGCCATTTAAAACTTATTTAAATTTTAGAAATTGGATGAAAGCATTTTGTTTAAACAAGGATCCTTTTTTTTATTCAATTTATTCCAAAAGACACAAAAAATATTGTGGAATGGCGAGCTATCTAAGAATTGAACCAGATCATGGTTCAATTGAAGTTGGGCACATTAATTATTCTCCACTTCTTCAAAATTCAGTTGAAGGAACTGAAACGATGTATTTGATGATGAAAAATGCCTTTGAAGTTTTGAGGAACAGAAGATATGAGTGGAAATGTAATAATTTAAATTCATCCTCAAAAAAAGCAGCTTTAAGATTGGGTTTTAGATTTGAAGGTGTGTTTAGACAAATGTTTATTTTTAAGGGTAGAAGCAGAGATTCAGCCTGGTTCTCTATTTTAGATAAAGAATGGCCTAAAAATAAAAAAAGATTTTTGAATTATTTAAAAAAGATAAATTTTGATAAAAATTTTAAACAAATAAAAAAATTATAAAATGAATAATAAATTTTTTGAATGGGCGGGGGTTGTTACAGCAATTCTTTATTCTTTATTTGTAGCCTTAAATATTGGAATAGAGTTTTTAGGATTTTGTTTGTTACTGTTGTCAGCTATTTTAATTGGTATCTGGGCATATAGAGGAGGCCATAAAGGTATACTTGTGTTGCAATTTTTTTATGCAACAGCGGGTATAATTGGAATGATACGTTGGTTTTAATTAAAATTAGCAATAATTTTTGGAATATAATTTTTAAAATTAAAAAACCCCTTATTACAATATTGCCAAGAAAACTGATCTAACTTTCTATATAAAAATTTAATATTTCTTAATTGATTATTTTGAATAAAATCCAAGTTTTCACCAACGGTTGGATAAAGAGCATAAACTTCTTCAGTAATATTTTTTAAATCATTAATGTTAATAGTTTCACAATTAATTGATTTTTCTTCTAATCTTATTTTTTGATCCTCTAAAAGATTAGCTTTAAATTTCAACACTTTTTCACTTAATTCGATAGTTCTATTTGTATTATTTAGGACCAAAAAAATTTTTTTAAATTTATCTTCTTTAAAATCAGAAAATTCAAATGCCATATTATTTTCAAATATTAATAAAGTTTTATCTTCAAAAATCTCAGAATTTTTAAAGCTCTTATTGATAACTGAATACATTTTATCACTAGATATAGGCTTAGCATTTTCATTAAGTTTTATGTTTTTAAACCTATTATTTGTAAATTTATTTATGTTCCATTCACTTGCTAAATAATTTTTACCCTGCGTTTGAATGCCAGCAACCCATCTCCAACCAAGGGTATTTGATGCAGCATCTCCATCGTACAAATGATTCATAAAAAATTCGGCTCCTAATTGCCAAGGAAGTTCTAAAGTGAAAACCCAAATACTTGCAAACCACATTCTTGCATGATTGTGCAAATAGTTATTTTCTTTCAATTCATTTACCCATTCATTGAAACATTCTATGTTTGTACTACCCTCAATAGCATTTTTATAATCAGCGTTATCTATAAATTCTTCACGTATCTTTTTTAATTCATTTAAGTAATCTGTCCAAACATTAGGTCTTAATTCTAACCAACCTTTCCAATAAACACGCCAAAGAACTTCCTGAATAAATTTTTCATTTTTTGCAAATGAAAACTTTTTAAGAGATTTATCAATTACTTCTAATTCATTTATTACTCCGTGTGTTATATAGGGGGATAAACAAGAAATATTAGATCTATTACTAGGTCCAAAATCAAAATTTCTTAGTTTTGAATAATCTGTAAGATTTTGTTCAATAAAATTATTTAATTGATCAACGGCTTTAGCCCTTGAAGCTTCAAAAATCATTTTAAACTATTTAGATTTTCTTTTCTTTAGGCCCAATTTATCACTATGTCTCAATCTAAGAATAACTATTGCAGATGCAATCAGAACTATAGCTATAGCTTCATAAACTAATGCTGATGGATCCATCTCTTTTCCTTGCAATATAATAAATCGAGCTAGGGCAGTTATCGCAATTAAAAGAGGTAAAGTTATGCTTATTGATTGCTGGTTCCAAAAAACACGAACCATTGCTAAGACTTCTAAATAAAGAAACATCAAAAGTAAATCTGCTAGCATTACAGATTGATTTAGAAACATATTTTTAATTTCCATACCAACAGCAATTACAGTGCTTACTAAAATAATGCACATTAATACTAGTTGTAAATTTTTTGCTATTTTATCCATTACTTATCTTTACTAAATGGTAGCCACTTTTCAAACACTGATTTTGATGGACCATCATATGGAATTGAGTAAGAGCTAGGGTTTGGACTGGTTAAAACTTCTATTCCTTTAGAGAATACGAAGATGAATACAATGACAAAAACAATAACCATAATTTTAAATGGATCAAAGTTTTTAGTTTTGAATACACTACTAGATTGTGCTTCTGCTTTATGAAAATGCTTGAATGTCATGTAGACTGCAAATATCAATCCAATATGAGCAACATATAAACCGGCCCAACCAAATGCAAAAGTTGTATAAGAAAATATATATAAACTAAAAACAGTTGTCCAAACGAAGCTCAGAACTAATAAAATTTGTAATCTAACAGACCTTGGTAAAGACCTTAGATCATTTTTACTATCATCAAATAAAATGTTAGCAGCATCTTTCATCCAATTTTTTAATGATTCCATGAAGATAGATTAGATTTTTATTAGATAAAAACAAAGGTTAAATTGTCCTTTAATTTTTAGCTTAAATTGGACTTTATTACACTTTCTAAATTTGTGGAGCTTTGGGCGCCTGAAATAAAATCTTTTCCTATTTCAAAGAAGGGCACTCCATGAATTTCTTTCTCTCTTGCGACCGAAATATATGAATTAACTTCTTCAATATTTTTTAAGTTAAAAAAATCATTAATTGCTTCTCCATTAATATTAAATTCTTTTCCAATATTAATTAAGATTTCTTTATCTCCAATATCAAGACCTTCAATAAAGTATGATTGATATATTTTTTCTTTAATTTCGTTGTGTACATTAGATTGTTCAGCTAATTTGATTAATAAGTGAGAAAATACAGTATTGGGTGTTTTCTTTATCTTATCTAGATTAAAATTAAGATTTTCTTTATTGGCCTCTTCTGTCATTCGATCATACATTGGTTGAGCAAACTCTTTTCCCCCAAACTTTATTTCTAAGTACTTGTTTCTTTCAATTCCTTCTTTAGGCATGTCGGTATTTAGTTGAAATGGAACATGCTCTATCTCAAACTTAGTTTCAGGAAAGGCGTTTAAAGCTTTATTTAATCTTGTCTGACCAATAAAACACCACCCACAAATTGTGTCAGCAAATACTTTTATTTTCATTAATTTATGAACGAAGTTTTTGTTTATGAAAGTTAATAAATCTTTCTACGTTTGATTTATTAAAGGTTTTATTTTCTTCAAAAGAAACTTTTTTCATTGAGTAAGCATTACTTTTTGTCTGTCTAGACATTATGGTGATATTACCTTTGTATAATTTAAGTTTAACAGAGCCATTAACTTTATTCTTTTTAAGGTCGACAATTTTTTGAAGTTTAAATCTTGCTTTTGAGTACCAATAACCATTGTAAATAAGTTCTGCATATTTAGGCATAATCTCATCTTTTTTATGCATAGTTTCTTTATCTAAAGTAACAGACTCAATTGCTCTATGTGCTGACATTAATAGTGTTCCACCAGGCGTTTCATAAACACCTCTAGATTTAATCCCAATAAATCTGTTCTCAACTAAATCAACTCTACCCACTGCATTTTTACCAGCAACATCGTTAAGTTTTTTTAACAAATTTCCAGGCGATAATTTTTTACCATTAATTGTTGCAGGGTCTCCATTTTTAAATCCTATAGTTACAAAAGAAGGTTTATTAGGTGCTTTTTCAGGAGACACTGTTCTTTGAAAAAGAAATTCAGGAGCTGAATTTTTTGGGTTTTCTAAAACCTTACCTTCAGTTGATGTGTGATATAAATTATCATCAATAGAAAAAGGAGGAGCACCTTTTTTATCTGTTGGAATTGGAATATTATTTTTTTTTGCATATTTAATTAAATCTGTTCTAGAATTTAATTTCCAAATTCTCCACGGTGCAATAATTTTAACTTTTGGACCAAAGTAATGGTAACCCAATTCAAATCTTACTTGGTCATTTCCTTTACCAGTTGATCCATGTGAAACAGCATAAGCTCCAAATTTTTTAGCAGCAGCAATTTGACGTTTTGCAATTAAAGGTCGAGCAATTGATGTACCCAATAAATAAACACCTTCATAAATTGCATGTCCTCTTATCATTGGAAAAACATAATCTTTTACAAAAATATCTTTTAAATCTTCAATAATGATATTTCTAACACCTAGTCTTTTGGCATTTTTTATAATTTTTTTTCTATCAATTTCTTGCCCAATATCTGCGGTATAACAAATAACTTCTGCGTCATAGTTTTCTTGAAGCCATTTTAATATAATAGATGTGTCTAGCCCACCAGAATATGCGAGTACAATTTTTTTTTTAGGTTTCATCTACTTAGCTGCAATTTGCTATAGTAGCATTGTATGCCTTAGTGAAACCCAATAGTGAATAATGATCAATAGTTGAAGATCCATTCTGAGTATAACCTGTAATCATTATCCTAGATCCTCTTTTCATTGTTTTGATCATTTTTTTTTCTAATTTATTATCTTGGTCTGACATCCAAGCAAATCCTTCTTGAATAAGATCAAATTTATATATATTTTTTCCTGAAGTTGCTGTTACCGTATTTTTATTATTAAATTCATAGCCACCAGTAACACTTATCTCATTGGTTATTTTTTCTCCGGGTCTAAAGCTAATAAATAATCGTGCTTCTCTAGGGTTCGCCTTGGGTGATTGGAGAACCGGCTTAGATTGAGCAAAACACACTTTACCTGTGTCCGAGTTTATTACATATGTTTCCCAATCTTTATGTGTACCCATTTTTTTTACTTCTTCAGCATTAACTTGGCTGATAAAAGTAGCAACAAAGATTATGATTATAAAATTTTTAATTATGGACATGGGTTAGGGTAAATAGTTTGTATTTCATTTATTTCTTTAATTACTTCATCAGTTAAATTTATATTTACACTTTCTATATCAGTTTTCAACTGCTCCATGGTTGTTGCCCCAATAATAACACTTGTCATAAAAGGTTGTATTTCACAAAATTTAAGTGACATTTGAGTTAAGTCTAGGTTATGTTTTTTTGAAATTTCATAGTATGCATCAACTGCTTTTTTTGTATTTGGTTTTTCATATCGAGTCCAAAAATTACCATCTCTTTCAATTCTAGAGTTTTTTGGCAATTGGTTGTTTCTGTATTTTCCAGTTAAGTATCCACTTGCTAGTGGAGAATAAGCTAATAGACCAATCTCATCTCTTATTGAAATCTCAGCAAGTCCAACCTCATAAGTTCTATTTAATAAATTGTAAGGGTTTTGAACAGACATCATTCTTGGAAGACCTTTTTCTTTTGCTAGCTCTAAAAATTTTGTTACACCCCATGGTGTTTCATTAGATAAACCAATTTCTCTAATTTTCCCCGCATCTACAAACTTTTGTAAATTGCCCAAGACATCTTCAAATTTATTCCATTCACCATTATCTTTGTGTTCATAGCCCAATCTTCCAAACATATTGGTATTTCTCTCAGGCCAATGTAGCTGATAGAGATCAATATAATCTGTTTGTAATCTTTTTAAGCTATCGTTAACAGCTTCAGTCATTTTTTTTATTCCATAATTATTACCACCTCCTCTTAAGTAGGCTCGCATAGGACCAGCAACTTTAGTTGCTAAAATGACTTTGTCTCTTTTGTTTGTTTTTTTAAACCAGTTACCAATTATAATTTCTGTATGACCGTAGGTTTCTTCTTTTGGTGGAACTGAATAAAGCTCTGCCGTATCCCAAAAATTTACTCCCTGATCTAATGCATAATCCATCTGCTCAAAACCTTCTTCCTGAGTATTTTGCTCTCCCCAAGTCATTGTCCCTAGACAAATTGTGCTAACCTTTAAATCAGTATTTCCTAGTTTTTTGTAGTTCATATTAATTTAATCCTTAATAAGGTATCTTGAAATAATAGTAAAAGCCTTTATATATACGGTATGGAATTCAATAAACAAAATATACTAAATAAAGTTAAAGAAGCTCAACAATCAACAGTAGTAATGGATGAGGGCCTAAGAGCCTACATGTTAAAAGTCTATAACTACATGGCATCTGGTATTTTATTAACTGGATTAGTTTCTTTAATATTTTTTAAACTTTCAGTAGTAACAGATGCGAATGGATCAATTGTTGCTTTAACAAGTTTGGGAAATACAATTTTTTTATCAGGTTTTAAATGGGTTGTAATGTTAGCTCCTCTTGGAGTTGTTTTTTACATGAGTGCTAGAATTAACAAAATGTCGGCTGCAAGTGCCCAAACAACTTTTTGGGTTTTTGCCTCATTGATGGGTCTTTCTTTATCTTCAATATTTTTAGTTTATACAGGAGCGAGTATTACTAGAGTTTTCTTTATTACTTCAATTACTTTTGGAGCAATGAGTATTTACGGCTACACAACTAAAAGAGACCTTACAAAATTAGGATCATTTTTAATGATGGGATTAATTGGTATTATTGTGGCATCAGTTGTTAATATGTTTATGAAATCTTCCATGATGGATTTTGTTATTTCAATCTTAGGTGTTTTAATTTTTGTGGGACTTACTGCTTATGATACTCAAAAAATTAAAAACATGTTTGTTTCAAGTGATACAGGAGAGTTAATGGGTAAAAAAGCTGTGATGGGTGCCTTAACTCTATACTTAGACTTTATAAATTTATTTATAATGTTACTGAGATTATTTGGACAAAGAAGATAGTTTTTACTTTTTAAGATTTTTCCAATTAGTATTTTTAAGTAATATTTCTAGATCAAAGGAATTTTTTAAAATTTTCCCATTAGAGTCAGTGATTAAATATTTCAGATTTTTACTGTTAGGTTTAAAATTTTTACAAATTTTGTATAAAGCATTTTCGGTAGCATTTTTAAAAACACTGAAACTTACTTGTCTGCTTGAAATATTTAAACCATAATCTTTCCAAGTTCCTGCTGAGACCATTTTGGCATATAAATCTAAAATAACTTTAAGCTCATTCTTTTCAAAAAATTGTTTCTCTGTAATCTGATTATGAGGATTGTTGATGACTAATTTTAAGTTTCTATTCATCAAGCTTATGCTTCTTAATTATAGATATTTGAAAGGCCGTAAAAATAATAGTTATTGGTAGCATTCCCCAAACCTTAAAATTAACCCAAAACTCTTCAGTTTGTGTTCTCCAAATATATTCATTTAACAATGCAAGACCAAAGAAAAAATACATCCATCTTTTGTTTAAAATTTCCCAACCAATATCAGTTAAAGAAATTGATTTACCCATAATTTTCTTAAGAACAGGTTCTTTTGTAAAGTATTTTCCAAAAAACAAACCAAGAGCAAATAAAATATTTATAATTGTTGGTTTTATGTAAACAAAAATTGGATCATTAAAATAAATGGTAAGACCACCAAAGAGTGTAATTAAAATACCACTCAACAAAGGCATCATGGGTATTTTTTTTTCAAAAACCCAAACAACTGCTAATGCAACTAGAGTTGCAACTATAAGTGGTGGTATGGCAACTGATAAATTCTTATCATTATTATAATAATAGAAAAAAAATATAGCTAAAGGCCCAAAGTCTGTTGCAAATTTAAGAAAAGATTTATTCACTTGAGACATATTAACATAATAAAAAAACAATTATATTTTTTTTATTGATTTTTGTTTTTAAACCCCCATATTAATAATAATGGCAATTCAAAAAGCAAAATTTTCAATAGGTGATATTGTTAAACACAAACACTTTGAGTTTAGAGGTGTGATTTATGATGTTGATTTTGAGTTTAATAATTCTGAAGAATGGTATCAGTCAATTCCTAAAAATGTACGTCCAAGAAAAGATCAGCCTTTTTATCATTTACTAGCTGAAAATGATGAGATTACCTACGAAGCCTATGTATCAGAACAAAATCTACTTATGGATGATTCAGAGGATCCAATTAAACATCCATTAATTGAAGAGATATTTTCTGGAAAAAAGGGCTCTAGTTACTTTAAGCCATCTAATTAAATCTTTTTTTTAACACATTTTACTCAAACCTCAGACACAGATTGAGCCTATATTAAACTATATTCTGGTCAAGAGTGTTATACTAATACCTCTTAGTAATCATTATCTCCCTCTTCACTCTTGATCAGATTAACTTTTCCAAATAAGAATTAATTTAACTTCTTTTAATATATAATTTTAAAATGTTTAGATATTTTGAACCTAATAAGATTTTTGCAATAACTTCGAAGGCACCAAAATATGTTCTATTTCTATTTATCGTTGTTTTAACAATTGGCTTAATAGAAGCACTCATTCTTTCACCTGAAGATTATAAACAAAGTGACTCTGTAAGAATTATGTATGTACATGTCCCTGCAGCATGGATATCACTTGGAATATTTTCAAGTTTAACTTTATTATCTATTGGAAGCTTTATTTTTAAAAATAAAAATTTTGCATTAATTGCAAAAAGCTTGGCACCATCAGGCTTTGTTTTTAATATTGTAGCATTAGTTACTGGTTCTATTTGGGGCAAACCAACATGGGGAACTTGGTGGGCATGGGATGCAAGAATAACATCTATGCTAGTGTTAGCTTTATTTTATGGAATGTATTTATTGGCATGGAGGATATATGAGGACAAAGAAGAAGTAGTTAAAATAACTTCTATAATTGCAATCATAGGAGTAGTTAATGTTCCAGTTATTAAATATTCAGTTGATTGGTGGAATACACTCCATCAACCGGCATCAATAAATATCATAACAACTAACACAGCAATTCACTCATCAATGCTAATACCTTTAGGCTTAATGACTGCGGCATTTGCTCTTTTTTCATTACTCATTTTTTTGATGAAATATAATACGGAACTGATAAAACTTAAAAATAAAGGATTAGATAGATTATGATAATAGAAATAATTTCAATGAATGGGTACGGAGCTTATGTATGGTCAGCATTTGCATTTACATTGACTAGTTTTACAACTTTATATTTTGTGATCAAATTGCAACTTTCAAAAGAACAAAAAAGATTTGCAAATAAGTTTGGTTCCCTAAGTATTGAAAAAGCTAAAGCTGCTAAACAACAAACTATCAATAACGAAATATTATCCAATATATCAAATATTTAACTAATAAACCATGTATGGTAAAAAGGTTAAATTACGATTTTTATTCTTAGTATTGCTTCTAGCAACTGTAATTTTAACTGTTTTTCTAATTCTACAATCATTAAAAGAGAACGTTATATATTTTCAATCTCCATCTGAAATAAATTCTCTAATAGAAATAGAGAGCAAAAAGATAAGAGTAGGGGGTATGGTTAAAGAAAAATCTGTAGTTATCAATTCTAATGAAGTTAATTTTATCATTACTGATTTTAAAAATGAAATTAACGTCACTTATTCAGGTGCCGTACCAAATTTATTTGCTGAAGGAAAAGGAGTAGTTGCTGAGGGTTTTTTAAAAGACAAAAATTATTTTTCTGCAACAAAAATTTTGGCAAAACATGATGAGAATTATATGCCACCAGAAGTCAAAGAAGCTTTAGGAGTTAAATAAATTGCTTGCTAATCAAATAGGTTATTATTCGTTAATACTTGGATTGTTATTTTCATTTTTACTCTGCACAATAGCTATCCAAGACTTTAATAAAGTTAATAAAAAACTTAATGAAAACATAATAATCTTAACTTTCCTTCAGTTAACTTTTGTGATTGTAAGTTTTTTTAGTTTAATTTTATCTTTTATAAATTCAGATTTTAGCAATGAGACAGTTTTTAATAATTCACATACAACCAAACCATTATTTTATAAAATTTCTGGAACCTGGGGCAATCATGAAGGTAGTTTGTTATTATGGTTATTAGTTCTAACTTTATTTATTTTTCTATTTTTACTAAAATCAAATTCACAACCAAAAAAATATAGAATATTAACTTTATTATTTCAGCAAATTATAATTATTGGATTTTTTTTATTTGTATTAACTACCTCAAATCCGTTTAATTATTTATTTCCAATTCCTAAAGAAGGCCTTGGTCTTAATCCAATATTGCAAGATCCGGCATTAGCAATACATCCTCCAATTTTATATTTAGGATATGTTGGTGCCTCTATAATATTTTCAGCCTCACTGGCAGCAGTTGCTCAAAATTATATTTCTAAAGAATGGGCACAGCACATAAAAAAATGGGTTTTAATATCTTGGATTTTTTTATCATTAGGAATTATGTTGGGTTCAATTTGGGCTTATTATGAATTAGGCTGGGGAGGTTTTTGGTTTTGGGATCCTGTTGAGAATGTTTCTTTAATGCCCTGGTTATCGTTAACAGCTCTTTTACATTGTATTGCGGTATTAGAAAGAAGAGCCACATTAACATCATGGGTAGTTGTGTTATCTATTACAACATTCACCTTAAGTATGTGTGGAACATTTTTAGTTAGATCTGGCTTACTAAATTCTGTGCATACTTTTGCAAACGACCCAGCAAGGGGAATTTTTATATTAATCTTCTTGTTTGTTTTAATAATCTTATCTTTGGGTGTATTTTTTATTTTTCATAAAGATAATAATGGTAATCAAAATAATTTTTTTTGGCTTAGTAGAGAAACATCCATTTTAATAAATAATTGGTTTATGATGTACTTTTTGTCTGTTGTTTTAATAGGTACAGTTTATCCAATTTTTTTAGATGTTATTTCATCAGAAAAAATTTCTGTAGGACCTCCATTTTATCACAAACTCATAGCTCCATTTTTAATACCCTTTTTATTATTTATGGCCTTGGGCCCAAGACTTAAATGGATCAAGTCAAAAATTGAAAAAAAATATTCAATAATTATAATATTTATAATTTCAATAATTTTAACATTTTTTATAATCAAAAATCTAACAACAAATATTCTTTTCTATACTCTTTTGTTATCAGCTGCTTTTTTTCTTTTTTTCACAACTCTTAAAGAACTTTTGACTAAAAAATTAAATAATAGTTCACAAACAATTGCCCACTTTGGTTTTAGTTTATTAATATTGAGTATTTTATTTAATGGCATCTTATCATCAGAGGTGATTACCAATATGAAGATAGGTGAAAAATTTAAATTTGGAAAAGGAGAAATTTTTTTTAAAAAGATTGAAGAAAGAAGAGAGAGTAATTTTAATTCAATTATTGCTTTTTTTGAAATTAAAGATCTGGAGGGAAACGTTGTTGAATTAGAACCAGAGATAAGAGTTTATAATCAACCTCTAATGGTTACTAGCGAGGCAGATATAAAAACAACATTATTGGAAGATAAATTTATAGTCATGAATCTTGTTAAAGGTAATGAATATTTTAATGTTAGATATCAATCAAAACCATTTATGGTATGGATTTGGATTTCTGTCTTTTTATTAGGTCTTGGTGGAACGATAGGTTTATTTAAAACTAGGACATGAAAAAAAATATAACTATATTAATTACAGGCGTAGTTTTAAGTTTTTGTTTTATAATTTTTTACAAAGGATTAAATAATCCAAATACTTATGCACCCAAAACTAGCATTAAAAAAGATATTCCAATTTTTAATGCAGTAGATTTCTTTTCAAGAAAAACTGTTAGTTCAGATGAAATTTTTAAAGATAATACTTATTATATTGTAAATATTTGGGCATCTTGGTGTGTGCCTTGTAGAGTAGAACACCCTCTGTTAATGCAATTAAATGGAAATCATTCAGTTAAACTAATTGGTTTAAATTATAGGGATAGTTTTAATAATGCAAAAAAATTTATTGATGAATTTGGCAATCCCTATTCAAGAATTTTAATTGATAAAGATGGTACTTTAGGTGTTGAATTTGGTGCTTTCGGTGTCCCGGAAACCTTTTTAATAGATAGAAATAAAAAAATAATAAAGAAATTTATTGGCCCAATTGACCAAGAAGCTGTAAATAAAATTAAGTTAATGATTAAATGAAAATTTTTAAGATATTTATAATACTTTTATTAATTACAAATTTTTCAGAGTTAAAATCTGAAGAAAAAAGTGATATCTTAAAAAATAAAATATTAAAAAATATCCGTTGTTTGATTTGTCAGGGTCAGTCTGTATACGACTCCGAGTCAGAATTTGCATCTAGTATAAAATTAATTGTTGATAGAAAAGATTAATGAAGGGACTAAAAGAAGACTCTATATATGACAGTTTTTAAGAGAAAAGTATGGTGATTGGATAGTTTATGATCCACAATTAAATAAAAATACTTATATATTGTGGTTATTACCGTTATTGTTATTTTTGTTAGGTGGTGCAATAATAGTTAAAAAAATTAAAAAAAAAATGAATAAAAATTCATGAAGCATAAAAATTTTCAGAGTAATTTATTGTTACCTATTTTGCTTTTTCTTTAAATGCAGAAGAAAAGTAGTGAACATCAAGTATAATTTTTATACTGGTAATTTTGATTTCAGTGATAATAAGCAAGAAGAGCATACTCTATTGGATTTCAACATCAAAATGAAATATTTAGAGAGAAATACTTTTCTTGGAAATTCATCTCCTATAACATGGAGGGTTCATAACTGAAAATTCAGCAGCTTATGTTATACACGGTGTCAGAGCTGGAATATGCAATTGGGTACAATTAAATTTACACCAAGTTTTGCACCAGGATATTATCAGCAAGGTGATGGAAAAGATTTAGGACATGCTTTAGAGTTTAAAAGTGAAATGCAACTTATCTTACACGTTTTCAGAAGTCTAAATTAGGATATGTCTTATAATCATATATCAAATGCAAGCTTGGGAGATAAAAACCCTGGTGCAAATAGCTATATGTTTAATTTTCTAAAAAATTTTTAATTTCATTATGAATTTAAAGAATTGTCATAATTTTAGTGACTTTAGAAAATTAGCTAAAAAAAAATTACCTTCACCAATTTTTCATTATATTGATGGTGGTGCAGATGATGAACAAACATTAAGAAGAAACACAGAATCATTTAATGATTGTGATTTAATTCCTAATATACTTGCAAGCGTTGGAAAGCCTGATCTTTCAGCGACTGTTTTTGGTAAAAAAATTAATATGCCTATCTTTCTTTCCCCAACTGCAATGCAAAGACTTTATCATCATGATGGAGACAAAGCATCTGCTAGAGCTGCTGAAAAATTTGGTACTTTTTATAGTATGTCCACCATGGCCAATAATACAATTGAAGAAATTGCAGAAATCTCAAATGGTCCAAAATTGTTCCAACTTTATGTTCATAAGGATCAATCAATAACGGATGATTTAATTGATAGATGTAAAACCTCTGGCTTTGACGGCATGTGTTTAACAGTAGATACTTTAGTTGCTGGAAATAGAGAAAAAGATCATAGAACTGGATTTACCACTCCTCCAAAACTTACCCTTCAAAGTTTAATTAGTTTTGCAATGAGGCCTGAGTGGGTATTTAATTATTTTACTCATAAAAAATTTGAATTATCTAATGTTAAAAACAAAACAGACAAAGGTACCAATATTTCAAAGTCTGTAATTGAATATATTAATGAACAATATGATCCAGCTATGAATTGGAAAGACGCTGAATATTGTGTGAAAAAATGGAATGGTCCATTTGCACTTAAGGGCGTGATGTCAGTCGAGGATGCAAAAAAAGCTATAGATATAGGATGCTCAGCAATTATGATTTCAAACCATGGCGGTAGACAACTAGATGGTTCAAGGTCACCTTTTGACCAAGTTAGTGCAATTCGAGAGGCTGTTGGAGATAAATTAGAGATCATATTAGATGGTGGAGTAAGACGTGGAACTCATGTTTTAAAAGCTTTAGCAGCTGGTGCAACAGCTTGTAGTTTTGGAAAAATGTTTTTATTTGCATTAAGTGCAGGAGGTCAAGCAGGTGTAGAACGTCTGTTGCAAAATATGCATGATGAAATTAATAGAAATATGGTATTAATGGGCTGTAAGACCCTGAAAGAATTAGATGCGTCAAAATTAATCTATAGAAAATAGTTATTACTTATCAAAAGTATATATAAAAAAAATAAATTAAATTATAAAATATTAATATTAGAATTAAATTAAATTATTATGAAATTAGCAAAAAATTTAGAGAGATTAGGAACTGAGACTGCATTTAGTGTTTTGGCTGAAGCTAAGGCTTTAGAGGCTAAAGGAAATCCAATGATTCATTTAGGGTTAGGTCAGCCTGATTTTAAAACACCACAACACGTAGTAGATGCTGCAAAAAAAGCTTTAGATGATGGTCACCACGGATATGTAATGTCCAACGGTATTCCAGAATGTAGACAAGCTGTAACAAGATGGATTAAAAAACGTTATAGTGTTGATGTAGATTTTGAAAGAATTTTAATCATGCCAGGTGGAAAACCTACGATGAGTTATGCCATTCAATGTTTTGGAGAACCAGGTGCTGAAATAATTCACCCTACACCTGCCTTTCCAATATATGAGTCGATGATTAATTATACTGGATCAACATCTGTACCTTATGATTTAACTGAAGATAAAGATCTTAAATTTAATCCAGAAAAAATTTTATCACTAATCACTGATAAAACTAGATTGTTAGTATTAATTAACCCAAACAATCCAACGGGTAGCTTTGTGGAAAAAGCGGATATTGATGTATTGGCTGAAGGTCTTAAAAAACATCCACACGTAACTATATTAAGTGATGAAATTTACAGTAGACAGATTTTTGATAATAAAGAAATGCCTTCATTTTTTAATTATCCAGAGTTAAGAGAAAGACTGATTGTATTAGAAGGTTGGAGCAAAGCATATTCGATGACGGGATGGAGACTAGGATGGAGTTTTTGGCCCAAGGAATTAATTCCACATGTTAATAAGCTTTTAATTAATAGTGTATCGTGTGTAAATGCAGCAGCTCAATTTGCAGGAATTGCAGCATTGGATGGTCCAGATGATTCAATTAATGAAATGATGGTAAAGTTTACACAGAGAAGAAAACTAATTCATGAAGGTTTAAATAGTTTGCCAGGTATAGAATGTAGCCTTCCAGGTGGAGCCTTTTATGCATTTCCAAAGGTAATTGGAACAGGAATGAATGGTTCAGAATTTGCAAAAAAATGTATGCATGAAGCAGGAGTAGCAATAGTTCCAGGAACAGCTTTTGGTAAAACTTGCCAAGATTACGTAAGATTTAGCTTTGCAGCCTCACAAGATAACATATCTAACGCATTGGAAAATATCAAAAAAATGCTAGGCTAAGACTAATGAGTGAATTAGTTCTGCCAAAGATAGATAAAGCAACGATAAATAAAAAAGAATATATCTTTAAAAATCTTGCAAAAATTATAAATCCAGAAAATGTTTTAAGTCATGCTGATGACGTTAAGCCATATGAAACTGATGCATTAGCAGCTTATACGCAGACACCACTTGCTGTTGTGATGCCAGAAAATACTGAAGAAGTAAGTAACATTTTAAAGTTTTGTTACAAAGAAAATATTAAAGTTGTACCAAGAGGAGCTGGCACTGGCCTTTCAGGTGGTGCACTACCTTTAAATGATGCAATTTTATTAAGTCTTGGGAAATTTAATAAAATTATAGAAATTGATTTTGAAAATAAATGTGTAGTAACCCAACCTGGTGTAACAAATCTAGGAATTACTCATGCTGTCCAACATAAAAATTTTTACTATGCACCAGATCCATCAAGTCAGCTTGCATGTTCAATAGGTGGTAATGTTGCTGAAAATTCAGGAGGTGTTCACTCTTTAAAATATGGAACAACAACTAATAATATTTTAGGTGTTGAAATGGTAATGATGGATGGAACGGTTTGTAGAGTTGGTGGAAAAACTCTTGATCAAGAAGGATATGATTTGATGGGATTAATTTGTGGTTCAGAAGGATTATTAGGAGTGATTACTGAAGTGACAGTTAAAATTTTAAAAAATCCTCAAGTAGTTAAAGCAGCGTTAATAGGATTTCCAACAATTGAAGAAGGTGGAAACGCAGCATCAGAAATAATTTCAAGTGGAATTGTTCCGGCGGGCATGGAAATAATGGATAAAGCTTTAATAGAGGCAACAGATAATTTTAGTAAAGCAGGTTACCCACGAGATGCAGAGCTTTTATTAATTGTAGAATTAGATGGAACTGAGTCTGAAGTAGATGAATTATTAAAACAAGTAAGAACTATTTGCGAAAAAAATAATTGCTCAAGTTTAAAATTTAGCAAAAATGAAAAAGAAAGACTATCATTTTGGGCAGGTAGAAAAGCAGCATTTCCAGCATGTGGAGCTATGGCACCAGATTATTACTGTATGGACGGATCCATACCAAGAGGAAAACTAGCAGAAGCTTTACTTGAAATAAAAAAACTTTCTGAAAAATATGAGTTGCCAGTAGCAAATTGTTTTCATGCGGGAGACGGAAATTTACACCCGTTAATAATGTTTGATGGGGGTGATAAAGAACAATTAAGAAAAACTGAAGAATTTGGAGCTGAAATACTAAAAGCCTGTGTAAGGTTAGGAGGAGTTATAACTGGAGAACATGGGGTCGGAATTGAAAAAAGAGAACTAATGTGTGAGATGTTTAATAATACAGATATTCAACAACAATTAGATATTAAAAAATCGTTAGATGAAAAAAATTTGTTAAATCCTGGAAAGGTTTATCCAATATTAAGAAAATGTGCAGAGGAAGGAAGGGTACATGTCCACAGAAATGAAGAAAAATTCCCAGATCTTCCAAGATTCTAACAACATCTATTATCCAGAAGATGAGCTGCAAGTTTCAAATCTAGTTCAGGAGCTTTATAAAAAAAACCAACCAACAGAAATAATTGGCACAGGCTCAAAAAATTTTATTGGTAACAGAATACAATCTGCAAAAAAACTATCTATGTCTAAATTGTCAGGTGTAATTGAGTATTTGCCTGAAGAACTTTATATTAAAGTTAAAGCTAACACGCCATTAGAGTTAGTTGAAAAGGAGTTAGAAAAAAATAATCAAGAATTGGCTTTTGAGCCTATTGATTTTGGATTTATTGAAAATGGAAAATCAAATAAGGGCACTATAGCAGGTCATTTAGCTTGTAATTTTGCTGGCTCTCGAAGATTTAAAGTCGGAAGTTTAAGAGATCATATATTAGGTTTTAGAGGTGTAAATGGTAAGGGAGATATAATTAAATCAGGCGGAACAGTTGTAAAAAATGTTACTGGTTATGATTTATCAAAGCTAGTTACAGGATCTTTTGGAACTTTAGTAGCATTAACTGAAATAACATTAAAGGTTTTACCTAAAAAAAAATTATCAAATACAATTACAATTTATACTGATGATAAAAAATTAGTTAAAGATTTATTCGAAAAAATTTCTGGCTCAAGTAGCGAAGTCTCAGGAGCTGTTTATATTCCTGAAGAACCCAAAGATGAAAATTATGACCAAAATAAAGAAATGGTTTTTAAATTTAATGATTTAAAATATAAAGGATCATTTTTAGCGTTAAGAATAGAAGGAGATAAAATCTCAATAGAAGAAAAATTAAAAGCTTTAACAATTGAACTTGAGCTTAGTAATTTGAATACAATAATTTTGGATGTTCATCAATCAATACCATTTTGGAAAAAAATAAACAATCTTGAGATATTTAAACAAACAAAAAATAACCTCTTAAGAGTAGTAGTGCCTCCTTCAAAAGGCCCTAAGTTGATGCAATTCCTAGGCAATAAGTATAAATATTACATTGATTGGTGTGGCTCATTATATTGGATAGAGGTTCAATCAAAGAAGAGCTCTAAGGTAAGCGATATTAAAAAATTAACCAAGGAATTAGGTGGTTATTTAACTATCATAAAGACATCGGAAGAATATGATTACGAAGAAACGATTTTTACAGTAGACGATACAAGACTTTTAATATCAGAAAAGATCAAAAAAAGTTTTGATCCTAAAAGAATTTTTAATCCGGGAAAAATGTACAGAGGAATTTAATGCAAACAAACTTTACTGAAAAACAATTAAAAGACAGTGATAATACGGCAACAGAAAAAATTTTTAAAAAGTGTGTTCACTGTGGTTTTTGTAATGCAACTTGTCCAACTCATCAAATATTTGGTGATGAATTAGATGGGCCTCGGGGAAGAATTTATTTAATTAAGGATATGTTGGAAAATCAAAAAAAACCAACAGCAAAAACGGTAAAACACATAGATAGATGTTTGTCTTGCTATAGCTGCATGACCACTTGTCCTGCTGGAGTAAATTATATGCACATCATTGATCATGGAAAAAAATATATTGAAAAAAACTATGAAAGATCTTTTTTTGATAGAACAATTAGGAACTTTTTATCAGTAGTGTTACCGAATACTGGATACTTTAGATTAGCAAGTTATATGGTTAAATTAGCTAAACCTTTTCAATTTTTAATGCCATTAAAAATAAAAGATATGATGAACTTGATGCCAACAAGTTTTCCCAAAAAAACCTTAAAACAAAAAGAAATTTATCCTGTGGCTAAAAATAAGAAAGTTGCAAGAGTTGCGCTTTTAACTGGTTGTGTGCAGAAAGAAATTTCTCCTCAAATTAATGAGGCCACGATTAGACTCTTAAATAGACATGGAGTTGAAGTAATTGTTCCTAAAAAAATTAGATGTTGTGGTTCTTTAAATCACCACTTAGGCAAAGAAGATGATGCTCACCAGGATTTTATAAATAATATCAATACTTGGTATGACGAACATCAAAAAGGAAATTTAGACGCTATTTTATCTAATACTTCTGGATGTGGAACTACCATGAAAGACTATGGTTTCATTTTTAGAGATGATGAAAATATGAAAAAGAAAGCTAAAGTAATTTCTGATTTAACCAAAGATGTCACTGAATATTTAAATACAAATTTAAAATTAAATTTTAACTCTAAAGAAAAGAAGTATAAAATTGCTTATCATTCAGCTTGTTCAATGCAACATGGACAAAAAGTACACAGTCAACCCATGTCATTACTTTCAAAAACAAATAATGAAATTATGGAAATTCCAGAAGGACACATCTGTTGCGGATCTGCTGGTACTTATAATATTTTGCAGACTGAAATTGCAAAAGAATTATTAAGTAAAAAAGTAAAAAATATTGAAAGTTTAAAACCTGATTTTATATCAACTGGAAATATTGGTTGTATTACTCAAATTTCTAATGGAACGAAAACTCCAATTTTACATACCATTGAGATATTAGATTGGTATACTGGTGGCCCAAAACCAAAAATATTACAAAAAAATTAACTATGAAAAAAATTATAATTACAAGAAGGTTATTAAAAGAGTCTGAAGATAAAGCATCAAAAATATTTGATGCAAAATTTAATAGCAATGATGAATTATACTCTCAATCAAAACTAATTGAATTGAGTAAAGGACAAGATGCAATCCTAACTTCTTTAACTGATAAGATGGATGAAGAAACTATAAACAAACTGCCAGATAGTATTAAGATAATTTCTAATTTTGCAGTTGGTTTTGGAAATATTGATTTAGAAGCAGCCAAAAAAAGAGGAATAGCTGTAACTAATACACCAGAGGTTTTATCTGATGCCACAGCTGAGATTGGAATTTTATTAATACTTGGAGCATGTAGAAGAGTGCCAGAGGGCATTCAGGCTGCAAAAGAAAGTAGCTGGAAATGGTCAGCAGATTATTTGATAGGAAAACAGTTAACTGGTACGAGGCTTGGAATTTTAGGAATGGGGAGAATAGGTCAAAAGATTGCAAAAATTGCAAAATCTTTAGGAATGATTATTCATTATCACAACAGATCAAAACTAAGTGACGAAAAAGAACAGGGTGCGATTTATCATGATAGCATTAAAAGTCTTTTTGGAGTTTCAGATGTATTGTCAATTTGTTGTCCCGCAACAAAAGAAACAGAAAATTTAATTAATAAAGAAACATTAGAATATTTTCCAACAGGTGCAGTTATAACAAATGTAGCTCGTGGAGATATTGTTGAAGATGAAGCTTTAATAGATGCATTAAATAGAAGAAAAATTTATGCAGCAGGACTTGATGTTTATAAGGGTGAACCAAATTTAAATCCGGGCTATCTGAAGATTAAAAGTGTTTTTATTTTGCCTCACCTTGGAAGTGCTACTAAGCACACAAGAATTGCTATGGCCAATCTAGCTATAGACAATATTGATGAGTTTTTCAAAACAGGAAACTGTAAAAATAAAGTAAATTAATTTTTGGTTATCAAGTTAATATAATACAATTTTAAGTTGTACTGTTATTGTCGCAAGAAGATTTTTCATCATAAAAACATAATTTTATAAAGCCGTTCAAAGTCTACTATTCTTTAGACTCTGATTACGAATGTGATTAAGATGCTCGACAGTTAATTAACTAATAATCAAAGGAGAAATAATGATTAAAGAAAAAAAATCATTGAAGAGCTCAAATTCTTCAAGACGTAAGTTCTTTAAGACTGCTGCTAAAGCTGGTGCTGTAGCTGCAACAGCTGTTGCAATGCCTAATATTGCAACTGCAGACGGACACGTTACATTAAAAATGCAAGCTGCTTGGCCTTCAGGCGCAAACATTTTTTTTGAAATGGCGCAAGACTACTGTAACATGGTTAGCGATATGTCTGGAGGATCACTTAAAATTGATCTTCAGCCTGTAAACGCAATTGTTAAAACTTCAGAAATCGGAGCGGCGGTAAGCGATGGAATCGTTGATATGGGTCACTGGGTGACTGCATATTGGTATGGTAAAAACGCTGCAGCTTCACTTTTTGGAACTGGTCCTTCATACGGAATGTCATCTCAAGAAGTTATGGGATGGATGGAGTATGGTGGAGGAAGAAAATTATATGAAGAAGCAGTAGCTAGTGTTGGATATAACTACACTGGATTCTTTCATATGCCTATGCCAGCACAACCTTTTGGTTGGTTCAAAAAGAACGTAACTAAAGTATCTGATGTTAAAGGTATGAAGTATAGAACAGTTGGTCTAGCGACTAACGTTTTAACTGCTATGGGAATGGTCGTAAGACAATTACCAGGTGGTGAGATCCAACCAGCAATGAAAACTGGTTTGATTGATGCTGCTGAGTTTAACAACCCAACATCAGACTCACAGTTTGGAATGCAAGATGTCTCTAAACACTATCACTTAGGAAGTTTCCATCAATCTCAAGAGATGTTTGAAATTCCTATGAACACTAAGAGACTGAAAAGCCTTTCACCTGCTCATCAAGCTATCTTGAAGAACGCTGCTTATGCTGCTAACTCAGATAACTACTTCAAAGCACTTGTTAGATACTCTGACAGTTTAGCTGAATTGATGAACAAACATAAGGTTAACGTTTACCAAACATCTGATGCCATTTTAGCTGAACAGTTAAAAGGTTGGGATAAAGTTGTTGGAGAATTCTCTGGAAAAGATGCATTCTTCAAAAAAGTGGTAGACTCTCAAAAAGCATACGCTAAGAAAGTAATGAAGTACTTGCTGATGAATCAGCCTAATTACAAACTAGCTTATGAAAATGAGTTTGGACCAATTGGAAAAGTTAAAATCTAATTAACTTTTTAATAATTTAAGAAGGGGGTTTCGGCCCCCTTTTTTTTATAGTACAGTTTTTAACAAAATTAGAGTATCCTATTCAAATCATGATGAGAGCCTACATAAAATTAGCTGACACATTAAGCACCTCAATAGGTAAGGCTTTTTCTTGGTGTATTGTTATTTTGATGGGTGGAACTTGTTATGAAGTTATGATGGCCTATGTATTTAATAAGCCAACACTTTGGAATTTTGACTTTAGTATGCAGATGTATGGTGCGATATTGATGATGTCAGGTGCTTATTGTTTAGCAACAGAATCTCATGTTAGAGGAGATGTAATTTACAGATTATTTAAACCAAGAACACAAGGCTATATTGATTTAGTACTTTATTTTATTTTCTTTTTTCCTGGTGTCGTTTCTTTAGCATTTTATGGTTATGAATATGCTGCACTTGCTTGGAAGATAAAAGAGACTAGTTGGAGTAGCCCGGCACAAATTAATATTTACATGGTAAAATCTTTAATACCTGCCGCGGGAATATTTTTGGTTATTCAGGGAATAGCTGAAGTATTTAGAGCAATTATTTGTATTAAAACTGGACATTGGCCAGCAAGAATGGTTGTTGCTGAAGAGACAGAGCAAATTTTAATGAGAACAGCACAAGACGAGGATCAAAGAGATGTTATTTAGTTTAACAAATCCAGAAGTAGCCATCTTCATGATGGGACTATTTTTATTTGCAGTGCTATTAGGTTTTCCAATTGCCTTCACTTTAATGGCAATGGGAATAGGTTTTGGGTATTATGCTTATTACGATCCTGCTTTAATGGATCATGTATTTGATAATAGAATATTTTCTTTATTTGTAAAAAACACATACACCGTTATGGATAATAACGTGCTCACCGCTGTACCACTGTTTTTATTCATGGGATATTTAGTTGAAAGAGCTGGCATTGTAGCAAAATTATTTTTTGCAATAAGACTTGCAGCTCATAGATTACCAGCTTCAATGGCAGTAGCCGCTCTAATAACATGTACTTTGTTTTCTACAGCAACAGGAATTATTGGTGCGGTTGTAACCCTAATGGGTCTACTTGCTTGGCCTGCGATGGTTAAAGCAGGATATGATAAAAAATTTGCTTCAGGAGTAATTTGTGCGGGTGGATGTTTGGGTATTTTAATACCACCTAGTATTATGTTAATTGTTTATTCAGTAATAGCCCAGTTATCTCCTTTGAGATTATTTGCGGCAGCAATTTTTCCAGGACTTTTACTTGCAGGACTTTATATAGCTTACGCTGTGGGTAGAGCTTGGCTCCAACCATCAATTGCACCTAAGCCAAGAGCAGAAGATATTCCACCACGAGCTGAAATTTTAAAAGAAGTATTAGTTTCTTTCGTCCCTCTTTTTGGATTAATTATGTTGGTTCTTGGAACAATCTTAGCAGGTATAGCAACGCCAGCAGAGGCCGCAGCAGCAGGAGCATTTGGTGCTATATTGTTATCTTGGTTTTACAAAACACTTAAATGGCAAAGTTTTAAAGAGTCTGTTTTTCTAACTGCAAAAACTACAGCTATGATTATGTGGTTATTTATTGGTTCTTGGACTTTTTCTTCTGTATTTTCTTATCTAGGTGGCCATGAAATTTTTGAACATTTCTTTACATCAATAAATATAAATACATGGCAATTTTTAATTATCACACAAATTATTATTTTTCTTTTAGGATGGCCGTTAGAATGGACTGAAATCTTAATTATATTTGTTCCAATATTTTTACCGCTTCTAGAGGTATTTGATGTTAATCCATATTTCTTTGCAATGTTAATTGCTCTTAATTTACAAACATCTTTCTTAACTCCTCCAATGGCAATGTCAGCTTATTATTTAAAGGGTGTTCAAAAGAAAAATGTTGAATTGATGGAAATATTTGCAGGCATTATGCCATTCTTGGGCATAGTAATATTTGCTATGTTTCTTATGTATATGTTTCCAGGTATTGCCTTATGGTTGCCAGAAACGTTATTTGCAAATTAGACAAACCAAATGTTAAATATTTTTACACTCACAGCCAACAAATTGGCTGAACATTTAAAATCAGGTCAATTATCTTCAGTTGAAGTTTGTACACAATATATTGAGAGAATTGAAAAATTTGAAAAAGATGTAAAGGCATGGCAATATTTTGATAAAAAAAAGCTTTTAGAAAAAGCTGTAGAGGCAGATGAGTATAGAAAATCAGGTAAACCACTAGGCTCATTACATGGCTTACCAATTGCGGTTAAAGATATAATTGGCACATTTGAAATGCCTACTGAATGTGGTTCTCCCTTAAGAAAAAAAATGCCTAGCTCACAAGATTCAGAGGTAGTTAATTTACTTAAGATTGAAGGAGCGATAGTGATGGGTAAAACTGTAACCACAGAACTTGCATATTTCCATCCTGGAAAAACTACCAATCCACACGACAACACAAGAACGCCAGGGGGATCATCAAGTGGTTCAGCAGCTGTCATTGCAGCACATATGGCGCCCCTATCAATTGGAACCCAAACTAACGGCTCAGTTATTAGGCCCGCTTCTTACTGTGGGGTTGTAGGCTATAAGCCTTCTTATGGATTAATTTCAAGAAGTGGAGTTATGAGACAGTCTGATAAATTAGATCACATCGGAGTTTTTGGAAAAACGGTTGAAGATGTTGCCTTGTTTGCAAAATCATTAATTAAAAAAGATTTATATGATCCATCAACTATTCATTATGCTGCAGATGAAATGTTAAATGTTTGTAAAAAGGGTCCAATATATGAGCCAAAGTTTATTTTTTACAAAACTAAAAATTGGAAAAATATTGATAAAGAGTCCCAAAAATCTTTTGATTTCTTTATAAAAACTTTTAGTAAAAATATTGAGGTTTTTGATACCCCATCTTATTTTGATGACATTCCAAAATATCATAAAATAATTCATGAAACTGATATGGCAAATAATTTTCAAGGTTATTATAAAAAATCTAAAAAATTTCTTTCTAAAGAGATGGTTAGTGCAATTGAAAGAGGACTAAAATACTCAGCAAAAGAATATGCTGAAGCAATAGACTTTATGAAAAGAAGCTACGAGTCTTATAAAGAGGTTTTTGAAGATTTTCATGGAGTATTAACTCCGTCATCGTCTGGCGTTGCTCCAAAGGGTTTAAAGAGCACAGGTAGCCCAGAATTCTCAACTATTTGGACATATATGGGTTTGCCGTCTATCTCATTACCTTTACTTATCGGTGCAAATAATTTACCATTAGGAATTCAATTAGTTGGAGACAAGTTAGATGACCTAAGATTTCTTGGTGTAGCTAATTGGTTAGAAAAAAATTGTAAAAAATATGCTAAATAAAATATCAACATTTTTAGGATCGTGTCTTGCAACAATATTTCTTATTGGACTTGCAACAACCTTAACTAGATCTTCTATGATTGGTTTTTGGGACGTGTTACCCGTATATATCTTAATGGCTCTAGCAATTGGAATGATGATTTACGAAGCTTATTTCGATAAAAAATAAATCAAATTTTTAGTGAATAATTCAAAGAATAATTATTTACCTTTTTTATTACTTTTCATTCAACCTATTTTTATGGCAAGCAATCTAATCGTTGCAAGAGGTGGAGTTGAATATGTGCCTCCAATTTCTCTAGCATTTTGGCGGTGGACTGCTGTATTCTTAATATTATTACCTTTTACCTATAGCTCTCTTAAAAAAAACTTTAAATTTGTAAAACAAGAATACAAAAGAATATTCTTTATTGGGTCAATGGGGTGTGGTGTTTGTGGCGCCTTTCCATTTTTAGCAGGCCAAACAACAACCGTTACAAACATGGGAATTATATATTCCTCATCACCAATATTTATAATTTTAATTTCAAGTATTTTTTTTAAAGAGAAAATAAATTTTTTAAGAATTGTAGGTCTAGTTTCTTGTTTAGTTGGGGTTTTTGCTATTATTATTAAAGGTGACTTATCTTTATTAATTAGCTTAAAATTTACAATTGGTGACCTCTGGATGTTAGCTTCTGCAATAGGTTGGGCCCTTTATTCAATTTATTTATTTTATTGGAAAACAAATTTAAAAATTTTTGATAGATTTACATTGATTGCATTTTTTGGTGTAGTTAGTTTATTTCCATTTTATTTGATTGAAGAAATTTTTTTTGTTAAAACAATTTTTAATGAAGACTTTTTCATTTGGGTTTTATTTGCTGCTATTTCCCCAGGAATAATAGCTTTTACATTATATACCATGGCACAAAAAAAACTTGGGGCCTCCATAACAGGTTTTACACTTTATATCTTTACAGTTTATAGTGCCATTTATGGAGTGCTATTTTTTAATGAACAGCTTGAATATTATCACTATCTAGGAACAGCCTTAGTTTTTGGTGGTGTTTATTTAGTTAAAAAAAAAAATAAATATGAAAAAAAAACTTAAAGAGTATTTATTGAAGTTAATTTTAATTATACCAATAGCTTACTTTTCTTTACTTTTTATTATATTTATATTTCAACGAAATTTATTATATCATCCAAAAGAAAATAACTATTCTGGTGATGAATTAAAAGTTAAAATAGAAAAAGTAAAGATTGAGACAGGTGATAATATTGAATTACTTGGATGGTTTCATGAAAAAGATCTTATAAATTTTAAAACTCTGGTTTTCTTTCATGGCAATGCAGGAACATTAGAAAATAGAATACATAAAATTAATCATTTTAAAGAAATGAATATAAACTTTCTAATCATTTCCTGGAGAGGATTTAGTGGCAACTTAGGCAAACCATCAGAAAAAGGATTATATGAAGATGGCGAGAGTGCAATTAATTGGTTAAAAGGAAAAGGACTTAAAGATAATGACATTATTCTTTATGGTGAGTCATTAGGTACTGGAATTGCAACTCATGTTGCTCAAAAGCGTAAATTTGCAGGTATTATATTAGAATCTCCATTTACATCTATGGTTGATGCAGCAAAAAATGTATATCCATATTTTCCAATCAGATTTTTACTTAAAGATAAATACGAAAGTGACAAAAAAATTAAAAATTTTAAGTCTCCAATTCTGATTATGCATGGAGAAGCAGATAAAATAGTGCCATTTTGGATGGGTAAAAAAATGTATGAATTAGCAAATGAACCAAAGTATTCTTACTTTTCCGAAAAAGATAATCACATGATGGAATACAACAAAAAAATGATAGTAGTTTTGAAGGAATATTTAAAGAGTTTAAATTAAGCCACAATCTGACCAAATAATTTACAGATTTTATTTTTAAATATTAAGAGTGCTAAGATTTATTATATCTTTATTAATTATAATTTCTTTCAGTAATTTTACATACTCCGATGAGACAAATTATAATACAGATAATCTTTTTCATGTAGGTCAAATGAATTCTTATGATAAAAATTTTAGTCTTTATTTTAAAACTAGAGAAAAATCTATTTTAGCAAGAGGAGAAAATTTTAATTATGTTACTGATTTTCCCCAGGATCTATATATTTATGACTATAAAACAAAAACTTCATCCCCTTTAATCTCTTATGAATGGTTTCCATCACAAGCTAAATTTTTTTTAGAAGAGTATGATTTTCCAGTTTTTCCAGAGGATTTTGCGTATTACCTACTAAGGGATAACAATACACTAATTATGATTAGTGCAATTAAAAATATCAAAACAAATTTTCAATTTGATATTGCGAATAAGAAATTAAATCAATATTCCTCTACTGGAAAACTAGAATTTATAATTTCATCAGTTGCAAAAAATTGTGGACATTCACATCTACAAGAAAATTATAAATGTAATTATTACAAACCTTTAATTTCTAATAACTTGATTAATTAATATTGATAAAAGCTTCTGCAAACTTTTCTGCATTAAAGATTTGTAAATCATCTTCTTTTTCTCCAAGTCCCAAAGCAATTATTGGTAGCTGATATTTTTTAGCAAGAGCTAATAAAATACCCCCTTTTGCTGTTCCATCTAATTTTGTCATTATTAGACCCGTAACAGGGATAATTTTATTAAATTCCTCTACTTGGTTAATTACATTTTGTCCTGAAGTAGCATCTAAAACCAAAATTACATCATGTGGTGCATTAGGATCTATTTTTTTAGTTACATTAGCAATTTTCTTATATTCTTCCATTAAGTTTTTTTTATTTTGTAATCGTCCAGCTGTATCAATTAACACATGATTAAAACCTTCTTTTAATGCTTCCTCTATAGCCTTGTATGCAACAGAGGCTGGATCAGACCCTTGTGATGATTTAGTGATTTGTATATCAATTTTATTCGCCCAGCTTTCTAACTGCTCGATAGCTGCTGCTCTAAATGTGTCACACGCAGAAAACATAACTTTATTTCCATTAGATTTTAAAATTTTACCTATTTTACCTATGGTTGTAGTTTTACCAACTCCATTAACTCCTGATATTAATACTGCATTGAGTGTTTCTTTCTTATCAAAAAAATTTTGGTTTTCTAATGGTTTCATTAATGTGATTATATAATTTTTAAGAATTAAATTAACCTCATTCATAATATCTTTTTTAGGATTAATTTTTTCTTCAGAAATAATCTTTTTAATTTCTTCGGCTGCAACAAGACCAACATCTGACTGAATTAAGTATTCCTCTATTTGATCTAATGTTTTGTCATCAATTTCTTTTTTGATAATTATATCTCTTAAACCAGAGGTGAAAGTAGATGCACTTTTTTTAAAACCAATTTTAAATTTATCAAAAATTCCCATTATAATTTAATATCTATATCTTGAATATCAGAGACTGGTCCCTTCATAAAAACACTATTTCTTTCGTCAATAAAAATTGTTAGTTTTCCTAGAGCAAACTCAATGTCTAAAGTTTTATCAGCTAGTTGATTTATATTTGCTGCAACAGCAGTTGCACAAGCTGCAGTACCACATGCCTTAGTAAGTCCAGCACCTCTTTCCCAAACTTTAACTTTTATTAGATTTTTATTTATAACTTTTGCAAGAGTAACATTGCATTTTTCTGGAAAAAATTCATGATGTTCAATTTTTGGACCAAGGTTTTTCAAATCAAATTTTTCTATTTCTTCTACAAAAAATATTATATGTGGATTGCCAACATTAACGGCTGTACCCCCAATAAATTTAATATTATTGTCATCTATAATCTCAATTTTCAAATTTTTTGTATTCATTTCTCTAATTAAAGGAATTTCTTGCCAATCTGTTTTTGCTATTCCTATCTCAGTTTCTACCAATTTATTTTCAATGATATTAGATTTTAGCGAACCCGACTCTGTCAAAACTGTTATTTCCTTTTGCCCATTTTCTCTTGATAGGAACTCCGCAACACATCGAGTACCATTTCCGCAGGCTCCAGATATACTGCCATCTGAATTATAAAAAACTAGTTCTGCGTCAGCATCATTTGTTTTATTTTTTTTAATCAAAATTAGCTGATCACATCCAATGAAATTACGATCACATATTTTGATTATTTGATCTTTGTTTAAATTTAAGTCCTTTTTTCTTAAATCAATGATAACGAAATCATTGCCTAAACCATCCATTTTAAATGCTTTAATATCCATATATAGATATTTAACTTATTTATTGACTTTTTGTACCTCTATTATAGGTTGTTGCCGTTCCCACAAAAACGTTAAATTTGTGGTGTCTTTGGTAACAAAGAGATCAACACTAGTCAGCGAGGATTCGCCCACTAGTGCAGTACTGCTATGTGTAAAAAAAATGTTTGAAAACTTAACAAATAAATTTGAAGAAATCTTTTCTTCTTTAAAAAAAGCACCATCACTTGATGAAAATCAAGTTGATGAAGGTTTAAGAGCTATTAGACAAGCTCTCTTGGAAGCTGATGTATCGCTTGATGTAGCTAAAGATTTTATAACAAGAGTTAAGCCAAAAGTTTTAGGACAAGAAATAATTAGATCAACCTCTCCGGGGGATATGGTTGTTAAAATTGTTCACGATGAGTTGGTAAGTTTTTTAGGTGAAAGCAACACAGATATTAATTTAAATGCTGTTCCACCAGTTTCGATGATGCTAGTGGGCTTGCAAGGTTCGGGTAAAACTACAACTACTGCAAAATTAGCAAAATACTTAGAAAAAAATAAAAAAAAGAAATTAATGATGGTCAGCCTTGATGTCTACAGACCAGCAGCACAAGAGCAACTTAAATCCTTAGGTGAACAAAACAATATTTTAACTTTACCAATTATTGAAGGACAATTGCCAGCAGATATTTGTAGAAGAGCAGTAAGTGCTGCTAATTTAAATGGGGCAGAAATTATATTATTTGATACAGCAGGAAGGACTCAAATTGATCTTCAGATGATGAGTGAGATTAAACAAATAGAGAGTATAATTAATCCAACAGAAACTTTTTTGGTCGCAGATTCATTAACAGGGCAAGTAGCAGCAGAGGTTGCTAAAGAGTTTAAAAATACCGTGAATTTAACCGGTATTGTTTTGACTAGAGCCGATGGTGATGCAAGAGGTGGAGCTGCACTTAGTATGAAGTATGTCTCTCAAGTTCCAATTAAATTTTTAGGGGTAGGTGAAAAAACAGAAAATTTAGAAGTTTTTCATCCAGATAGAATAGCAAATAGAATATTAGGTATGGGTGATATTGTTTCTCTAGTTGAGAAAGCAGCTGAAGATCTTGGTGAAGAGAACATAAAAAAAGCAGAAGAGAATTTAAAAAAAGGTCAATTTTCGATGGAGGACTATTTAACTCAGCTAAGACAAATGAAAAAAATGGGTGGAATAGAGGGGATAATGTCATTTATGCCAGGTGTTTCTAAGATGAAGGCACAAATGGATACTGCAGGAATTGATGAAAAAATTATTTCTCAAAATGAAGCAATAATTTTATCTATGACGAAAAAAGAAAGAGGAAATCCTAAAATCATTGATGGTTCTAGGAAAAAAAGAATTGCTAATGGCTCTGGAACAGATGCGGCCACTATCAATAAATTGCTTAAGCAATTTAAAATGATGTCTGAAATGATGAAAAAGATGTCAAAAGGAAACCTGAAGGGTATGTCCGATAAAGGAATACCTCCAGAGCTACTAAATCAACTTAAATAATAAAGGAGAAGAAATGTTAAAAATAAGACTATCAAGAGGTGGAACAAAAAAAAGACCAGTTTACAAAGTAGTTGTAGCTGATAGCCGACGTGCAAGAGATGGAAGATTTATTGAGAAGGTAGGATTTTTTAATCCTCTTTTACCAAAAGATAAAAAAGAAAGAGTTGGACTAGAAGCTGAAAGAATTAAATATTGGTTAGGTGAAGGTGCACAACCAACTACTAGAGTTGCAAGAATATTAGGTGAAAATAATTTAATCACAATGCCAGTAAATGGAAGCAATCCTCTTAAAGCGGTTCCAAAAAAAGAAAGAAAAAAAGAAGGTGATGAAGCTCCAAAAGCAGAGGCAGCTCCTAAAGCAGATGCTCCAAAAGAAGAAGCTCCAAAAGCAGAGGCAGCTCCTAAAGCAGAAGCTCCAAAAGCAGAGGCAGCTCCTAAAGCAGAAGCTCCTAAAGAAGAAGCTCCAAAAGCAGAGGCAGCTCCTAAAGCAGAAGCTCCTAAAGAAGAAGCTCCAAAAGCAGAGGCAGCTCCTAAAGAAGAGGCAAAATAGTTTGACTTATGTGGCAAGCTCAAATTTTTACACTTTACCCAGATATTTTTCCCGGCCCTTTAAGCAAGGGGCTTTATGGGAAAGCTTTAGCAAATAAAATCTGGGATTTAAAAGTTGTAAACATAAGAGATGCAGCAGAAGATAAACACAAAACTGTAGATGACACTCCATTTGGAGGTGGTTCTGGAATGTTGCTAAAGGCTGATGTATTAGCAAAATCTATTGATCAAAATAAAAAGGAAGGAGAAAGAATTTTTTATTTATCTCCTAAAGGAAAAAAACTTGATCAAAAATTAGCTTTAGAATTATCAAGAGAAAAATCTGTAAGTTTAATTTGTGGACACTTTGAGGGTGTTGATGAAAGAATATTGTCGACCAGAAATATTGAAGAACTTAGCATTGGTGATTTTATTTTGTCAGGAGGAGAAACGGCTTCATTTGTTGTTTTAGATAGTATTCTAAGATTATTACCTGGCGTTTTGGGAAATGAACAATCAAAAAGTGATGAGAGCTTTGAGAATGGACTTTTAGAGTATCCCCAGTACACAAAACCTCAAATTTGGGAGGAAAAAAGCGTTCCAGATGTGCTATTATCAGGAGATCATAACAAAATTAAAGACTGGCGTTTATCACAATCAGAGGCTATAACACGCGTCCGAAGACCAGATTTATGGGAAAAGTATAAGAAAAACTAATTAAAAATATAGCATTATGAAAACGATTGAAGAAATAAACCAATTTAACGTTAAAAAGATATTAGCAGAAAAAAAGATACCAGAATTTTTTCCTGGCGATGTTATTAAAGTTGGTGTGAGAATTACTGAAGGAAAAAAAGATAGAATTCAGTATTTCGAAGGTGTTTGTATTGCTAGAAAAAATAGAGATCTTAATTCATCATTTACAGTTAGAAAAATTTCATTTGGTGAAGGTGTTGAAAGAACGTTTCCTTTATATGGAACCGTTATTGACTCAATTACTGTAATAAGACATGGAAAAGTTAGAAGAGCTAAATTATATTACTTAAGAGATAGAACAGGTAAATCAGCTAGAATTGCAGAAAAAATTAGAAAAAAAATAGGTATAGAAGTTGATGTTAAGCCTGAAACAGTAACAGAAGAAACTTTAGCACCAGTAGAAGCTGTAGAAGCTGAGACTGAAAAACAACCAGAAGCTCAAGTTGAAACAAAAATAGAAAAAACTGAAGAAAAAAAATAATTTTTTTTCAATGCCTTTAACTCTTTACGATAAAATTTGGAACGATCATTTAGTTGATCAGCAGGAAGATGGAACAGCCCTACTTTTTGTTGATAGGCATTTAGTCCATGAAGTTACAAGCCCCCAAGCATTTGAAGGATTAAGAAATGCAAATAGAAAAGTAAGACAACCAAGTCTTACCCTAGCTGTTGCAGATCATAATGTTCCAACTACTGATAGATCTAAGGGTATTGCTGATGCAGAGTCAAAAATTCAAGTAGATACTTTGGAAAACAATTGTAAAGAGTTTGGAATTCAATATTTAGGAATGAATGATAAACGACAAGGTATAGTTCATATTATTGGACCAGAGCAAGGATTTACACAACCAGGAACAGTAATTGTTTGTGGAGATAGTCATACAGCAACCCATGGAGCATTTGGAGCCCTAGCTTTTGGTATAGGCACATCTGAAGTTGAACATGTTTTAGCAACTCAAACCTTAGTGCAAAAAAAAGCAAAAAATTTTAGAATAAATGTAAATGGAAAGCTTCCAATTGGTGTGACTTCAAAAGATGTAATTTTACAAATTATAGGTGTTATTGGTACTGCAGGTGGAACAGGATCTGTTATAGAATATTCAGGTAGCCTAATTTCATCCTTAAGTGTTGAGCAAAGAATGACAATTTGCAATATGACAATTGAAGGTGGAGCAAGAGCTGGATTAATAGCCCCAGACGAAAAAATTTTTGAATATTTAAAAGGCAAGCCAATGTCCCCAAAAAATACAGATTGGGATAAAGCTATGAAATATTGGATGAGTTTAAAAACAGATGATGGTGCTAAATTTGATAAAGAAATAAACTTGGTTGCAGAAGATATTCTTCCCATGATTACTTGGGGAACATCTCCTCAAGACGTCATCACTATTGATGGCAAAGTTCCAAACCCACAAAATGAAAAAGATGAGGATAAGAAAAATTCTATAGAAAGATCTTTGAAATATATGGGTTTAAAGGCTGATACATTAGCTACAGATATAAAAATTGATAAAGTTTTTATTGGAAGTTGTACAAATGGTAGAATAGAGGATTTAAGAGAGGCTGCAAAAATATTAAAGGATAAAAAAAAAGCAGCACATGTTCATGCAATGGTTGTTCCAGGATCTGGGTTAGTTAAAGAACAAGCAGAACAAGAAGGGCTTGATAAAATCTTTATAGAGTCAGGATTTGAATGGAGAGAGCCAGGTTGCTCTATGTGTTTAGCTATGAATGCTGATAAATTAAAACCAGAGGAAAGATGCGCATCAACATCAAATAGAAACTTTGAAGGTCGACAAGGAAGAGGTGGGCGTACGCATTTAGTAAGCCCTGGAATGGCAGCTGCTGCAGCCATTTCTGGAAATCTTGATGATGTTAGAAAATATCAAAATTAGAAATGAAAAAATTTAATACACTTAAAAGCATTCCAGCTTATTTACCAATAGTTAATATTGATACAGATATGATTATTCCTAAACAGTTCTTAAAAACAATTAAGAGAACTGGACTTGGTAAAAATTTATTCTTCGAAATGAGGTACGATGATAACGGTAATAGTTTAAAAGATTTTGTTTTAAATCAAGAGCCTTACATTCAATCAAAAATATTAATTGCAGGTAAAAATTTTGGCTGTGGGTCATCAAGAGAACATGCGCCCTGGGCATTATTAGATTTTGGAATAACATGTGTGATAAGCTCAAGCTATGCAGATATTTTTTATAATAATTGTTTTAAAAATGGAATTTTGCCAATTACTTTGGAAGAAAATAAAATTAAAGAATTATCTGAATATTCAAAAAGAAAAGAGGAAATAGCAATTGATTTAATGGAAGAGAAAATAATTTTTGGAAATAATGAAATAAAGTTTGATATTGATCCTTTTAAAAAAAAATGCCTATTAGAGGGATTAGATGATATTGCTCTTTCATTAGCAAAAAAAGATAAAATCATGACATTTGAGGAAAATTTAAAAAATACTAAGCCATGGATATTTAATGATTAAAGTAAAAAAAAGAAAAATTTTACTTTTACCTGGGGATGGCATTGGTCCTGAAGTAATTCAGGAAGTGAAAAAAATTATTCAATGGTTAAATTCAAATAAATCTTTGGACTTTGAGATTGATCAAGATTTAGCTGGAGGATGTTCTTACGATAAACATGGAACTCCAATTACAGATGAAGTTTTTTATAAAGCTTTAGAAAGTGAAGTTGTAATGTTAGGAGCTGTTGGTGGTCCAAAGTGGGATAATTTAGATTTTTCTAAAAAACCTGAAAGAGCATTATTGAAATTAAGAAAAGAATTAAAATTATTTGCAAATTTGAGACCAGCAATTTGCTTTGAGCAATTAGTTGATGCATCAACTTTAAAGCCAGAGATTGTATCCGGATTAGATATAATGATTGTAAGAGAATTAACAGGTGGAATTTATTTTGGAGAACCAAGAGGAATTAAACCAATAGAAAATGGAGAAAGAAAAGGCATAAATACTCACACTTATACTACTAGCGAGATAGTTAGAGTGGCTAAAGTTGCCTTCGATTTAGCAAGAAAAAGATCCAACAAAGTTACTTCGTGTGAAAAATCTAACGTGATGGAAGCTGGGCAATTGTGGAAAGAAGAAGTTCAAGAATTACATGACAAAGAATATAAGGATGTAGAACTAAGTCATATGCTTGCAGACAACTGCGCTATGCAGTTATTAAGAAATCCAAAACAATTTGATGTGATTGTTACGGATAATTTGTTTGGAGACATGTTATCTGATCAAGCCTCAATGTTAACTGGTTCGTTAGGTTTACTGCCATCAGCATCATTAGGAGCTAAAAATAAAGAAGGAGAAATGAGAGCAATGTACGAACCCATTCATGGATCGGCACCTGATATAGCCGGCAAAGGAATTGCTAATCCAATCGCTAGTATTTTAAGTTTTGCAATGGCTTTAAAATATTCTTTGGATTTAGATAAAGAGGCGGAGGCTTTAGAGAAAGCGGTTCAAGATGTACTAAATGACGGCTTAAGAACTAAAGATATTCTATCAGAAGGCACAAAAGAGGTTTCAACTTCTCAAATGGGTGATGCGATAATTTCAAAATTGCAATAATCTATTAATTATTCTAAACTATTTTTATGCCAACCTATTCTGCTCCAGTAGAAGACATGATGTTTCTTTTTGAGAAATTGAGAGACAACAAAAATTACAATGAATTAGAAAAATATAAAGAAGTCAGCTCTGAACTAGTTAAGGATATATTAGAGGAGGCAGCAAAAATAAATCAAAATTTAATTTTACCACTTGCAAAAATAGGAGATGAAAATCCTGCAGTTTTAGAAAATGGAGTAGTAAGAACACCCCCAGGATATAAAGAAGCGTACCAAAAATATATTGAAGATGGTTGGACTTCTTTATCTTGTGATCCAAAATATGGTGGCCAAGGAATGCCAAAAACTGTAAGTGCATTTTTTGATGAAATGCTCTCTTCTGCAAGCCTATCATTTA